>JBQCCP010000122.1:0-12130 GCA_051962095.1 Rhodanobacteraceae bacterium
ATGCCCTTGAAGTACGCGTTGGTGCGCTCCTGCGGGGTCATGATCAGGTTGACCGACGCATAGTTGTACTTGTCTTGGCTGTTGATGAAGCAGTGGTAATCGGCTGTAGTCGGATTGGTCGTTGCGTTGGCAGCGCTCGGATTCAGCGACAGGGTGCAGGGCGCACCGGGATAGCTGATCTTGTTGCGCGCCGCATACGACGAGCCACCCCTCAACGCAATGACTCCCGATCCCGGCATTGCCAGATAGGTCAAGCCAGCCGGTGCGACTCCTTTTGGCCCATAAGTACTGGTTGCCGTCAGGGAAACCGCGTTCTTGGAGAAATCGCGCTGGGCCTGGTACAGCGGATCGAACTTGTTATAGTCGATGCCGGCCAAGATGCTGCCCTTGTCAGAGGTCTGTCCGAACACGAAGCTGGCACCTTGGCGCGCGGCGTCGTCGTGATCGGATATGCCGTAGTTGGCCTGGAATTGGGCGCCTTGGTAGTTGCTCTTCAGGATGATGTTGATGACGCCGCCGATCGCGTCCGAACCGTACACGGCTGATGCACCATCGGTCAGCACTTCGATGCGCTCGACAGCCGACGCCGGAATCGAGTTGAGGTCATTCTGGATGACACGCTGGCCATCGATCAGCACCAGTGTGCGGCTTGAACCCAAGCCACGCAGGCCGACCAGAGTTTGGCCCGAACCGCCGCCGTTGTTGACGCTCGGGGTTTCGATACCACCAGTGATTACCGGCAATTGCTGGATCACGTCGCCCAGCGTCAACTTGCCGGTTTGCTGGATCTGCTGCGCGGTGACGGCCACCACGGGGTTGGACGTCTCCAGGTCCACGCGGCGGATGTGCGAACCCGTGACCACGATGGTCTGGAGGGTTTGCGGTTGGTTCTGGTTGTTCTGCGTCGTGGTGGTGTTCTGCGCGAAGGCAGTACCGGCAACACCCACGGCAGCGACGGCACCCATCGAAAGAGCCGTTTGCACGGCCTTGGACAGCTCACTGCGGTCGAGTCTCATTGCACTCTCCAAACGTTTGTAGATGTATGAAACAGTTTCGGGAAAGGTCCCCGTCAGAAACGCCGACGAGGCCTCACTGGAACCCTCGGCAGGCCGCATGCTAACAACTTTGTAACCCGTTTGGAATCCCCGCGTTACACGGGCAACCCGCGGCATGCGCCCCCTAGGTCATGATCCCGGGCTGCAAATTTCGCCCGGGCAACCTTGAAATCTGCCCTCCTCGGTCCATCGGCATCTTCCGTCGGAAGACGCTGACATGCCGATCCTACCCCATTTCGTAAAAACAGTGTTAAAGCCTGTCTAGGCAGTCAGTCGACATTCAGGGCACTGGTACAACGTCGAACGCGATGGTCAGGCGGCGGTCTTCCGGTGCGCCGGAGAAAGGCACTGTGCCGTGCCACATGTAGGACGGGAACAACGCCAGCAGGCCCGGCTCGGGCTTCAGGAAATATTCCGGCCCCAGCGGAGGTGAGGTCGGGAAGGCGGGTTCCCCGAATTTCAGCCAACCCTCGCCACCCGATTGGCTCACCGCGGGCGGCAGGTGCAGATAGCAGGCGGACGAGATCCAGCCCTCCGGGTGGTAATGATTGACATGGAATCCATGGGGCCGAAGCCTTACCGACCATATCCCGCTGATCCGATAGCGGCCGGTATTGCGCTGGCGCATGGCATCGTTGCCGGCGCCCAGACTTTGCATGTACCGCCGGATAGGGCCATCTATGGCCTGTGGGAACGCGCGAATCGAGGCAAACGGCGAATCCGCCGGTCCCAGCTCGATCTGGCTGCCGTCCCGCAACGAGTTTCCGATCGGATGCGCGTGCAGCGTGTGGAGGCGCCGGAGATCCTCGACCAGCTCGGCAATGTAGGCTTCCCGGCTGGACCATGCGTGCGGAACATCGATCAACTGGGCACGCACCAGCCGCCGGTAGTCCAGCAACTCGCGGTAGCGCGGATCGCCCTGCATGCGCAGGGCATCCGCCATCATCGCCAGCGCCGGCCCGTCGGCAGGATTCGACTTGTGAAGGGACTCGGCGATCGCCAAGGCTTCCCGTGAATGGCCCGACGCCATATAAGCATTGCCGAGCGCCACGCGTGCTGGTCGATCCTGTGGAGCGCCCGCCTCCAGCCGTTTCGCATAGTGCATCGCCCGCTTGCCGCCGGCCTCCAGCGCGACCGTGATCGCGGCGGTCAACAGTGCGGCATCCCTCGGCGCCAACTCCAGGCCGGCGTCGAGTTCGATCAACGCTTCGCGCGGCATGCGTGCGGAAAGCAACAGCCGGGACTTGGTGATACGCAGTCCGGCAAGCTGCGGCTGCGCGCGCAGCGCCCGATCGATCGCGCGCGAGGCCTCACGAACATCGCCACAGCGCATCCAGACCAGTTCCATCAGATTGGCGTGCGCCGTCTGGTGGTCGGGCTGCACACGCACGACGTGGCGGAACTCGGCCTCGGCTTCGTCGAAACGCGCCAGCCCGAGCAATGCGCGGCCCAGCACGAATGCCGTTTCGGCCGAGGCGCCATGCCGCATCACGACATCCCGGATCAGTTTTTCGGCCTCAGCCGGTTTGCCGCTGTCGGTCAGCACGGCGGCGAGCCGCAGGGCAGCATCCTTGCTGTGCGGCTCCCTCGCCAGCCAGTCGCGGAACACGCCCTCGGCGTCCGCCTTGCGGCCCGCAGTCATCAGAGCATGACCGTACAACACCGAGATGGCGCCCGCGGCATGCTCAGATCGGGCAAGCGGCGCCAAAGCGTCCAGCGCGAGCTGGACCTGGCCCAGCATGAGCCATGTTCGCGCCAGGACTGCCATCTGCGACATCGCCGCGAGCACGCCAGCGTCACTAGGCGCGGTGTCCAGTGCGCGCCTCAGCACTTTCGCGCCATCAACGTGACGACCCGACTGAATCAGGTTGCCGGCTGTCTGGAGCAACTCATGGACGTTGGCGGACGCAGCCTGGCTCATGCCCTGCCCTGCGGGCGACTTGGCGCCAAGCGCGACCAGGAAACGGAAATTGCGATGGGCGACGCTTGCTGCGCGTCGGCGCGCAGGATCACAGATCCTGATGGTACTGCACGTACGGCACTCGCCCTTGGTCGGGTGCTACGGCGCCGGGTCCGAACAGCAGCGGCGAGCGGCCCGAGGTCCATACGTTCTGGGCGCCGAAGTTCAGTTGGCCGCGCCACGGCAGGCGCACGCTGATGCCGAGGTCGACGCCGCTCCAGCGCTGGTTCTGGTCCAGCGCGGCGCCGGGAAGGTTGGGCTCGAGAACGTGCCCCACGATCGACCCACGCACCGCGCCATGGCTGATCCCGAGGCTGAGGGTGGTCTGGTCCACCGTGTCATCGGCGGCCAGCCCCGAGCCGGGCAGAAACTTCACGTGGCCGACGCTCGCACCGAGATCCAGGCTGGTGTTCGGTGCGACATCGAGCCGGCCCTTCGCACTGATGCTGGTGGACGTGCTGTTGCGGAACCACAGCGGCGCGGCGACATCCGCGCCCCCTTCCGCAGGCAGCACCCGCGGCAGCGCGACGCGGCGGTCGAGGGTGGATGCAGTGGTGGACTCACTGTGGGACTGCCCCACCGACACGTCGAACCGGCCACCCGGCGCGACGAAACCGGCGCCCACTTCGCCCTTTTGCACGCCGTCGGTCATGGGATTGAGGCACGTCGGGTTTGCCGGCGTGCCCGGCAATGCCTCCACGCAGGCGGGACCCAATGGTGCCCAGCGGATTTCGCGGACATTGGCGTGCGCGGTGAGACCGGGCTTGGTGGTGAGATGGACGCCTGCACCCGCGGAATGCGCCTGGCCATCCAGCGATGCCGCAGTCCCGGTCGGCACGGTCGAAGCCGCCCGCCCGCTGGCGGTCACTGAAAGCGAGTTGCCGTCGTTCTGCCAGACGGGTGCCGTCGCAGCGCCCTTCTTGGCGTGCGTGGTCTGCTGCACCGGCGGGATCACCGGCATGGACGTGGTCTGGCCAAACGCCCACAGCGGCAGGGCCAAACCCAAGCCGGCAAGCACTGCATTGGCCAAATATCGACGCATTCTGGAAAACCCGAAACTGCCGCTTCGCAAGACGACACACGGCACGGCCAAACCGTACCGTCTTTGGAACCGATTGTACGCCACCAAATTACATTTTGCTAACAATTGCTGGACTCACCGGTGCGGGATTCAGAAGACGTCAGGAACCCCACCTCGGCTCGCACAACCTTTCGCACATCCGACCGCGATGCCCCACGAGGGAAACCTCGCAACGAACCGGAAGGGAACCCGTTGCAACACGCGCATTTCTGACTCGCGCATGCCTTTCGCCGTTCGACTGACGTTACACTCACACCAACGCAGGGGTTGGACCATCCATGGCAGGCAACGTTCACCATCTGGCCACGCCGGCCAGCCAGCCGCCCGTCGTTGCCGCCTTGTTGCAGGCCAGCGGCGCGCTCTGGGCCGCGGAAACCCTGGATGAGGTGGTGGTTGCCGCGCGCGCGTTGCTGACGAAGCTGGTGCCGGGTGCCACCGTTCAATGCTGCGCGATCGATGACGAGCGACCCGGCGTCGCGGCAACTTTCGATCACCGCCTGCAGGTGCCGCTTTCGGCACGCGAGACACTGATGGTGGCCGCCAACGGTTCCCCCGAAACCGGCATCGTGCTTAAGGCGGCGGTTGACCTGATCGCCGCACGCATCGGCGCGCTCGGGCGACAGACCGCGATGGCGGAATCGGTCGAACAGCTCGGCCGCGCCGAGAAATTGCAGCGCGCGTTGTACGCGATCGCCGACCAGGCCAGCGCAGCGGGCGCGGACATCACCGCGATGTTCGGTGCACTGCACCAGATCGTCGGCACCCTGATGTACGCGCAGAATTTTTTCGTCGCGTTGTACGATGCCTCCCGCGACAGCGTCCGGTTTCCGTATTACGCCGACGTCGCGGATCCGAGCATCCCGGATCCGCACAGCGACATGTCGATGGACGAAATCGACCGCGGCCCCACCTGGTACGTGATCCGCGACGGCAAGCCCCTGATGGGTTCGCTGGACTCGCTGAGACACCAGGTCAGCGGCCCGTTCCACAGTTCGGGCACCGACTGCGTGGACTGGCTGGGCGTGCCGTTGCTGCGGGGCAACGAGGTGGTCGGTTGCGTGGTGGTGCAAAGTTATGACGACGCGCATCACTACGAGGAACGCGACAAGGCGCTGTTGATCTACGTCGCGCAGCACATCCAGACCGCGCTGGAACGCCGCCTCGCCCATGCCGAACTCGAACACCGCGTGGGCGAGCGCACCGAAGCGCTGCGCGAAGCCAACCGCGTGCTGCAGCAGCAGGTGCTGGAGCGCCAGCGGGGCGAGCGGCTGCAGGCGGCGCTGTTCCGGATCGCGGAACTGGCCACCACCACCGACAGTATCGACAACTTCTACGCCGCCGTACATCGCGTGGTGGGCGGTTTGCTTTATGCCCGCAATTTCTACATCGCGCTGTTGTCCGAGGACGGCGCGGAATTGACATTTCCGTATTCAGTGGACGAACGCGACCAGAAGCGCCAGCCGCGCAAACTTGCGAATGGCCTGACCGAGTACGTGCTGCGACACAGCACCGCGCTGCTGGCCAATATCCCGGAAATCGAACGGCTGCGCGCCACCGGTGAAGTGACGCAGCACGGCACCGAATCGGTCTGCTGGCTGGGCGTGCCGCTGGTGTGCGCAGAACACACGGTCGGCGCGCTGGTAGTGCAGAGCTACACGCCGGAACACCACTACAGCCTGCGCGACCAGGAACTGCTGACGTTCGTTTCCTACCATATCGCCAACGCGCTGGAACGCGTGCGCGCGGCCGAATCGCTGCGCCGCGCCTATTCCAACCTCGAGCATCGCGTGGGCGAGCGCACCCGCGCGCTGGCACTGGCCAACCGCGACCTGCGCGCGCAGATCGCCGAGCGCGAACGCATCGAAGCGCGCCTGAAATACGAAACCCTGCACGATTCGCTGACTGGTCTGCCAAACCGCAGCCTGCTGATGCAGCGGCTCGAACATGCGCTGGAGCGGTTCCACGCCGACCCCGGCAAGGGCTTCGCCGTGCTGTTCATGGACCTCGACCGCTTCAAGGTCATCAACGATTCGGTCGGGCACCTGATCGGCGACGACCTGCTGTTCCAGGCTGGCGGCCGCATCCGCGCCTGCCTCAAATCCGAAGACGTGGTGGCGCGCCTCGGCGGCGACGAATTCGGTGTGCTGCTGGAAGGGATCACGGATGCCGACAAGGCCTGCAGGATCGCCAAGCGCATCATCGATGACCTCAACGCGCCGTTCCGCCTCGCGGCCAAGGAACTGTTCACCTCCACCTCGATCGGCATCGCGCTGGCTGCCGAACACTACAAGCACCCCGAGGAACTGCTGCGCGACGCCGACTCGGCAATGTACCGCGCCAAGGCCGATGGCCGGCATCGCTATGCCGTGTTCGACGAGGGCCTTCGCCGCGAGGCGGTGTCGCTGCTGGAAGTCGAGAACGACTTGCGCCGTGGCCTGACCCGCGACGAATTCGTGCCGTACTACCAGCCGGTGGTGAACCTGGCCGACGGGAGCGTCGCGGGCTACGAAGCGCTGATGCGCTGGCGGCACCCGCAGCGCGGTTTGCTGCTGCCCGCCGAGTTCCTCAGCGTCGCCGAGGACACCGGCGCGTCGGAAACCATCGACTGGCAGATCTTCGAGCAGGTCTGCCGGGACGCGGGCGAACTGGCGCTGGGCCGCGACGTCTTCCTGGGCATCAACCTGTCGGCCCGGCATTTCCGCAATCCCGACCTCGATCGCCGCCTGCTGCGTCTGCTGGCCGACCACGACGTGTCGCCGTCCAATCTCCGGGTCGAAGTCACCGAACGCGCGATGCTGGAGAACCCGCCGGAGGCCAAGCGCATCCTGCAGACGCTGCGCGGCGCCGGCATCGGCATCGCGCTCGACGATTTCGGCACGGGCTATTCGTCGCTGTCCTACCTGCACCAGTATCCGGTCCAGGCGCTGAAGATCGACCGTTCGTTCATTACCAGCCTGACGCTCGAGGGCGAAGGCGGCAGCGACGCGGTGATCCGCACCATCATCGCGATGTCGCGCCTGCTGTCGATGCAGGTGATCGCCGAGGGCGTGGAAACCGTCGAGCAGCGCGACCTGCTGCTGAAGATGGGCTGCCGCTACGCACAAGGTTTCCTGTACGCCCCGGCGCAGCCGCTGGAAGTCTGGACGCGCGGCACGCTGCCCCTCCCTTGAAGGCATGGTGTCGGCATGACCGGTTCCGCAATCGGCGCGCGCCGTCGAGCCTTCGCGCGCCGCTGGCTCCGCAGGCTGTCGTGGTGCGTGGCGGGATTCGTGGTGGTCACCTGGTTGCCGGTGCTGCTCCTGCGCTTCGTGCCGCCTGTCACCAGCGCCTACATGCTGGAACGAAGGGTTTCGCATGCGTGGCACGGCAAGCCCGGTTTCGCGATCCATTACGAGTGGGTGCCGTGGAGCCGGATCGCGCCCGTCGCGCCGCTGGCGATGGTCGCGGGCGAAGACCAGACGTTTCCGTTCAACCACGGCTTCGACATCGCTTCGATCCGTTCCGCCATCGACGAGGCCGAGGCCGGCGGGCGCCTGCGCGGCGCCAGCACCATCACCCAGCAGACCGCGCGCAACCTGTTCCTGTGGAGCGGCGGCGGCTTTTTCCGCAAGGGACTGGAGGCGTACTTCACGGTGCTGATCGACGTCACCTGGCCCAAGCGACGGGTGCTCGAGGTGTATGCGAACACCGCCGAACTGGGCGACGGCATCTACGGTGTCGAGGCTGCCGCCCGGACGTTTTTCCGCGAACCCGCCGCGCGCCTGACGCCGCACCAGGCCGCACTGCTCGCCGCGGTGCTGCCCAACCCGCGCGGCTGGCACGCCGACCGTCCTTCGCCGTACATCCAGCGCCGGGCCGCATGGATCGAGCAGCAGATGCGGCAACTGGGCGGCGTGTCCTACGTGCTGGATCCGCATCCGAAGCCGCCACGCATCGCGCCCTCGCGCGAGCGCCACTGAACGCCGAAGGCTTGACCCAGGTCAAGCTCCTGCTGCGGACTGTGTAACCAAAAATCACAAAAACAAGGTGCGGCTTGGCGCGATTTGTGCCGATAACCATCGGGACGACCGAACGTACACAGGGTCTGCCCATGGCCGCCCATCTCCAGCTTCTGCCCCGAGCCCATCCCGCCGGCCACCGCGCGCCCGCCGCCACGGTGCTGCTGCAGGCCAGCGGAAATCTCTGGGCCGCGCCTGACCTCGATTCGGTGGTGGCGGCTGCGCGCGCCCTGCTGGCGGACCTCGTTCCCGGCGCGGTGATCGAACGCCGCAACCGCGATGACGTGGGCGCCCCCGGGCAAGCGGAAGCTCGCGTGCTGCGGATCACGTTGTCGCGACGCGAAGTCCTGAAAGTGGTGCCGCCGCCCGGGCACGACGACGACGCGCTCCTGGATGCCGCCGCCGAACTGATCGCGGCGCGCATCGATGCCCTCGACCAGCGCACCGTGCTGGCGGAATCGGTCGAGCAACTCGGCAGGTCCGAGCGCCTGCAGCGCGCGCTGTACGCGATCGCCGACCAGGCCAGCGCCGCGGGCACCGACCTGCACCCGATGTTCCGCGCGCTGCACGAAATCGTCGGCTCGCTGATGTACGCGGAGAACTTCTACATCGCGCTGTACGACGCCAAGCGGGACACTGTCCGCTTCCCGTACTACGCGGACACCGTGGATCCGGAGGTGCCCTTCGCCGAAAGCGAGATCCCGATGGCGGAGATCAACCGGGGCCCCACCTGGTACGTGATCCACGACCGCAAGCCGCTGATGGGTTCGCTGGAAGCGATGGACCAGCAGGTCGACGGTCCCTTCCATCTGGCCGGCGCGGCCTGCGAGGACTGGCTGGGCGTCCCGCTGCTGCACGGCGATGAGGTGACCGGCTGCGTGGTGGTGCAGAGCTACGACAAGGCCCACCATTACTGCGAACAGGACAAGACGCTGCTGATCTATGTCGCCCAGCACATCCAGACGGCGCTGGAGCGCCGCCTGGCGCACGCCGAGCTGGAACGCCGGGTCGAGGAGCGCACCAACGCGCTCAGCAAGGCCAACGACGTGCTGCAGCAGGAGGTGCTGGAACGGCAGCGCGGCGAGCGCCTGCAGGCGGCGCTGTTCCGGATCGCCGAACTGGCTAGCACCACCGACAGCCCGGATGCGTTCTATGCGTCGATCCACCGGATCGTGGGCGACCTGATCAACGCCCGCAACTTCTGCATCGCGCTCCTTTCCGAAGACGGCACCGAACTCGGCTTTCCCTATTCGGTGGACGCGTGCGACCGCGAGAACCCGACCCGCAAGCTCGCGAACGGGCTCACCGAATACGTGCTGCAACGCGGCGCGCCGCTGCTGGCCAACAAGGCAGAGATCGAGCAATTGCGCGCCACGGGCGAAGTAGGGCACTACGGCTCGATGGCGGAATGCTGGCTGGGCGTCCCGCTGGTCTGCGCCGAACATACCGTCGGCGTCCTGGTTGTGCAGAGCTATTCGCGCGAACAGCGCTACACGCTGCGCGACCAGGAGCTGCTGACCTTCGTCTCGTACCACATCGCCAACGCGCTCGAACGCATCCGTGCCAAGGATTCGCTGCGCCGCGCCTATGCCCAGCTCGAGAACCGGGTGAACGAACGCACCCGCGCCCTGGCCTCGGCCAACCGCGACCTCCGCGCGCAGAACACCTAGCGTGAGCGTGTCGAAGCGCGATGGAAATATGAAACGCTGCACGACTCCCTGACCGGCCTGCCCAACCGCACCCTGCTGATGCAGCGGCTGGAGCAGGCGCTCGGGCGCTACCATGCGGACCCGGCCCAGGGTTTCGCGGTGCTGTTCATGGACCTCGACCGCTTCAAGGTCATCAACGATTCGGTCGGCCACCTGGTCGGCGACGACCTGCTGATGCAGGTCGGCAACCGCATCCGCGGCTGCCTGAAATCCGAGGACGTGGTCGCGCGCCTGGGCGGCGACGAATTCGCGGTGCTGCTGGAAGGCGTCCACGACGCCGCCCGCGCCTGCCAGATCGCCGGACGCATCATCAACGACCTCAACGCGCCGTTCCGGCTTGCCGCCAAGGAGCTTTTCACCTCCACCTCGATCGGCATCGCGCTGGCCGCGCCGCATTACCGGAACCCTGACGAATTGCTGCGCGACGCCGATTCGGCGATGTACCGCGCCAAGGCCACCGGCCGCCATCGCTGCGCGGTGTTCGACGACGCGCTGCGCAAGGAAGCGGTGTCGCTGCTGGAGGTGGAGAACGATCTGCGGCGCGGGCTGACGCGCAACGAGTTCGTGCCCTATTACCAGCCCGTGGTGGACATCGAGAACGGCAGCGTGGTCGGCTACGAAGCACTGATGCGCTGGCGGCATCCGCAGCGGGGCGTGCTGCTGCCGGGCGCGTTCCTCAGCGTGGCCGAAGACACCGGCACGTCGGAAACCATCGACTGGCAGATCTTTACCCAGGTCTGCCGCGACGCCAACGCGCTGGCGGGCGACAACGATGCGTTCGTGGCGATCAATCTTTCCGCGCGGCATTTCAGCAATCCGGTATTCGACCAGCGCCTGCTGGGCTTGCTGGCCGAATACGGCGTGCCGGCCTCGCGCCTGCGGGTCGAAGTGACCGAGCGCGCGCTGCTGGAAAACACGCCCGCGGTGAAGCGGATCCTGCAGGTGTTCCGCAATGCCGGCATCAGCATTTCGCTGGACGATTTCGGCACCGGCTACTCGTCGCTGTCCTACCTGCACCAGTACCCGCTGCAGACGCTGAAGATCGACCGCTCGTTCGTCGCCAACTTGAGCGAAGGCCAGGACGGCAACAGCGATGCCGTGATCCGCGCGATCCTCGCGATGGCCGAAACGCTGTCGATCCAGGTGATCGCCGAAGGCGTGGAAACGCCGCTGCAGCGCGACCTGTTGCGCAAGCTGGGCTGCCGCCACGTGCAGGGTTTCCTGTACGCCAAGGCGCAGCCGGTCGACACCTGGATCGGCGATACCGCACCGGATTTCGCGGAATGACCGCACCGCCGGATTGCCTGACGACGCGATGAAAGGCCGCGCCGCGCGATCCGCCGCCCCGCGCCGCAAGCGCTAGAATCGGGTGACCTTCCGCAATCCGGAGAACACGGCCATGCGACAGGTCAGGCACTTGTTGGAAGAAAAGGGCCGCGAGGTTTACACCATCGCGCCGGAAGCGCCGGTGCTGGATGCGATCCGGCTGATGGCCGAGCGCCGGATCGGCGCGCTGCCGGTGATGCGGGGCGACACGCTCGCCGGCATCGTCACCGAACGCGATTATGCGCGGAAGGTGATCCTGAAGGGCCGCTCGTCGCGCGAAACGCCGGTTTCGGAAATCATGACGCCCGCGCCCACCACCGTTTCGCTGAGCACCACCGTGGATGAATGCATGCGCCTGTGCACGGAACTGCGCGTGCGCCACCTGCCGGCGGTCGACGACAACCGGCTGGTCGGGATCGTCTCGATCGGCGATTTGGTGAAGGCCGTCATCGACGACCAGGCCGCCGAGATCGATCACCTGCAGCGCTATATCGCGGGTTGAGCCGGGGCTTTCGTGAAATGCCAGTGGCACCTCGCGCCGGCACATGGATGGTTGCTCGCCGAAACCTGATCACGAGATGTCCGGCATCGCGCAAACGCATGTCGATCCGCCTGTTCCCGTTCGTCGCCATGGCAAGGGTACGAGCCGTGCCCTGCCACGACAGGAGAACCCATATGTCCTATGTTGACGGTTTCGTGATCGCGGTGCCCACCGCGCGCAAACAGGCGTTCGTCGATATGGCGCGCAAAACCGACGCGATGTTCATCGAGTACGGCGCACTTCGCGTCCTCGAGTGCTGGGGCGACGACGTTCCGGAAGGAAAGCTCACCGACTTCCGCGGGGCCGTACAGGCCAAGGCCGACGAGACGGTGGTGTTTTCATGGATCGAGTGGCCGGACAAGGCGACATGCGATGCCGGAATGGCCAAGATGATGGCGGATCCAAACATGAGCCCTGAACTCATCGCGCCAATCTTCGACGGCAAGCGGATGATCTTCGG
>JBQCCP010000123.1:0-5941 GCA_051962095.1 Rhodanobacteraceae bacterium
ATCAACGCCCGCACCGATGGGCATATCTGGGCGCAGTCCTACACGCGCACGCTGGACAACATCTTCGGCGTCGAGGGTGACGTGGCGACGCAGATCGCCGGCACCCTGAGCGCGAAACTCTCGCCGGCCCAGTCGGCCCAACTGACGGCCGTGCCCACCCGGAACCCGGCTGCCTACGATGCGTTCCTGCGCGCCGAATACCAGGCCAACCGGGGCCTGATCAATTACGACACCGCAGGCTGGAAGGCGGCGATCCCGTTGTACCGCCAAGCGGTCCAGGCCGATCCGGGTTTCGCCTTGGCGTGGGCGCGCTTGTCCTACGACGAAAGCCAGCTTGCCTGGTTCGGCGGTGGCGGGCAGGACGTCAAGCAACTGAACCAGCAGGCGCGTGCCGATGCCGAACAAGCCCTGAAGCTGGCGCCGGACCTTGCAGCTTCCCAGCTTGCGCTCGGTTACTGCGAGTACTGGGGCCGCCAGGACTACGACGCGGCATTGAAGGCTTTTGCCGAGGCGCTGAAGCTGAAACCCAACGACACCGATGCGCTCGCAGCGCAAGGCTATGTCCAGCGTCGCACCGGCCACTTCGATGCCGCGATCGCGTCCCTGCAGCAGGCATCGACGCTCGATCCGCGCAATTCCGCGCTGGCGTTCGAACTGGGCCTGACGTACATGGACAACAGCCGCTATGCCGAGGCCGAGCAGGCCTTCCAGCGGGCGCTGGCACTGGATCCCGAAAACCGCAACGCCAGGGCGGCCTATTCCAACGCCATCGCTTACAGCAGCGGCGATCTGAGCCGTGCCATGGCCGCGGCGCAGGGCGATGATCCTGCATTGAAAATCCAGCGTACGTTTTTGCTGACTTATCAGCGCAACTACAAGGATGCGCTCGCGTTGCTCGACAGCATTCCGGATACGCCGGACAATTTCTCGATCGGCAATGGCGGATTCAAGCCGCAGCAGCAAGCCAACCTGTACTGGTTGATGGGCGACAAGGCGCGCGCCCGGCCGCTGTATGCGCAATCGCTGTCCCTGCTGCGGGAGCCGCTCAAGATGGCGCAGGGCTCCAACCTGGCATTCGTGATGATGGCCGCGGCCAATGCGCAAATCGGGCTCGGCCAGAACGCGGAAGGCATGGATGCCATCGCCAGATCGCTGAAGACCGTCGCCGACAGCAAGGACCAGGTCTATGGTCCGATAGTCATGGTGGTCGACGCCCAGGTCTACGCGCAGGCAGGACGCCCCGATCGCGCCGTGCCGCTGCTCGCCAAGGCGCTGGCCGAGCCCGGCATCGGTCAAAGCTATTCGCCCGTGATGCTGTGGCTGGACCCGTGGTGGGACCCGATCCGCAACGACCGGCGCTTCCAGGCCTTGCTGAAACAGTACGCCAGGTACAAACCCGCCGTCGTCCGCGCCTCCGCCGGCTCGATGGCCGCGGCTTCAGCCATCAAACCGTAGCGCGGGAACGTTGCGAGGGTTTCATCCTGCCTCTGCCATTGTGCCGCGATGCGCCTGGCGACCCTGTCGTTGCGCCGATCATTCCTCGATCACGCCATGGTGCGCAGCGGCGCGCTCCACGTCCGGCGTGCGCCATCCGCACGCGAGCCCCCAGGCGAAAAAGCCGACCGCGACCACCGCGACGATCCCGAGGTCCCAGCCGTAGGGCAGGTAACCGTGGCCGCCGAAGCGCGCGCTGCCGGCCCACGACAGCGCGGCGATCGCGGGAAGATAAAAGATCAGCCACAGCGCGCCGCGGATCTGCAGCATCAGATCCGCGCCGCCACGTTTCACCGCGTACCACAGCCAGATCGGCAGCGCGACCACCATCAGCAGGATGATCTCGCCGGTGCGGGGCCAGCGCGCCCAGTACAGCAGCTCGGTCGCGAACACGAACGCGAGTCCCGCGATCAACGGCAGCAGTGGAATGCGCAGCGGCCGGCGCAATTCCGGCGCGGTGCGCCTCAGAACCGACACGCTGACCGGCCCCGTGAGGTACGAAATGATGGTCGCCACCGAAATCACTTCCGCCAGCGTGGCCCAGCCGCGGAAGAAGAACATGAAGATGAACGCGACGACGAGGTTCAGCCACATCGCCGGTCGCGGAATGCCGAAACGCGGGTGCACGCGTCCGAACACCTTCGGCAGCGTGCCATTGCGTTCCATCCCGTAGATCATCCGCGCGGTGGTCGCGGTGTAGGTGGCGCCGGTGCCCGACGGGCTGATGAACGCGTCGGAGTACAGCAGCAGCGCCAGCCAATTCAGGTTCAACGCCAGCGCGAGTTGCGCAAACGGCGACGAGAAATCCAGCGCGTACCAGCCACCCTTGGCGAGCGCAGTGGGTTCCATCGCTCCGAGAAACGCGACCTGCAGCAGCAGGTACACAATGGTCGCGAGCAGAATCGAACCGATGATTCCGAACGGCACGTTGCGGCCGGGATTCTTGGCTTCGCCCGCGAGATTCACCGGGCTCTGGAAGCCGTTGAAGCTGAACACGATGCCGCTGATCGCGACCGCCGTCAGGATCGCCGAGATGCTGTAGGCGTGCGGACCGCCGTGCGCACCGATGTGAAAGTTTTCCGGGTGGAACGACGTCGCCATCAGTGCGATCGCAGTCAGCGTCGGCACGATCAGCTTGTACAGCGTGATCCACGCGTTGGTCTTCGCGAAAAGATTCACGCTCCAGTAGTTCAGGAGGAAATACACGATCACCAGCGCGGCCGCGATCGCGAGGCCGGTGTTGCTCAGCGTGCCCGCGCCGCCCGCCGCGTGATGATAGAGATCCTGCGCCCACTGCCACGGCCACGACGCCATGTACTGCACCGAGGCTTCCGCTTCCACCGGGATCACCGACGCGATCGCGATCCAGTTGGCCCACGCCGCGATGAAGCCCACCAGCGTGCCATGCGAATACTGGCCGTAGCGGACCATGCCGCCGGATTCCGGGAACATCGCGCCGAGTTCGGCATAGGTCACCGCGATGAACAGGATCACCACCGCGCCGATCACCCACGCCCAGATCGCGCCCGGCCCCGCCAGTTGCGCCGCGCGCCACGCGCCGAACAGCCAGCCCGAGCCGATGATCGAGCCCAGGCCCGTGAACATCAGCGCCCATGCGCCGACGTTGCGGCGAATCGCGTTTTCGTTGCTCATGAAGAAACTCGTCCCCGGAAAGGGGGCGATCATCGCAGATCAGGCCGCGCCTGTCCGCGTGGCGATGGTCATGCCCGTGGCGCGGCGAAGCTGCCTATCGACCTTTCGACGTGCGCGACGATTTCCGCAGGCGGTCCGCGAACGGCTCGCGCCGACAAGCCTGCTCCATTCGCCACAGCGCATCGAAAAGCCCGGGAGCCGCTTCATCCATCAACGCTTGCGAGGCTTTGCCCATCCGCGTCAGCGCCTTGCGGAGACGACGGGTTTCGTCAGCGCCCTTGTCGGTAAGGGCAACGACCGTCCGCCTCCGATCCGTTTTATCGAAGCGGGTCTTGATGAATCCTTGCGCTTGGAGTTGCTTGATCCAGTTGATGACCAGCGGATGTGATTGGCGCAGCAGGGCGGAGATCTCGGTAACGCCCAACGGCCCGTATTCGTCGAGCGCCAGCAACGTGGAAGTGGTGCGTGGCGGCGCGGCCACCCCGACTTCCGGATACCAGGCATCGGCGCCGCGCACGAGTTCATCGGAAAGCCGCCTGAGCAGATGCGCGAGGTATCCCGGTCCTTGCCGTCGGATGAAATCTTCCTCTTCGTTTGCTCGCATGGTTCGATCCCCTAGATCCTCGCGTTTGCTGGCGGTGCGAAATTATGTAATAGTTTACATAAATTCCCATCGGCGGGTATTCCAATGCGCTTCGTATCGGTCGTGATGCACCGGGCGCAGCTCGTGCTTGCGGCGCTCGTCTTGGCCGCGTTCACGCTCCCTGCCGCGGCTGCGCCCCAAAGCCGTACTGGCGATTGCCCCGTCGGCATCTATCAACTGGCCGATGGCGGCAAGCTCGACGTCGGCAGGAGCGACGACGGCCACCTGCGCTGGCGCAAGGAAGACGGCACCACGGGAGCGCTGACACGAGGCGGGAAAGGTGTGTGGACCAGCACGCTGGGCTGGACGAAGCGGCCCGACGGCAAGCACGTGTCGTTCGATTGCGCAAAGGGCACCGTCAGATTCTCCGGGCTGTCGGGCAGGCAAATTCCCTTGCAGGTGACGAATGTGACCTTCAAGGGCGCCGGCGTGAAACTGGCGGGCCGCCTCGTGATGCCGCGGGGTCACGCGCGCGTGCCGATCGTGGTGCTGGTGCACGGCTCGGAGCACGAATCCGCGCTGGATGCCTATTCCCTGCAACGACAGTTCCCCGCCGAAGGCATCGGTGTGTTCGTGTACGACAAGCGCGGCACCGGCAAGTCGGGCGGAACCTATACGCAGAACTATTTGCTCTTGGCCGACGATGCGATTGCCGCATTGAACGAGGCCAAACATCTCGCGGGCGCGCGTGCGGGCCGCGTCGGTTACCAGGGCGGCAGCCAGGGCGGTTGGGTCGCGCCGCTGGCTGCCAAGATCGAGCCGGTGGATTTCGTGATCGTCGGATTCGGTTTGGCGGTGTCGCCGCTCGACGAGGATCGCGAAGCCATTGCCTTCGACCTCACCAGCCATGGTTACGGTCCCGACGTGGTCGCGAAGGCGATGCACATCGCCGATGCCGTGGCGGCCGTCATCGCCAGCAATTTCCGGCGCGGATACGATCAACTAGACGCCGTGAAGGCGAAGTACGGCAAGAAACCGTGGTTCAAGTACGTGCACGGCGATATCGCGTTCTACCTTCTTGAAACACCCGGGGCCGAGCTTCGTGAACAAGGTCCCGTGCTGCTGGCCGGCGTGCCGGCGAACTACGACCCCATGCCGGTGCTGCGCAACCTCGACACGCCGCAATTGTGGATATTGGCCGCCGATGATCACGACGCGCCGAGTGCGGAAACCGAACGTCGCCTGCGCGCCATGCAGGCCGAGGGCAAGCCGATCACGGTCGCGGTGTTCCCGCACACCGAACACGGCATTTATGAGTTCGAAACTGGCGTTGACGGCGAGCGCGTCGACACGCGCAACCCGGAGGGTTACTTCGCGATGATGCGCGACTTCATCCTGCACGGTCGCGTCGCGACGCAACGTTACGGCACCGGCACGATTTACCGTTCGGTGGGTGCACCGTCAGGCACGGACGCATCTCATTGAAGTCTACGCCGCCACGAACGCTTCGCGGGTGAGGTTCACCGGCTCGGCTTCGGTGCACACCACGTCGTCCTCGATCCGGATGCCGCCGTATTTGCGGAAGGCGTCGACTTTCGACCACGCCACGTCCCTCGCGGCGGGTTTGGATTTCAGTTCGGCCAGCAGCATGTCGATGAAATAGAGCCCGGGCTCGATCGTGACCACCATGCCGGGCTGCAACGTGCGGGTGAGGCGAAGATAAGGATGCCCTTCCGGTTTGGGGACCGTGCCACCGCGCTCGTCGCGCGCGAAGCCGGCGACGTCGTGGACCTGCAAGCCGATCAGGTGCCCGAGTCCATGCGGGAAGAACGCGGACGAAATGCCACCGGCGAGCGCGGCTTCGGGCGAGCAGGTGATGAAGCCCTGGTCGCGCATCGCCTGCATCAGCACGTGGTGCGCGTGCACGTGCAACTCGGGGTAGCTCTGCCCTGCGCGCACCTTCGCGCAGAAACCCCGCTGCGCGGATTCGACCGCGTCGATCAGCGCCTGGAATTCATCCGCGTCCGGCGAGGCATACGTGCGCGTGATGTCGGACGCGTAGCCGTGGAATTGCCCGCCCGCGTCGATCAGGAATGAATGCGCGTGGGCAGGCGGATTGCGATCGAAGTGCATGTAGTGCAGCACCGCGCCGTGCGCGTCCAGCGCGATGATGTTGCCGTAGGGCAACTGCTGCTCGGTGAGGCGGATGGC
>JBQCCP010000124.1:0-21108 GCA_051962095.1 Rhodanobacteraceae bacterium
CAACTTGGCTACATCAGCCGCTGAAACTCGCAGGAGCCCGTAGGGCGGGAGAAGCGTAGCGACAAATTCGTATGGAACGAATTTGGACGCCGTAGGCTGCCCGGAGCAGCAGAGAGGGGTGAGCATCATGGATGATGCGAACAATCCCGCCGTTCGCGAATTCCAAAGGCGGGATTTGCCGCTGCGCGGCTGCTCCCGCCCTACATGCGCCGGTGCGTCAAGTTCACGCGTTGGGCTTCGCGGCGCTCAGTCCGACGTCAAACCCCCGATCGCGCTGGATCGCGGCTGAACGCGCGGCGCGCTTTCGTGCGGAGGCGGTGGGGCACGCGTACACTTGCGCAACTTTTGACCTGAAGCGCCGCGCCCATGCATGACTTCTTCCGCGTCGTCATCCTCGGCATCATCGAGGGCATCACCGAATTCCTGCCGATCTCCTCGACCGGGCACCTGCTGATCGCGGAACACTGGCTGGGCGCGCGTTCGGACCTGTTCAACGTGGGCATCCAGGCCGGCGCGATCCTGGCGATCACGCTGGTGTACCGGCAACGCATCTGGCAGTTGCTGACGCAGTGGCGCGATCCGGGCACGCGCGATTACCTGCTCAAGCTGGTCGTGGCGTTCCTGATCACCTGCGTGCTGGGCGTGGTGGCGACGCATTACGGTTTCAAGCTGCCGGAGACGATCACGCCGATCGCGTGGGCGCTGATCATCGGCGGCATCTGGATGATCGCCGCGGAGCAGATCGCCGCGCGCATGCCGGACCGCAGCAAGGTGACCTGGCCGGTGGCGATCCTGGTGGGCATCGCGCAGATGGTGGCGGGCGTCTTTCCCGGCACCTCGCGTTCGGGCGCGACGATTTTCGCGGCGATGCTGTTCGGCACCTCCAACCGGCCGGCGGCCACCGAATTCGCGTTCCTGGTCGGGATTCCGACGATGTACGCAGCAACGGGCTACGAGCTGCTGAAGGTCTGGCACCACGGCGGCGCGGCGCACGAGGACTGGCGCGCGCTGATCGTGGGCTTCATCGTGTCGCTGATCGTCGCCTTCATCGCGGTGAAGTGGCTGCTGCATTACATCCGCAGCCATCGCTTCACGCCATTCTCGATCTACCGCATCGTGCTGGGCGCGCTGTTGTTGGCAGCCGTCGGGATGGGCTGGATGCAGAACGGCGAACAGCCCGCGAAGCCGCTGCGCGAGGTGCCGGCCTCGGCGGTCGTCGCACCCTGTTCGCCGGAAGCCGGAGCCGCCTATCGGTCCACCGGTTTGCCCGCCGCGACCCAGGCCTTGAAGCCACCCTCGAGGTGCGCGACGTCGGTGTAGCCGAGTTGCCGCAGCGTCATCGCCGCGAGCGCCGAGCGCCCGCCCGACGCGCAGTGCAGGATCACCCGGCGGTTGGGATCGAGCCCCGGCTTGTGCAGGGGCGAGGAAGGATCGGCATGGAACTCCAGCATGCCGCGCGAGGCGTGCAGCGAACCCGGAATCGCGCCGGCGGCGCGTTCGGCCGCGTCGCGCACGTCCACCAGCACGGCGCCAGCAGCCATTTCGGCCTGCACCTGGTCGGGCGTCAGGTTCTCGAGGGTGGCCTGGGCTTCGGCCACGAGTTGCGATGCGGTCTTGTGGGTCATCGGTGGTTCCTCCAAAACTTTCGTAACGTTTCGTCATTCCGGGGCGGCGGCCTGCGGTTTCATCGCAGGTCGAACCCGGAATCGGTTTTCATCACGGGAACACACGAACCGATTGACTCGCGCCTTCCCATGGACGCTCGCGCTACGCGCCGCCTTCGACGTTCGCGTTTGCAATCCTGCAAACGCAGTCGGGTTCCGCCCACAACAGCGCGGGTGGCCCCGGAATGACGACTGGCCAAGACACACGCGCTCAATCTTTCGGCGGCGCATCCACCTTCGCGGCCGCGTTGAAATCGCCGATCCCGCCGACCAGCAGCGCGATCGCTTCGCGTTCGGCTTCGCTGAGATCGGGATGCCAGGAATCCAGGATCATCACCGCACGTACCTTGTCGCTGCGGTTCCACGCCTCGTGCTCGAAGGTGTCGTCGAAGGTAACGCAGCGGCCTTCCTGCCACGCGTGTTCGATGCCGCCCACGCTGATTGCGCAGTCCTCCGGAATGATCAGCGGCAGGTGCGTAACCAGCCGCGAATTGGTGACGCCGTGGTGTTTCAGGATGTGCGCGCCTGGCGTCAGGATCGAGAACAGCACCTCCGGCGCGTGGCCCCGGATGTGCACCAGCGGCAGCGAGTTGAGGATCTCTGTGGTGCGCGGGCAGCGCCGTGCGTTCTGCTCGAAGACTTCGCCGTGGCGATGGAAGAAGAACGAATTCCATTCGGCGTGGCCGTGGGTGCCTGCCAGCAGATTCTGCTCCTTCAGCAGCGTATTGTCGTTGGTGCCGAGGAACGGCTCCACGCCGACCGGCCGATTCAGCACGTCCAGCAGTTCGGCGCGGATCGTGTCGGTGTGCTTCTCCAGTTCCGCGTGCCACGGGAACAGCTCGCGCGGATAGTACGGCGTCGCGGTGAGGCCCGGCACGTAGAAGAACTTGCAGTACTGGCGCGGATCGGGATAGTTGGCCGGGCGGTCTTCCAGGTAGATTTCCAGCCCCTGCTCGACGCGCGCCAACGCGTTCGCGCCGTACTTGTCGCGCAGCGGCTGCAGCGACTCCATGAAGATGCGCTTGCGGTGCCGGTTCACGAACGCGATCGCATGCTTCACGGCCGGACGCAGGCCCGGCGGCGTGGTCATGTCGTTGCGCCACTTGCCGTGGCTCTGCGCCGCCGACAAGGCGCCGAAGTATGCGGTGGTCGCATCGTCGAGGCGGCCGAGTTGTTCCAGCGCGGCGCCGCGGTGCAGGCGCGCCGCGAAGTGCATGGGTTCCAGTCCGAGCGCACGGTCGAAGGCATCCAGCGCGTCGCCGGCCTGGTGCTGCGCCAGGTGGACGATGCCGAGGTTCTTCCAGATTTCCGGCTCGGTCGGGTTAACTCGCGCGGCCTGTTCGAGGTCGCGCTGCGCGGACGCGAATTCGCCGCGCGCCAACGCGCACATCGCCACGAAATTCAGGGCTTCCGGCGTGTCCGGTGCGGTCTTGAGGACGTCCCGATAGACGGCTTCGGCATCCGCGATCCGGTGTTGCGCCGCGTGCGCGCGCGCCTGGTTGATGCGTGCTTCGTCGGCTTGTACGGCCTGCGTGTTCATTCGCCTAGTTTGCCGCTTCCGCGGCGCTCGCGCTTGACCTGCAGCAAGCATGGTGGATTCGGCTGCCGACGGAAGGCCCGTTGGGCTTCGCTCCGCTCAGCCCAACCTACGAAGCACGCGTAGGCTGGGCTGACCCGGAGCAGTCCGGGGAAGCCCAACATCATCGGTCCGCCAGGTTTCGCGGCGCTCGGCCAGCGACGCCGTTGCAGCCGAAGCGGCAGTCTTCAGCGCTCCACCATCCGCGCGAACCACTGCCAGCCCGGCAGCCATTCGGTGATCAGCTTCAGGCAGGTCAGCATCGGCACTGCCAGCAGCGCGCCGGGAATCCCCCACATCCAGCCCCAGATCAGCAACCACACCAGGATTGCCAGCGGCGACAGCCGCATGCGGCGGCCCATGATCATGGGCGTGATCACGTTGCCCTCCAGCGCCGCCAGCACCGCGAAGCAGATCGCCGGCGCCAGCGCGTGCAGCGGGTCGTTGAAGTTCAGCAGTCCCACCGCCAGCAGCAGCAGCGTGTTGGTGACCGCGCCCACGTAGGGCATGTAGTTGAGCAGTGTCACCAGTCCGCCCCACAGCAGCGGATCCGGCATTTTCAGCGCCCACAGGATGGCTGCGGTGATCAGGCCCAGCGCGACGTTGATCAGGGTGACGGTGAGCAGGTACCGCGAAAACTCCTCCTGGATCCCGCGTATCAGCCGCAATGCGATGCGCCGGTAACTGAAGCCGGGCATCGCCGTCACCAGGTGCGCGGCCACGTTGCGGCCGTAGCTCAGAAAGAAGAACACCAGCAGCACGACCGTGAGCACCGCGACCGCGATGCTGGGCGCCGACTGCACCAGTTTTTCCACGGAAAACCCGCCCGGCGTCGGTGCATGGGCGACCGGCGGAGGTCCTACCCCGATACCCGCGAGCGACTGCGACGCGGCATGGCTGACACGCGTGAGGGGACGCGTGAGCCGCTTCACCTTGTAGCTGACGTCGCGCATCACGGTGGGCGCGTCCTTCATCCAGGCCGCGGCCGGCGCGCTCAGTCCGACCACGCTGCCGGCCAGCGCGGCGGCCAGCGCGATCATCACCAGCAGGCTGCCCAGCGGCCGCGGCACGTAAAGGCGATGCAGGCCCGCGACGATGGGGTTGAGGCCCAGCGCAATGAATCCCGCCAGCACCAGGGGAATGAACAGCGAGCGCGCCATCACCAGCGTGGTGGCCACCGCCAGCAGCATCAGGACCAGCAGTGGAACGCGCAGCGAGCGCAGCCGCCGCACCCGCCGCCGTCCGAGCGCCGTGACCTGGCGACGTGGCCGGATCGCCTGCAACCGGCCCGGCCGTCCACCCGCGGCGGCAGGGACTCCGGATGATCTCGATGGCGGCGGCATGACGGACCCCCTTCGCCACATCAAGGCAGGCGGTTCAGACGTTGAGGTATTGTCGCACCAGCCGCCACGCCGGTCCGCTGGCGATGCGCATGCCCGCGCGGACCAGGCCGCTGCCGACCCGCAGTTGCGACAGCACGAAACCGACGCCCGCCGCGCCCGCGAGGGTCGGCAACGGGTGCGCCTGATAGACGTCGACGACTTCGTTCACCGAGGCGTGCAGGTCTTCCCGCGCGGCACGGCAACTCGCCACGGCGTGTCGACGCTTGGCCAAGGCACGTGTGTATTTCATGGCGTGGACTTCCGTTCCGCAGGTGGTGCGGCGGCATGCTGGAATTTCGCGAAATCCCGCCGCAAGGCGTGTTGCAGCGTCGTGAACTCGGCGCGGGTGCGCGGGAACGTCGCTTGCAGGATCGCGCGGCGGATCGCGAACCAGATGCCCGTCACCAGCAGCAGGTGCATCACCACCAGGATCGCCAGCGCGATGCCCACCGATTCCGTCGCCACCGTCAGCGCCCATCCGATCAGCGCCACCACGCACACCCACAATGCCACCGCGAACGCGACCAGCGCGACGCTCGAGAGGAAGATCAACCCGATGCTGGCGCCGAAGACCTGCGCTTCCGCGCTCAGCAGCGCCACCAGCGCGGCCGCGGTGCGCTGCAGCGACGCGAACAATCCGGCACCTGCGGTCAGGATTCCGGCCGCGGCGTCCGCACTTTCCCTGGCCGCGCCGGATTCCGCCGACGCGGGACGTTCTTCGGTTTCGACGCTCATCCTTGTCTCGCCCGCGCGACGTTTTGCAACCGCGTCAGCGACGCGGGCCCAGCAACCGGCCGATCAGCCAGCCGGCCGCCAGGGCAATCGCCACCGACTGCACGGGCTTCTCGCGCACGAAATCGCGCATGCTGCCCAATGCGGCATCCGCCCTGTCTCGCGCGTCGGCGGCGAGTTCGGCGCCGCGGTCGCGCCATTCGCTGGCCTTGTCGGCCGCGCGTTCGGCACCGCGCGCGCTGGCGTCGGTGGCACGATGCAAGCCGGATTCCACCCGGTCGGCCGCGGCTTCGAACTTCTCCTTGGCGCCGCTGACCGCGTTGGAAGTACCTTCCTTGACGCGCGTCGCGGTGCGTTCGATGCGTTCGTGCGTGTTGCCGTTGCGTCCTGCCTCACTGCTGATGTCGTTGGCCATATGATCCTCTCCTTGCTGGCGCGCCCCACCGGCGCGGTGAAAATTCTGCGCCTGCGGCGGTTCGCAGGCGAACCATAGCGCGGGCGTCGTGACGGAACGGCGAAGATCGCGAACGCCGCTTTTCCGTTCAGTTCAGCGGCCGGCCACCGCCGGGTTCAGGCTGTAGGTCCCGGTGATTTCGGCCTGATCCAATACATGACCTTTCAAGGCGTTCTGCAGTTCCGGCAAGGCGAAGGCCCGGGGCAGGCCAAGCCGCGCCACGTCCAGGGCGTACACCCGGAAGCGGTAGTGGTGCGGCAGACTGTCGTTCCATGGCGGGCACGGTCCGTCGTAACCGAGATACTCGCCGGCCATGTCCGGATCGGACGCGAACCAGTCGGTGTAACCGTTGCGGCCCTGGCGCGAACCCGCGGGACCGTCCGGTGTGCGCTTGCCGCGCGGCGTGATGCCGTCGCTGCACGCGCCGGCGGCGATCGTGTCGCAGGTGGGTGGAATGTCGATCATCAGCCAGTGCGCGAAATCGACGCGCGGCAGGTCCGCGGGCACGCTGCGCCCGTCCTGGTTGACGTCGTCGCCCTTGCTCGGCACGTCGGAATCAATGCAAACCAGCGCGAACGACTTGGTACCCGCGGGTGCGCCGCTCCATGCCAGATGCGGATTGCGGTTGTCCGACAGCGCCACCCTCTCGCCGCCACTGCCCGGCTTGCCGAACGCGAACTCGGGCGGAATGCGTGCGTTGTTCTGGAAACTCTCGCTGCGGATTTGCATTTTCGGGAGCGGATTTGGAGGCGGATTCGAGCAATGGGTTCGCAGCGGCTGCTGGCGAGAAATCAGGCCATGGATGGCCGTTCTGGTGTCATGGATCGCGACTTCCGTGAGGCGACGAGTTGCCGTGCGATGCGGCGTTCATGGATGAACGCACAAAGGTGACCCGGTAGATTGCGCCGTTGTCATCGTCGGAAACCAGCAGGCTGCCATCGCGCATCGGCTGCACGTCGGCGGGGCGGCCCAGGGTCGTCTGGCCATCCAGGAAGCCGGTGAGGAATGGCTGCGATCCGGTGACCTTGCCGTTGGCATCGACGTGCACCACCACAACACGGTAGCCCGACTTGCGTGAACGGTTCCACGAACCATGCTCGGCGATGAAGATCGCGCCGTGGTACGCGGCGGGGAACATCTGCCCGATGTAGAACCGCATGCCGAGCGAGGCGACGTGCGCGCCGAGCCGCAGCGCCGGCTGCGCGAACTCGCTGCACGAATGGCCCTTGCCGAATTCCGGATCGACCACATTGCCCGCGTGGCAATAGGGATAGCCGAAATTCTCGCCCGGCCTGACGACGCGATTCAGGGTGTCATCGGGCACGTCATCGCCCATCAGGTCGCGCCCGTTGTTGGTGAACCAGAACGTGTGGCTGCCGGGCTGCCAGTCGAAGCCGACCGAATTGCGGATGCCGGTGGCGACATCCTGCCAGTCGCTGCCGTCAGGATTCATGCGGATGATCTTCGCGTAATCGGGACCGGGATTGCAGATGTTGCACGGCGCGCCGATTGGCACGTACAGCTTGCCGTCCGGGCCGAATGCGATGAACTTCCAGCCGTGATGGGTCTTGGTCGGCAGCTTGTCGGTGACGACCACGGGCTTCGGCGGATGGGCGAGGTGCGCTTCGATGTCGGGATACTTCAAAATCCGGCTAACGGCCGACACGTACAGCGCGCCGTCGTGGAACGCGACGCCGACCGGCATCTCCAGATCCTTCGCGATCACGTACACGTGTTCGGCGCGGCCGTCTTTCATCCCGGTCAACGCGTACACGTCGCCCTTCTGGGAACCGACGAACACGGTATCACGCGTGCCCAGCGTCATCTCGCGCGCGTTCGGCACCGCATCGCTGTAGAGGGAAACGTGGAAACCCGCCGGCACCTTCAAGCTTTGCAGCGGCGGGGCAGCGCCCGCCAGGGACGGAACGGCCGCCGAGGCGACGGTGGCAAGGGCGACGGCGAAACGCTGCAGGGCAGTCATGGCGAGCCTTCCCGTTGCGTGGGGCCGCCAAGCGTACACGCCGAAATGTTATGGAGAGGCGAACGCAACCCGCCTCGACAACCGGACGCTCGAACAGCGCCGCGATCAGCGGGGGCCGCAGTGATTCACTCCGAGGCGAACGACTGCGGATCGTCCAGCGTCGCGAAGGCCTCCGAGAAAACCTCGCGGTAGTGGCTGGAATGGCCCGGCGGGAAACTGACCGGCAGGCCGCCGCGGCCCTTGCGGGCGCCGCGCGCCATTGGGCCCGGCTGCAGGTCGGCGATGCCAAGGAAAACGCCCAGCCGCATCCGCATGTCCGAATCGCCCGGCGCCAGCAATGCGTCGGGATCGACGCCGAACCCCGGCAGGATCGCCGCCGCCTGCGCGAGGTGCATCGCGGCCAGTCGCAGCCAGCGCGCGCCGGTCAAGGGATCGGGCATCGAGAAGCCTTCCGACCAGCCGAACGCCAGCCAGTCGAGCAGCATGTCGTGGGGTTCGCGCTGCACGATCACCAGCCGCGCACCCGGCAGCGCCCGCTTGATCACCGGCGCGACGCGCGCGTCCAGCACCGGGATCCAGTCCACGACGCGCGTGCCCTCGGCGACGCCGGCGCGTTCCAGGGGCCGCCGATAACGGCGCGCCAGCAGCGCGAGATCGGCTTGACCCAGCGGCTGGCCGAGGCGGTCATCGAAGGGCGCGTTCACGAAATCCTGCACCGCGTCGAAGCGCTCGCGGCGCACGAACCAGCCCGGCTGGTCCGCCAGCAGCGCCGCGACCTGCCCCACCCCGGAACCCGGCAGTCCGCACAGGAACACCGGCGCCGCGCCGCGCGCCTCGGCCAGATCGGGTTCGTCCGCGAGGCGGCGCAGTTGCGCGGAGGCTTCTTCGTCGAGCGACGGCAAATCCGGCAGCCGGCCGCCGCTGACCCGCTGCGCGCGCATGAAGGCTTCCGCCGCATCCGGCCATTGTTCCAGCGCGTCGAACGCCAGCCCGAGCAGACGCTGGTGGCGACGCGCCAGCGACGGCGGCTTGCCTTCGAACTGGCGTTCGTCCACGCGCTGCAGGCGCTGCACCGCCGCGGCCGGATCGCCGGCGCGCAGTGCGCCGCGCGCCCGCAGCATCGCCAGCGCAGGACGCGGGGATGCCGCCGCGGCTTCCGCGAGCGCCAGCGCCTCGTCCACGCGGCCCGCGCTGTCCAGCGCCAGCGCGTGTTGCGCCTTGAGATCCACGTCGTCGGGCCAGTGTGCTTCGGCCGCGGTCCATACCGACACCGCTTCGTCGTGGCGGCGACTGCGCATCAGCAGCCGCGCCAATGCGGCGTGCGCGCGCACGCCCTCCGGATGATCCGCAACATGCGCGCGCAGGTCCTCGATCGCCTGCTCGACGCGGTTGGTGCGCGCCAGCAGGTCGGCGCGGCGTACCGCCGCGGGATGCAGGCCGGGCTGCAGGCGCAGGGCTTCGTCGTATTGCGCGATCGCGTCGTCGCCGCGCCCTTCCGCGCGCGCGACATCGCCCAGTCCCACCCGCGCCGCGGCCATCTGCTCGCCGCGCGCCAGCAGCGATTCGAAAATCGGCAGCGCCGCCGCGATCTCGCCCTTGCGCACGTGCACGTCGGCGCGCAGCACCTGCGCCAGCGGGTAATCGGGTTTCACGGTCAGCGCGTTGTCCAGCGCCTTGGCTGCGAAGTCAAGCATGTCCTGGTCCAGCATCGCCTGCGCGTAGCCGGTCTGGATCAGCGGATCGTCGGGCGCGAGTTCCGCCGCCTGCGTCAGCAGTTGCAGCGCGCGCGGCGAATCGCCGCGCATCTGCGCGATGTTGCCGAGGCCGGTGAGCGCCTGCACGTCGTTTTCGTCCGCGCGCAGGGCCACCCGGAAGTGGCTTTCGGCCGTCGCGAGATCGCCGCGCAGCAGCGCCACCTGGCCGAGCCCGGCATGCGCCGCCGCGAGGTTGGGATTCAACTGGCGCGCCTGGTCGTAGGCCCGCTGCGCTTCGTCGAGGCGGTTTTCGCTCAGGTACATCTCCCCCAGCGTGTGCTGGCAGGCGGCATTTCCGGGATCAAGTTCGCTCGCGCGCTGGAGCAGCCGGTAGGCTTCCGGCAGGTCACCGCGCTGGCCGCGCAGGATGCCGAGCAGGTGCAGCACCTCGGCGCTGTCGGGATTCTCCGCCAGCCACCGGCGATAGCCATTCTCGGCATCGTCGAGGCGGCCGGCGCGATGGAGTTGAACCAGTTCTTCGAGCATGGAGGAGCGTTCCGGAACGATCGCGCATTATGCCTGCCTCGCTTTCGATCGTGGGTTCGGAGCAGATGTTGGTGAGAAGCCAGGCCATGGAAGGCCGTTCTGGTGTTTCCGAGCTCGAAACGGATCAGTCAATCGTCAGACCGGCCGAGGCGGCGATCATGGACGACCGCACGCAAAATGTAGTCCTCGGCCCAACTGCCGAGATGGCGATCGCGGATGAAACCGCAGTGCCCGCCGAACCGGGTCAGCGTCACCTCGACACAAGGCGGCAAGGTCATGGTCGCCAAGTCGGTCGCCGGGCACACCGGGTCATCACAACTCGCGAGGATGGAAGTCGGCACGCGCAGCTTGGCCAGCCGGTCGCCCGCGATCGAATAGCCGTCCAGATAATTGTCGAGGCTGCCGAAGTCGGTGTGCTTCAACACCAGCGCTTCGGTGAGCGTGCGCAGGGTGCCGCGCAAATCGCGGCGCGTGAACAGTTCGGCATCGGCGAACGCGCGCTGCTTGATCTTCAGCGAGCGCCGCCACTTCCACATGAAGTAGTCGTGGTACATGCGCGGCGCGTGTTCGAGCTGGAACAGCCCGGCATGCGGATCGATCACCGGGCATACCGCGATCGCCCGCGCGAGCTCGATCCCGGCGTCCGGGGCACGCAGCGCCGCGCGCAACGCGAAGTTGCCGCCCAGCGAAAACCCGACCAGCGCCAGCGGGCGGGTCGGATACCGCCGCTGCACGTCGCGCAGCGCACCGACCACTTCGTCGATCCGGCAGGAATGGAAGATGCCGGGATTGAGCGCATGGGTGTCGCCATGGTCGCGGAAGTTGAGCCGGAACACGTCCCAACCTTCCTGCAGCAAGCGCGCACCGGTTTGCAACAGGTACGTGGAACGCGTGCTGCCCTCCCAGCCGTGGAACAGCACCACCAGGCCGCGCGGCTGCGCAGCGGCGTTCTGCGTCGTGCGGCAACCGGTGAGTCGCACGCCGTCGCCGCAATCCAGCGTCACCCATTCGGCGTCGCGTTCCAGCCGGCGCGTGCGCGCCGCACGCAGCCGCCGGCGCAGCGAACTGGACGCCAGCATCGACTGCAGGTGCGGACTGCGCAGCCACCACGATGGCCGGAAATCGTCGTCGGCCGTGGGCGTCACGTGGGGATTCCAAGCACCTGCGCGATTTCGGCGCGCGCGGTTTCCGCCATCCGGCGACGGCCGCCTTCCGGATCGAACGCGACCGGTTGCAGGAAATGCGCTTCGACCGTCAGTGAACGTGCACCGAGGACGCGGAGCACGTTGTGCATGAAACTCTCGCCGCGCCTGAACAACATGTCGGGCGCCGGCATGCCGTTGCGCAGGTAACGCAACGCGACGGGCTGCACCGGCGCCGCCGCGTCCAGCGCGGCCTGCAGGATGCGCGCGTGGAACACCTTCAACGTGCCCGCCGGTGCGGTGCCGCCTTCCGGAAACGCCGCGATGCTGCGCCCTGCGCGCAAGCGGTCGCTCATGACCGTCATCACGGATGCCAGTGAATCGGTGCTGCCGCGCTGGTGGAAGATCGTGCCGCCGCGGCGCGCCATCCAGCCCACCAGCGGCCAGCGGCCGATTTCGGCCTTGGCAACGAAATCGGCGGGGCGGATCGCGTGCAGCACGGAGATGTCCATCCACGAACCATGGTTGGCGACGAACATCACCGGATCGTGCAGCGGCTCGCCCCGCCGCTCGACGCGCACGCCGAAGCAGCGCAGGAACAGGCGCGACCAGTTGCGCAGCAAGGCCGCGCCCGCGGTGCCCGGTTTCGGACCATGCGGCAGCAGGAAGATGCCGAACAGACACCCGCCGAACACCACCAACAGCAGCAGCGGCAGGCGCCACGCGCAACGCAACAGACCCAAGCGGCAGCCTCCGCATCATCAAAGGGCGTTACTTTAACGTGAGCGCGACGTCACGGGCATCCCGATGGGCTTCGGCTTACACTGGGCGCATGCGCACGAGGATTGCACCATGAACACCACGCCGCGCCGCGTCGAGCACCAGCAAACCGACCGCGGCTACATCCCGGTTTACACCACCGAAACCGTGGAGCAGCCGTGGAGCCAGTACACGCCCACGGAGCACGAGGTGTGGGCCACGCTGTTCCGCCGCCAACGCGAAGTACTGAAGGGGCGCGCCTGCAACGAGTTCCTGGAAAACCAGGGGCGCTTCGGGATGACGCCCGACGCGATCCCCAAGTTCGACGACCTGAACAAGGTGCTGAAGGCCGGCACCGGCTGGGAGATCGTCGGTGTCGAAGGCCTGCTGCCGGAACTGACCTTCTTCGACCATCTCGCCCATCGCCGCTTTCCGGTGACCTGGTGGATCCGGAAACCCGAGCAACTCGACTACCTTTCCGAACCCGACCTGTTCCACGACCTGTTCGGCCACGTGCCGATGCTGTTGAACCCGGTGTTCGCCGATTACGTGCAAGCCTACGGCCGTGGCGGCGTCAAGGCGCACGGCATCGGCGCCGACGCGCTGATGAACCTGACGCGCCTCTACTGGTACACCGTGGAGTTCGGGCTGATCAACACGCCCGAAGGCGTGCGCATCTACGGTTCCGGCATCGTCAGTTCCAAGGGCGAGTCGATCTACTGCCTCGAATCGGCCTCGCCCAACCGCATCGGTTTCGACCTCGAGCGCATCATGCGCACCCGCTACAAGATCGACACCTATCAGCAAACCTATTTCGTGATCGACAGCTTCCAGCAGTTGATGGACGCGACCGAACCCGATTTCACCCCGATCTACGCGCGCCTCAAGGATCTGCCCGCTTTGCCGTCAGCCGAAGTGCAGGCCGATGACCGCGTGATCCGTCGCGGCACGGGCGAGGGGTGGATCAAGACCGACGACGTGTAGGACGCAGGGCGGGAGTAGCGCAGCGACAAATTCGTCTGGAACGAATTTGGACGGCCGCAGGCCGGCCCCGAGCGGAGCGAGGGGTGAGCATCAGGGATGATGCGAACAATCCCGCCGACCAAAAACCCAGTGGCGGGTTGTCACCCGCCCTACACGGCTTTCGGCCGCCTCACCGCGCTGACTTCGAGCACCTGCGCGATGCGTTCGCCGTCCCAGCGGTAGATCAGGTGCTTGCCCTGCACGCAGGGTGACGCAAGGTCAGGGTAGAACAGCGCCGCGCATTCGCCGCCCTTGCAGCGCACGCTGTCGTAGGCGATGCCGTTCGATTCCTGTCCGCGCAAAATCGCGCCGAACTTCTGCGACGCCGCGTAGCTGTCGGGATCGTGTTCGGCCTTCCAGCCGCCGCGGATGTCGTGCAGCACGCCATGCACGCCGGTGACATAGCAGCGCATCGTGATGTCGATCGGCGGTTCCTTCGTCGCCTTGAGGAACCGCTCGCGGTGGTACACGGTTTCCTCGACCGCGGTGTCGAATTCGTGGGCGAGGTACAGCACGCCGTAGCCGCCGTCGGAAAACCGGCTGCCTTCCGGATTGAGATGCGTGAACACGGCCATCAGCGGCGTGGTGCCCGGGCCGCTGACGCGATGCTCCTTCGGCACGTTCGACAACTCGCCCCATTCCTCGCGCAGGCGCGGATTGGTCAGCGACTCAATCTGGTACAACGCCTCCAGATCTTTCGGCTCCGCGATCGCATCGAATACGCCGACCGGCGGAAAGCGGCTCGGCACGATGCGGTAGGCGCGCTGCCAGCGGATGCGGTGGAGGGGCGGATCGTTGGAAGGCATTGCGAGAGTATTCGTGTGCCGCTTCTCTCGATGCGAGATCGCGCTTGACCTTTTGTCGTCATTCCGGACGCCGCGCAGCGGCGATCCAGAACCCAGTGACTTTGTCTTGAGTATCGAAAGTCACTGGGTTCCGGGCTCCATCACCGATGAAACCGGTGATGGCCCCGGAATGACGAGTGAAGAGGTGGCACGCTTCGCAACGCGGTTCGGTCGTGGATCACCCGCGTTGCGCGTCGAGGTACTGCCGTACCACGAACAAATCGGCGACGTTGCCCGACAGCATGCGTTCCAGCGCGCTCTTGCCGCCGAAGGTCGGCGCGTCGTTGGGTTTGCGCAGCCAGGCATCGGCGCGCTCGGCCTGCGGAAACAGGATCGCGAGCGCCTTGAAGATGCCCAGCAGGTAACTGATGCGTTCCAGCGTATCGCGCGACAACGCGCCCTCGCGTTCGCGCTTCCATTTGTAGAACGTCGATTCGGGCGGATCGCCCAGCAGCTTGCGCTGTTCGGCTACGCGCAGCTTCCAGCGTTCTGAGAGATTGAAGAAGGCGCGCAGGCCGGCGCCGCCCAGCGCCTCCGCCTGCACGGGATGACGGGGTGAAGCTTCCACGACCTTGCGGGGAGAGACCGGCATGGCAGGTTCCTTCGTAAAGTACGAGAACACTTTACTACATATGGAAAGTTCCTGCATGTCCTGCATTGCGGCTTCGGAACGGCGGCTTCCCGCATTGCAAAGAAGCGACTCAGTCGTCATCGCCCGCTTTCAATATGGATGTCGCAAGCGGCAACCCGGTGCGGGCGCCCCAGTAATAGACGGCGAGGGCGACGCCGGCCGCGAGCAGCGAGTCCCAGGGCGAACCAAGCATGCCTCGGCCGCCGAAAGTACCCGCCCACGACAAGGCGATCATCAGCGCGTAGAACCCGATCAGCCACAACGAGGCGCGCACTTCGCGTGCGAGGTCGGCACGCCGGGCACGGTCCCGCGCGACGTACGCGACATAGATTGCATACAACGCGATCTGCAGCCCCAGCAACCACGACAGCGTGCCCCAGCCCGACCAGAAGACGATCAGCGCCGCCACGATGAACGACAACGGTCCCAGCACGGCGAAGCCGCGCACCCGGAACGGACGCGGCAAATCCGGCGCATTGCGGCGCAGCGCGGCGGCCGTGACCGGCGCGACCGCGTAGCTCAGCACCAGCGCGGCGGACACCACGTTGATCATCGCCGACCACGACGGAAACGGCAGCGTCCAGAAGATCGCCAACGCGAACGTCAGCCACAGCGCCGCGCGCGGGATGCCCGACTTCGCGTCGACCTTCGTGAATGCGCGGAAGAACGTCCCGCTGCGCGCCCAGCCGTAGACAACCCGCGGCGTCGCATTCATGTAGATGTTGCCGCAGCCGCTGGGCGAGATCACCGCATCGCAGACCACCAGGAACGACAGCCACGCCAAACCGAGCGCAATCGCGATGTCGTGGAATGGCAGCGCGAACAGCTTGTCGATGCCGTGCCACCCGTGCGCCACCGTCGCCGCCGGCACGCTGCCGAGGAACGCGACCTGCAGCAACAGGTAGATGATCGTGGACAGCGCCACCGACAGGATCAGCGCGATCGGGATCGTGCGCTGCGGATCGCGCACCTCGCCCGCGACCGAGACGATCGGCGTCAGGCCCAGATACGCGAAGATGATGCCGCCCGCGGACACGGCGCCCGCGACCCCGGCGAAGCCGAACGGCGCGAATCCGTGCGTGGTCAGGTTCGCCGGCCGGAAGAAGCGCAGCAGCACCACGATCACCGTAAGCGGCACCACGAACTTGAACACGCTGACCAGGTTGTTGGCCCACGCGAACGCCCTGACGCTGTAGTAGTTCAGCAGGAAGAACACGCACAGGACCGCGAACTGCACCAGCCAGCCCGGCAGCGTCGGCGCCTGCGAACCCGCCTGCGTCAGTTGCGGGAACCACGCCGACGCGTACTGCCGGCACGCGGTCACCTCGATCGCGACCAGGCTGGAAAACGCGATCAGCGTGATCAGCCCCATCAGGTAGCCGAGCAGCGTGCCGTGCGAATACACGGGGTAGCGCACCACGCCGCCCGAATGCGGCAACGCCGCGCCCAGCTCGCAATAAACGAGTCCCAGCAACAGCACCGCCGCGCCGCCGATCAGCCACGACACGATGCCGGACGGTCCCGCGATTGCCGCCACGTAGCTCGCCGAAAACAACCAGCCAGACCCGAAGATCGCGCCGAGGCCGATGAAGGTGAGGTCCACCAGGCTGAGACTGCGCCGGAATCCGGCCTGCCCCGATGCGCGATCGATGTCGGTCTTCAGCGACGACGGGTTCGCCTGCACGAGAGTCACTCGTAGAGCTGGCGGGGCACGCCCGCGTGGGCCAGGTAGGCATCCAGCCCGCGCTCGCGGGTTTCGGCGAACACCTCGCCGGTCGCAACGAATTGCATCCGGTCCAGCCGGAAATTGCGGAAGTCGCTGCGCATCCGGCACCACGCGCCAAGCGTCCAGACCGCGCCCCAGCAGGCCAGGCACAACGGCTCGATCTCGCGCTTGCTGGTGGCGCCGTCCGCGTCGCGGTATTCCATCCGCAACACCCAGCGCGCGGCGATCGCTTCGTGCAACGTGTCGAGCGTGCCCGACTTCGCTTCGAACCAGCGCTGCGGCACGAACACGCGCGAACGCTCGGCCCGCCCGCGCAATTCCGCCGGCAGCACCGCGTCAATCTTCAACATCGCGGATTGCGCACCCCTGGCGAGCCGTTCGCCCGCGAACGCGCGCACGAAGCGCGTGCCCACCACCAGCGATTCCAGTTCCTCCGCGGTGAACATCAGCGGCGGGATGTCGGAACCCTTGCGCAGCAGATACCCGACACCGGCTTCGCCCTCGATCGCGACGCCCGAGGTTTGCAGGTCCGCGACGTCACGGTAGACCGTGCGCAGCGACACCCCGAGGCTGTCGGCCAGCCGCCGCGCTGGCAGGGCCATGCGGCGGCCCTGCAGGGCATGGATGATGAGGAACAGGCGATCGGCGCGACGCATCGCCAGCTTCTATCACAAAACCGTCGCGCACGGCGCGATGCCTTTCTCTCCCCGCTCCATTCAATACCGCTGTCGCGCACGGCGCGACGCTCACTCCCCTCTCCCGCTTGCGGGAGAGGCGGCCGCAGGCCGAGCGCGTAGCGCTGGGATGAGGGCAGATCCTCGGGCAACGTGACCGGCCGCTCCATCAACCCATTAGCCCCATCTCCTCCGCCAGCGCTGCATCGGCCTCGATCGCGCGCTGTTCGGCGGGACGCGCCATCACGCGCGCGATGTAATCGGTGATGAGCGGCGTCGCTTCGATCATCCCGAAGCCGGTGAGCCAGCGCAGCGCATTGCCCCACAACACGTCGGCCGCGCTGAAGCGTTCGCGCAGGATCCACGGACCTGGCTGCAGCGCCCGCGTGATGGCATTGATCGTGGTGTCGAAATCCGCATACGGCGATTGCGCGCGCGGCGCAGGCTCCCGTTTCATCGCGCGGTCGCTGACGGCGGGTTCGAGGCAGGCCGCGTAGAACACCAGCCAGCGGAGATACGTGCCGCGCTGCGGGCCATCCAGTGCCGGCGCGAGCTTCGCCTGCGGGAAGGCGTCGGCGAGATAAATGAAGATGGCCACCGTTTCGGTGACCGTCGTGCCCTTGTGACGGATCGCCGGCACCTTGCCCATTGGATTGACCGCCCTGTATTCGGGCGCGAGCTGCGCGTCGTTGCGGAAGTCGACCACGTGCAGCTCGTAGTCGACGCCCAGTTCTTCCAGCAACGCGCGCGTCATGGCGGCGCGGCTGTGCGGGTTGTGGAAAAACACCAGGTCGGATGAAGTACTCACGGAAGAAACTCCTTGGTGGGCACGCGGCTCAGCGCAGCAGCGAGCGCGCGGTGGGCGCCAGCCGCAACAACGGCGGCTTGCCGTGCAGGCGTCGCTGCAATTCCGGCAGCAATTCGTCGTTCCAGCGCCGCGCGTGCGTCACCGCTTCGAAGAACCGAGCATACGCGGCATGGCTGTCGAAACGCGCGAACCACGCCAGTACGTGTTCGCCTTCGCGCACCGGCAACGCCGTGAAATCGTTTTTCGCTTCCTCGGTGGTCAGCACCGCCGCGGTCTGTGCGCCCAGCGCCTCGAACAGCGGCATCGCTTCGTGGCGAAACCAGTCGACGAAATCCGCCTGAACCGGCGCATCGAAAGGATAGATGCGTGCGATTACCAGCGATTCGTCTTCGCCCTCGCTGCCATGCGGCGGACGCGTGCGCGGATCGAGGCGGAACGCCGAACCCGCCCACGCAGGACGCAGCAGCAGCACGTCATCGGAATCGATCATCGTGGCATTGGCCCCATCGCGGTGCGCCTTCCACACCGGGCCACCGTAGAAATCCGCCAGCGCCTGATGGCGCGCGGGCATGCCGGCGAACCCGCGCAGCCACACGAAACGATCCGGATCATCGAGATCGCGGAACGTGCCGATCACGGCGGCGCCGCAGGCTTCCTGCGATTCCACGAACTCGCGCTCGAACAACTCGATCAAAGTTTCGCGCGCGCGCGGGTGCAGGGTGTACTGGCGCAATTCGAACACGCCGCATGCCGCGGGCGGCGGCGCGGTCGATGTCAGCGCGGGCAATGCGTCGGCGGTCATGCATCGGCTCCCATGTCTTCGGCAAACGGCGTGAACGTCATCATCCAGTTGGTTTCCCAGTTTTCGCCGCCGTCCGGCGAGAACGCCTGCTCCCAGCGCAACCGCGCGGGGTCGCGCGCGTCCCAGATGAAGCGCACGCGCACCGGGCGCCCGTCGTGCACGTCACCGCCATGGAAGGTGCCGACGCGATCGGCGAACGTGCCGTGGACCGGCGGCTCCAGCACGCCGCGCCGATTGTCGGCCCACCAGATGCTCCATCGCCGGGTAGCCGGGTTGAACAGGCGCAGCGCCGTGCCGATATAACGGGTGTCGCCGAGTTCATCGGTCACGAGCTCCTCGCGGTTGCCCATCCCGCCGAGGATCGGTTGGCACTCGCCGATGGCTTCGAAGCGTTCCCATTCGCGACATCCGGTCAGGCGCGATTTCAGGCGTTCGTTGTGCACGCGCCAGCGGCCGAACTCGAAGTCGAAATCGCGCGGCGCCGGATGCGGCGACGGCTTTGCTGGTTGCGCGCTCATGCCGCCAGCGCCCGGTCCAGGTCGCGCGCCTGCTCCGCGGCCAGCGCTTCGTCCAGCGCGAACGCGCGGCGGATCGCGGGCCGCGCCTGCACCCGCGCGGCGTAGTCGCGGAACACGGGCCAATCCGGCACCAGCTTGAACATCAGGCCGAAGTTCAATGCACCGCCCCACAACACGTCGGCGGCGCTGAAGCGCTCGCCCAGCAGCCACTGCCCCTGCTTCAGTTGTTCGGCGAGAACGCGCATGACGCTGTCGTAATCGCCGTAGCCGCACTGCATCGGCGGCACCGGCGCGCGTTTCGCCGAAAAATCCATCATCGCCGGCTCGAAGCAGGAACCGTAGAACACCATCCAGCGCAGGTAAGCGCCGAGCAGCGGATCATCCGCTTGCGGCGCAAGATTCTTTTCCGGATAAAGGTCTGCGAGATACATCAGGATCGCGGGCTGTTCGGTGATCAGCACGTCCTCGTGGCGGATCGCCGGCACCTTGCCCATGGGGTTGATCGCGAGGTATTCGGGCGTGCGCTGTTCGCCCGCCTTCAGGTTGAGCGCGACCATGTCGTAGGGCGCGCCAAGTTCCTCCAGCATCGCGCGGGTGATGCCGGAACGGCTATGCGGGGCATGGAAGAGAACCACGGGCGATTGCGTGTTCATGGACGAACCTCCTGATGGAATGCAGGTGAAAAACGGAACCGGATGGGCAGGCGCGCGCGCCGTCCGCGCGGGCGGTTTGGCGGACGCACGTCGAACGGCGGCGGCCAGCCTTCGATCAGCGCGCGGTATTGCGCGGCAGGCCGGTACGCGTCGAGCAATCGGGGCAACCACGGATGCATGGGCGACTCCTTTCGGTCTGCGCGCACAGCATGCGTCCGCGCTGCTGACAGCGTTCTGTCAGCAGCGGCTGGCTTTGCTGCGCAAGGGCCGGGACAATGCGCGTTCCCCGTTTGGATGCCGGCCATGAAACCCGATTCGCGAAAACTCGTTTCATTGACCCAATACCTGACTGAAGAGCGCCGCGCGGGCTATGGCGACACTGACCTGATCCAGTTGCTGGAAATCGTGGCGCGCGCGTGCAAGCGCATCGCGGTCGCGACAGGCAAGGGCGCACTGGGCGGCGTGCTGGGCGAAGCCGGCACTGGCAACAACATCCAGGGCGAGGCACAGAAGAAACTGGACGTGATCTCGAACGAAATCCTGCTGGACGCCAACGCCTGGGGCGGCCACCTCGCCGCCTGCGCGTCGGAAGAAATGGAACATCCGCAGCAGATTCCCGATGCGTATCCGCGCGGCGGCTACCTGCTGCTGTTCGACCCGCTCGACGGTTCCAGCAACATCGATGTCAACATTTCGGTCGGCACCATCTTTTCGGTGCTGAAGCGCCCCGGCGGCCACCGCGGCCTTGTCGACACCTCCGAGTTCCTGCAGCCCGGCACCAACCAGGTCGCCGCGGGCTACGTGGTATATGGGTCGTGCACGCTGCTGGTGCTCACCCTCGGCCACGGCACCCACGTATTCACGCTGGATCGCGAAGCCGGCAGCTTCATCCTCACCCGACGGGACGTGCAGATTCCGGAGGACACTTCGGAATTCGCAATCAACATGTCCAACCAGCGCTTCTGGGAGGCGCCGATGCAGCGCTATATCGGCGATTTGCTGGCCGGCAAGGAAGGCCCGCGCGGGCGCGACTTCAACATGCGCTGGGTGGCGTCGATGGTCGCTGACGTGCATCGCATCCTCACCCGCGGCGGTCTCTTCAGCTATCCGCTGGACTCGAAGATCAAGGTCAAGGGCGGCAAGCTGCGCCTGATGTACGAAGCCAACCCGATGAGCTTCATCGTCGAGCAGGCCGGCGGCGCGGCCAGCACCGGCCGCGGGCGCATCATGGACGTGCAACCCGAGGGCCTGCACCAGCGCGTGCCGGTGATCCTCGGGTCAAGGAACGAAGTGGAAGCGGCGGTGAAGTACCACGCGGACGCGTAGATACTGTTATCCGCGTCAAGCCCCGTGGAGCACGGGGTTGAAGGGTTTGCCCGACTTGATGACGCCAAAGGCCACCTGCGCAAGCTTGCGCATCATGGCGCCGATGATCAGTTTGGGCGGTTTGCCGTGGGTGGCCAGACGTTGCTGGAAGCGCTTGCCCCACGCGGTCTTG
>JBQCCP010000125.1:0-12796 GCA_051962095.1 Rhodanobacteraceae bacterium
CGAACCTTGAATCATGCATATCGTATTCATCACGGAAACCTGGCCGCCGCAGGTCAACGGCGTCGCCCTCACGGTCAGGGCGCTGGCCCTCGGATTGGCAGCACACGGGCACCGCGTCGAGGTGGTACGTCCGGGCAAGGACGGAAATGACGGCAAGGTGGAACTGCTATCCGCCCGTGGCGCACCCCTGCCACGCTACCCCGGATTGCAGGTCGGCATGCCGCAGGGCGGCGCATTGCGCCGGCGCTGGTGTGAACGGCGGCCCGATGTGGTCTACATCGCCACCGAAGGCCTGCTTGGCGTCTCCGCCATCCGTACGGCGAATGCCCTGCGGATTCCGGCCGTGACCGGCTTCCACACGCGCTTCCATGACTACGCCTCGCACTACGGCGTCGGGCTGCTGGCACCGCTGGTGCGCTCGCGCCTGGTGCAGTTCCACCGGCGTGCGCAGATGACGCTGGTGCCGACGCGCGCATTGTTCGACGAGTTGACCGATGCCGGCATCGGCCATGTGCACAGGCTGCGCCGCGGCGTCGATACCGATCTGTTCACACCGGCCCGCCGGGAATCCGCCTTGCGCACGAGCTGGGGCGTTCACGGTGACGCGCCGGTGATGCTGTGCGTCGGGCGGCTCGCGGCCGAAAAGAGCCTCGGACTGGCGCTGCAGGCGTTCCGCGCGCTGCAGGCGCGGATGCCCGCCGCACGCATGGTGATGGTCGGTGACGGTCCACAGCGCGGCGCACTCGAGGATGCCTTTCCGGACGTGATCTTCGCCGGGACCAGGCGCGGCGAGGAACTGGCGGCGCATTACGCCAGCGCCGACGTGTTCCTGTTTCCGAGCCTGACCGAGACCTTCGGCAATGTGGTGCTGGAAGCCATGGCGTCCGGACTCGCGGTGGTTGCATTCGATCGCGCGGCGGCGCAGGAGCACGTCGCCAATGGCATCTCTGGGCTCGTTGTTCCCGAATCGGATGCGCGGGCCTTCATCACGTCGGCTTACGAGTTGGGCCTGGATGTGGAGACACGCCTGATGCTTGGCGTCAACGCGAGGCTCGTGGCTCAGCAGTGCGCGCCGGAAAGGGTGACTGCCGAATTCAACAAACTGCTGCGCGCCCTGGTGCGGGAGCACGGTCATGACCCCATCGGCGCTGCTGCTTAAATGGAAAGTGCTCCAGGCCTTTGACCCGCGCCTGTGCCGCGCGGCAAGCCATTGGGCCCGGCGGCGCGGCATTTATCGATTCTTCGGCATCATCAGCCGCCTGGGAAACGGCGTGTTCTGGTACGGCCTGATGGCAGCGCTCGCCACATTCGGCGGCGCGCGCGGCGTCGTCACCGCCTTGCAGATGCTGGGCACCGGCATGGTTGCGTGGCTGCTGTATCGCACCCTCAAACTGCACACGCGCCGGGCGCGCCCGTTCCGCGCACATCCGGACGTGACCGCCCGCGCCACGGCGCTGGACGAATACAGCTTTCCTTCCGGCCACACCTTGCATGCGGTCAGCTTCACGATCGTCGCCATCGCCTGGTTTCCCATCCTGGCGTTGCCGCTGATCGTGTTCACCGTGCTTGTGGCGATGTCCCGGGTAGTGCTGGGTTTGCATTATCCGACCGACGTGCTGGCAGGCGTCCTGATCGGTACCGCGCTCGGCACCGCATCGGTATGGTCGTGTTCGATTTCCGCGTTGGCGGTGGTCTGAATCCGTCACCCGTGGCTTTGTCTTGGCACATGCCCGCGATTGCGGTAGAACGGTGCTTTCAGAGCACGAACGTTACCGTGAAAACCGTTCCCGATGATGCAACGCTGCGTCGCGGTGCCGAGCAAGTCGCCGCAACCTTGCGTGCGAACAGCGAAATGCTGGCGACCGCCGAGTCCTGCACGGGTGGCTGGATCGCCAAGGTCTGCACCGATCTTGCCGGCAGCTCCGAGTGGTTCGAATCCGCGGCGGTGACCTACAGCAACCGCGCCAAGCAGGCGTTGCTCGGCGTCAAGGTGTCCTCGCTGGAGCGGCATGGCGCGGTCAGCCGCGAATGCGCGCTGGAAATGGTGGCGGGCGTGCTGGCGCGATTCGAAGCGAGCGTGGCGGTGGCGGTGACCGGCATCGCGGGTCCGGCCGGCGGCACGCCGGAGAAACCGGTCGGCACGGTATGGATTGCCTGGCAGCGGCGCGGCCGGGAGGCGTTGGCCGAGGTCTTCCATTTCGACGGCCACCGCGATGCGGTGCGCCGGCAGACCGTTGCGGTCGCTCTGGAAGGCGTTCGGAATATTCTGCGAGCGTAGCCGCAGAATCTGCGATGCTTGGGATGCATCGCACGCGGATCGGATCAACATTCGATCCGCGAAGGCGGGTTCATGTGCCGAACCCGCCGTGCCGAGCAAGCCCAGGATGGGCTTGTCCGCGCTATAGGAAACTCCTTACGTAGTGAAGCGGCGCACGCCGCTGTCCGCGAGCGAGCGGTATGAAATAATGGCAATGTCTTCGGATTCGCGCGGTCTCAACCCGTGAGAACCGACCCCGCGATACTTCGCTTCACGCACAATCCGTCTGAGGAACAAGCAATGGACGACAACAAGCGCCGCGCACTGGCATCCGCGCTGGGCCAGATCGAAAAGCAGTTCGGCAAGGGCGCGGTGATGCGCATGGGCGATCGCACGGCCGAAGCCATCGATACGGTTTCCACCGGCTCGCTGGGCCTCGACGTCGCATTGGGCGTGGGCGGTCTGCCGCGTGGCCGCGTGGTGGAAATCTACGGTCCGGAATCCTCGGGCAAGACCACGCTCACGCTGCAGGTGATCGCGGCCTGCCAGAAGAACGGCGGCACTGCGGCCTTCGTGGACGCCGAGCACGCGCTCGACCCGACCTACGCGGCCAAGCTCGGCGTCAATGTCGACGACCTGCTGGTTTCGCAACCCGACACCGGCGAGCAGGCGCTGGAAATCGCCGACATGCTGGTGCGTTCGAACGCCGTCGACGTGGTGGTGGTCGACTCGGTGGCCGCGCTGACGCCGAAGGCCGAAATCGAAGGCGAGATGGGCGACTCGCACGTCGGCCTGCACGCACGCCTGATGAGCCAGGCGTTGCGCAAGCTGACCGGCAACATCAAGCGTTCCAACACGCTGGTGATCTTCATCAACCAGATCCGCATGAAGATCGGGGTGATGTTCGGCAACCCGGAAACCACCACCGGCGGCAACGCGCTGAAGTTCTACGCCTCGGTGCGCCTCGACATCCGCCGCATCGGCGCGGTCAAGAAGGGCGAAGAGGTGATCGGCTCGCAGACCCGCGTGAAAGTGGTGAAGAACAAGGTGGCGCCGCCTTTCCGGCAGACCGAATTCGAGATCCTGTATGGCGAAGGCACCTCGTACGAGGGCGAGCTGATCGAATTGGGCGTCGCCAACAACCTGGTCGAAAAATCGGGCGCCTGGTACAGCTACGGCGGCGAGCGGATCGGGCAGGGCAAGGAAAACGCGCGCCAATGGTTCAAGGACAACCCGGCTGCCGCCAAGGAACTCGACACGGCATTGCGCGCCAAGCTGCTGGATGCCGCACGCACGGGCGGCGGCGTCGCCGCGACCGAAGATGCCGAGGAAGTCGAAGCCTGACGAAATGCGCGGGAAAAGGCTGCGGGACGGTGCGGCCGACCGCAGCGCCTACGACCGCGCGCTGGGCATGCTGGCTCGCCGTGAATACTCGCAACGCGAGTTGCGGGCGCGACTGGGACACGCGGGTTGCGACGAGGACGAATCCGAAACCGCCCTCAAAAATTTGCGCGAACAGAAATACCAGGACGACGCGCGCTTCGGCGAAATGATCGTGCGGGCGCGGATCGGGCAGGGTTACGGGCCAGCCCGCATCCGGGCCGAGTTGCGCTCGCACGGGCTTGCCGATGCCGCGATCCGCGGGTTGATAGATGCCGCGGAAGCCGATTGGGAAGCGTCGGCCACGGCGCAACTCCGCAAGAAGTACGGCGCCAAGCCCGCTGCCGACCATGCCGAGCGCGGCAAGCGCGCGGCATTTCTCTTGCGTCGCGGTTTCACCGCCGCCACCGTTAGAATCGTCACCCATTCCGAGGTTGGCGATCCCGGCGATTAGAGTTCCGCCATGGTTTTGGCGGGTCGGCCGTTGCGCCACTTTGGCTCGCCATTACCTCAGCTTCCTCACGCAACCGCATGAAAACTGCAGAGATTCGCGCGCGCTTTCTCGAATTCTTCAAGGACTGCGGTCACACCATCGTGCCCTCCGCGCCGCTGGTACCGGCCAACGACCCGACCCTCCTGTTCACCAACTCGGGGATGGTGCAGTTCAAGAACGTGTTCCTCGGCAGCGAGAAACTGCCTTACGTGCGCGCGGCCGACGTGCAGCGCTGCCTGCGCGCAGGCGGCAAACACAACGATCTGGATTCGGTCGGCTACACCGCGCGCCACCACACCTTCTTCGAAATGCTGGGCAACTGGTCGTTCGGCGATTACTTCAAGAAGGAAGCGATCGAATGGGCGTGGGAACTGCTGACTCGTACCTTCGGACTGCCGCCCGAAAAGTTGTGGGTGACGGTGTACCACACCGATGACGAAGCCTACGGCATCTGGCATCGCGTGGTGGGCGTGCCGGCCGAGCGCATCGTGCGGATCGGCGACAACAAGGGTGCGCCGTTCGCGTCGGACAATTTCTGGCAAATGGCCGACACCGGTCCGTGCGGGCCCTGCACCGAAATCTTCTACGACCACGGTCCCGGGATTCCCGGTGGCCCGCCTGGCTCGGCGGAAGAGGACGGCGACCGGTTCATCGAAATCTGGAACCTGGTGTTCATGCAGTTCGATCGCGCCGAGGACGGCACGCTGTCGCCGTTGCCGGCCCCGTGCGTGGACACCGGCATGGGCCTGGAACGCCTCGCCGCGGTGCTGCAGGGCGTGCATTCGAATTACGAGATCGACCTGTTCCAGCGCCTGATCGCGGCTGCGCAGGAGCTGACGGGCTGCAAGGATCGCGAGAACAAATCGCTGCGCGTGATCGCCGACCACATCCGTGCCTGCGCGTTCCTGATCGTGGACGGCGTTCTGCCCTCCAACGAAGGCCGCGGCTACGTGCTGCGCCGGATCATCCGCCGCGCGCTGCGCCACGGCTGGATGCTGGGCGTCCGCGGCGATTTCTTCTGGAAGATGGTCGCGCCGCTGGTCGTGGAGATGGGCGGGGCCTATCCCGAACTCGCAAAAAAGCAGGCGTTCGTCGAGGAAGCCCTGCGTGCCGAAGAGCAGCGTTTCGGCGAAACGCTGGAACACGGCATGAAGGTATTCGACGAAGTCGCGTCCAGATCGGGCACGGCGATCCCGGGTGAAGACGCGTTCCGCCTCTACGACACCTACGGCTTTCCGGTGGACCTCACGGCGGACATCGCCCGCGAGCGCGGCATGAGCGTGGACATGGATGGTTTCGAGCGTGCAATGGAAGTGCAGCGCGAGCGTGCACGCGCCGCCAGCAAGTTCGAAAGCAAGACGGCATTGCCGGCCGAGGTCGCCAGCAGGCTGGCTCCCACAAAATTTCTGGGGTATGAAACGCTGGAAGCGAAGGACTGCAAGGTGGTCGCAATCCTTCGTGATGGCCGCGCGGTGGACGTGCTGGCGCAAGGCGAAGCCGTCGCAATCATCCTGGACCGCACGCCGTTCTACGCCGAATCCGGCGGACAGGTTGGCGACACCGGCGCGCTGGAGCATGCGAACGGGCGTTTCATCGTCAGCGACACGCAGAAATTCGGCGGCCAGTTCCACGGTCACCTCGGCGCGTGGAAGGGTGATGCGCCGCTGCATGTCGGCGATGCCGTGTTCGCCCGTGTCGATGCCGCGCGCCGGCAGGCCACGGTGCTGAACCATTCGGCGACGCATCTGTTGCACGCCGCGCTGCGAGAAACGCTGGGTGAGCACGTCACGCAGAAGGGGTCGCTGGTGGCACCCGATCGTCTGCGCTTCGACTTCTCGCATTTCCAGCCGGTGAAAGCGGACGAACTACGCCGCATCGAGGATCGCGTCAACGAGCAGATCCGCCGCAACGATGCCGCCGAAATCAGCCATATGGCCTACGACGAGGCGATCGCCACCGGCGCGATGGCGCTGTTCGGCGAGAAGTACGGCGACGAGGTGCGCGTGTTGCGGATGGGCGACTTCTCGACCGAGCTGTGCGGCGGCACGCACGTGTCGCGCACCGGCGACATCGGCCTGTTCAAGATCGTGTCGGAGTCCGGCGTTGCGGCCGGCGTCCGCCGCATTGAGGCGCTGACCGGCGCGGGCGCGATGGCGCACGTGGCGGAAGAAGAGCATCGGCTGGGCGAGGTCGCGGGGTTGCTTTCATCCAGCGCGGGCGACGTCGCCGACAAGTTGCGCCAGCTTCTCGACAAACAAAGGAAGCTGGAACGCGAACTGGACACGCTGAAGGCCAAGGCCGCGAGTTCCGCGACCGGCGATCTCGCATCGCAGGCGCAGGCCATCGGCAACGTCAAACTGGTTGCCGCGCGCATCGACGGGATGGACGCCAAGGCCTTGCGCGATGCAGTCGACACGCTGAAACAGAAACTCGGCGATTGCGTGGTGTTGCTGGCGTCGGGCAGCGACGGAAAGGTCGCGCTGGTCGGCGGCGTGCACGGCGCGGCGCTGGGCAAGATCAAGGCCGGCGACGTGGTCGCGCACGTCGCCAGGCAGATCGGCGGCAAGGGTGGCGGCCGGCCCGACATGGCGCAGGGCGGCGGCGTCGATTCGCCGGCGCTGGACCAGGCGCTGCAAGGGCTGGCGGGCTGGCTTGCGCCATCGCTGGGCTAGGCGTGTCGCCGCCGAGGCCGGATCGGATCGCGGCAAGGCCTGCGTCCGGACCCTGCCAGAAGTCACTGCGATTTCATTGCGCGGGCTCGGCCCGTTCATATATAGTCGCGGGGCGTTTGATCGCCCCCGCACCGGTCTATTGCGGGTGATGGAGGAACCTGAACGTCGCGATGCATCTGCGTCGGTTCGCGATCGTCCTGTCTGCTGCGATTCGCGGTCCGGAGGGGAACGCGCATTGCGGTTTTCGGGTCCAATGGATCCGAGTGAATGGAGTTCTGTCATGTTGATTTTGACCCGCCGGGTGGGGGAAACCCTGATGATCGGCGACCAGGTGACGGTTACGGTCTTGGGTGTGAAGGGCAACCAGGTACGCATCGGCATCACGGCGCCGAAGGATGTCGCGGTGCACCGCGAAGAGATCTACCAGCGCATCAAGCAGGAACACGAGGCGGCCGGCGGCGCATCTGTCGACTCCGACGAGTCCTCCCGGCACGAAGCGACCCACGGCTGATGCCGGAACGTCCAACGGCTTTACCACAAGCCGAGATGCCTTTATTCTGATCGACCGGTTTTGCCGGTCGATTGTTGTGCGCGCGATCGGAATCTTTGCCCGGACGCTTGAGGCAAAAACGGAGAGATGCCCGAGGTCGAGCGCGAGCGCTTACGCGATGCCGGTGGCATCGCGTGCGAGCGGTGAGGAGGAGGCATGGATGCCGACTGGGAGGCGCACCAGGGATGGTTGGTTTGAAATAATTTTCTAAAATTCGGAGAGATGCCCGAGAGGCCGAAGGGGCTCCCCTGCTAAGGGAGTATCGGGCCACAAAGCCTGATCGAGGGTTCGAATCCCTCTCTCTCCGCCATTTCAGAAACGGCTGGCACACCATCGGTATGCCGGCCGTTTTGTTTTTCGTCCTTCGCATTGTTTTTCGCAGTTTCGGATTGAACCGCTCTGGCATACTCGACCGATTTGGAGTACAAATGTACCCATGCCTGCCCTCAGCCCCCGCCGAGCCGCCATCCTCGCCTTCATCCGTGACCGGGTAACCCGGCAAGGGCGCCCGCCATCGTTGGCGGAGATCGCCGAAGCCTCCGGTCTGGCCTCGCGCGGGGCGGCACGCAAGCACGTGCTGGCGCTGGCCGAAGCGGGATTGATCGAGATCGCGGCCGGACAGGCGCGCGGCATCCGCCCGGCGGGCGTGCGGGCGCGAGCGGATCTTTTGCAGTTGCCGGTGCTGGGCCGGGTCGCGGCCGGGCCGCCCATCGGACCCGATGCCGGACTGGCCGATACGCTGGCCCTGGATGCAAGGCTGTTCTCCATGCCGCCCGATTACCTGCTGCGGGTGCAGGGCAATTCCATGATCGAGGAGGGCATCCTTGACGGCGATCTGGTCGGCATCCGGAGCACGCCCGAAGCCCGCAACGGGCAGGTGGTCGTCGCCCGGCTGGATGACGAAGTGACGATCAAGCGGTTGGCCCGGCACAAGGGCTGGATCCGGCTGCTGCCGCGCAATCCCAACTACGCGCCGATCGAAGTGCGGCGCGGGCAGGATTTCGCGATCGAGGGCGTGTTCTGCGGGCTGGTGCGCCGAGGCTGACATGAGTGCGGTGGTGGCGATCGATGCCTTGCTGCACCAGCGGCGTGTCTGGCGGGGTCGGCCCGTGGACTTGCCGCCGGGTTCGCAGCCCACCGGCCACGCCGAACTGGATGCAGCGCTGCCGGCTGGCGGATGGCCCGAGGCAGCGCTAGTCGAAGTATTGATCCCGGCCGATGGCGTCGGTGAACTGCAATTGTTGTGGCCGACCCTGGCGCGCCTGTCGCAGGCCGGCGAGCGCATCGTGCTGGTTGCGCCGCCTTACCTGCCGTTCGCGCCGGCCTGGCAGAGCCCGGGCGTGGCCTTGCGCCATCTGCAGATCGTGCAGGTCGAAACACCTCGCGATGCATTGTGGGCGATCGAGCAATGCCTGCGCTCGGGCAGTTGCGGCGCCGTGTTGTGCTGGCCCCGGGATGCCGACGACCGGGCGCTGCGCCGCCTGCAGGTCGCGGCGGAATCGGGACGCAGCCTCGCGTTTGCAACGCGATCGCTCGATGCTGCGCAGCACGCTTCGCCCGCGGCGCTGCGCATTGCCATCGACGCCGAGCCTGCGCAATGGCGCGTGCTCAAGTGTCGTGGCGGATTGGCGCCGCCACTGCCCATCCCGCGGGGCGTGGGGTGAGTCATGCGCTGGGCGTGCATCTTGTTGCCGCAACTCGCGCTGGATGGTGTGCTGCGCCGTTGCACCAATCCGGATGCGCCGCGGGTGCTGATCGCGGGTTCCATGCAACGGCGCACGTTGCACGCGGTGAATCCCGCGGCGCGTGCGTTGGGATTGCGCCGGGGCATGGCCCTGACTGCGGCGCAAGCGTTGGCTGGCAACTTCGCGATCGCCGAATACGATCCTGAAGACGAAGCGCGCTGGCATCGGCTCCTCGCAGGCTGGGCCTATCGCTTCAGCTCACAGGTCAGCCTGCAGTTCCCCCATGCGCTGGTCCTTGAAATTCGGGGAAGTCTGGGCCTGTTCGGGCCGTGGCCGCGGTTCGAAGCGCAGTTGCGCGAGGAATTGACGGAGCTGGGTTTCGGGCACCGCATCGTCGCCGCGCCCAATCCCGTGGCCGCGCGCGTGTTGGCCAACGCGCATGACGGACTGGCCGTGGGAGAGGGCGAACCGCTGCGACGTGCGCTCGGACAGTTGCCTATCCGGCGCGCCGGTTTTGCGCCGGACGTGGCCACCGCATTCACGCGCATGGGCCTGCGCGCGCTGCAACAGGTATGGGAATTGCCGCGCGACGGGGTGGTACGGCGCTTTCCCGCGGAGGTGCTGCATCATCTCGATGCGTTGCGGAGCCTGCGCGAATTCGCGTGGGAAGGGTATCGACCGCCCGATCGGTTCGATCAGCGGATCGAGCTCGGTTACGAAGCCGAGTCGTCGCAGGCGTTGCTGTTTCCCCTGAATCGGCTGGTCGCGGATTTCGCCGCTTTTCTTTCCGGGCGCGATGGCGGCGTGCAGCGCTTTGCCCTGCACCTGGAACACGATGGCCGTGCCAGGACGATCGTGCCGGTGGGTTTGCTCGCGCCGGAACGTGATGCCGCATTGCTGTTCGAGTTTGCGCGCGGCCGGCTGGAACCGGTGCAACTGCCCGCGCCGGTCCGCGCGATCACGTTGTGCGCCGACGATCTGCCGCCGTTCGTGCCGGTGCATCGTGAACTGTTCGACGCGCGGCCGCAGCAGGCGATGCCTTGGGAGCAATTGCGCGAACGGTTGCGCGCACGGCTGGGCGACAAGGCCGTGCAGGGATTGCAGGTGCACGCCGACCATCGCCCCGAACATGCGTCGCAAACTGCGCCGGAAGCTTCGGCGAAACGCGAGCCATCGATCGGGATTGCATCCGGCCCGCGACCGGGTTGGTTGCTGCCGAAACCGATCCCGCTGCGCGGACCGGCGCCGCGCCTGCTGGCAGGCCCGGAGCGCATCGAAAGCGGTTGGTGGGACGGCGGCGACGTGCGGCGCGATTACTACGTTGCGCGACTTTCCACGGGGCAATGCGCGTGGGTGTTCCGGCCCGTGGGTGGCGGCGGCTTCATGCTGCACGGATGGTTCGCATGAATTACGCCGAACTGCACTGCCTGTCGAATTTCAGTTTCCAGCGCGGCGCTTCGGGCGCGCACGAATTGTTCTATCGCGCCAAACGCCAAGGTTACGCGGCGCTCGCGATCACCGATGAGTGCACGCTGGCCGGCATCGTGCGGGCCTGGCAAGCCGCGAAAGAAATCGGCCTGCCGCTGATCGTCGGCAGCGAAATGCAGGTCGAGGGCGGCGCGAAACTCGTGCTGCTTGTGGAGGACCTCGCGGGTTACCAGAAGCTGTGCAACCTGATCACCGCCGCGCGCCGGCGAGCGCCAAAGGGAAGCTATCGCCTGCTGCGGGAGGACTTTCCCGACGCGACGGAAGGGTTACTTGCCCTTTGGGTGCCGAATGATCCGGTCGATGACCGGGAAGGGCGGTGGTTGCGGGCGCGCTTTCCGGAGCGATTGTGGATTGCCGTGGAACTGCATCGTGGCCCGGACGATGCGGCGAGGCTGGCGTGGTTGCAGGCGCTGGGTCAAACCTTGCACCTGCCGCTGGTCGCGGCCGGCGATGTGCACATGCACGCGCGCGGACGCCGTGCCTTGCAGGATGCGATGACGGCGATCCGGCATCACACCACCGTGGCCGAGGCCGGTGCGCGGTTGTTCCCCAATGGCGAACGTCACCTGCGCGCATTGCCTGCACTGGCGGGTCTGTATCCGCCGGAGCTGCTGGCCGAATCCGTGCGCATCGCGCGGCGCTGCACTTTCGATTTCGAACAATTGCGGTATCAGTACCCGCACGAGCTGGTGCCGGACGGGCACACGGCCACATCGTGGCTGCGCCAGTTGACCGAAGACGGGATGCATTGGCGCTGGCCGGATGGAATTCCCTCGAAGGCGCGACGCCTCGTCGAAAAAGAGTTGGCACTGATCGCCGAACTGGAATACGAGAGTTACTTCCTCACCGTGCACGACATCGTGCATTTCGCGCGCCGCCAGGAAATCCTTTGCCAGGGACGCGGTTCGGCCGCGAACTCGGTGGTCTGTTATGCACTCGGCATCACCGAGATCGACCCGGACAGGATCGGCATGTTGTTCGAGCGTTTCGTTTCCAGGGAGCGCAACGAACCGCCGGATATCGACGTCGATTTCGAACACGAACGGCGCGAGGAAGTCATCCAGTACGTGTTCAATCGCTACGGTCGCCATCGCGCGGCGATCACCGCGGTGGCCAGCACCTACCACGGCGCCGGCGCGGTGCGCGACATTGCGCGCGTGCTGGGATTGCCGTCCGACCAGATCGATGCATTGGCCGGTTGCTTCGGGCACTGGAACGATGCGATACCGACGGCCGAACGCCTGCGCGATCTGGGTTTCGATCCGGACAGCGCGCTGCTTCGACGGATACTGGTGCTGACCGCGGAATTGATCGGCTTTCCGCGCCATCTTTCGCAGCATCCCGGCGGTTTCGTGATCTCGGAACGCCCGCTGCACGAACTGGTGCCGGTCGAAAACGCGACCATGGAAGACCGCACCGTGGTGCAATGGGACAAGGACGATCTCGATGCCGTCGGAATGCTCAAGGTCGACATCCTGGCGCTGGGCATGCTCAGCGCGCTGCGCCGCTGCCTCGACCTGGTGAAGCATCACCACGGACGGGCATTGACGCTTGCGACGATTCCGCCAGAAGATGAGGAAACGTACGACATGATCTGCCGCGCCGACACCGTCGGCGTGTTCCAGATTGAATCGCGCGCTCAGATGGCGATGCTGCCGCGCATGCGGCCGCGTGACTTTTACGATCTGGTGATCGAGGTGGCGATCGTGCGCCCGGGGCCGATCCAGGGCGACATGGTGCATCCGTACCTGCGCCGGCGTAACGGCGAAGAACCGGTGACCTACCCATCGGAAGCCTTGCGCAAGGTTTTCGAGCGCACGCTCGGGGTGCCATTGTTCCAGGAACAGGTGATGGAACTGGCGGTGGTGGCGGCGGGCTACACGCCGGACGAATCGGACAACCTGCGTCGCTCGATGGCCGCGTGGAAGCGCCACGGCGGGCTGGAACACCATCGCGACAAGCTGACCCGCGGCATGCTGGCGCGTGGTTATTCGAGCGAATTCGCCGCGCACATCTTCAAGCAGATCAAGGGCTTCGGAAGCTACGGTTTTCCGGAATCGCACGCGGCGAGTTTCGCGCTGCTGACCTACGCCAGTTGCTGGCTCAAGCATCACTATCCGGCGGCCTTCACCTGTGCGTTGATCAACAGCCAGCCCATGGGTTTTTATAGTCCCGACCAGTTGCTCCAGGACGTGCGCAGGCATGGCGTGATCGTGGCGCCGGTGGACGTGCGCCACAGCGACTGGGATTGCACGCTCGAAGCCGATGGAC
>JBQCCP010000126.1:0-6975 GCA_051962095.1 Rhodanobacteraceae bacterium
CGGGTCTTCCGCCCAGTACTTGTCGGAATGGGCGTAACAGCAAGTGGTGCCGTGCTCGGCCAAGGCAACCGCATCGGCTGAGGCCAGGCGTCCACCGATGGCTTCGAGCTCGGCTCCGTCCTCCGCCTGCAAGCCAAGATGATCCACGCCCGCGGCCCGATCCCGCTGCGAAATCGCGAAATTGATGCGGGGGTCTTCCAGCATCCACTTGGCGTAATCGGACTTGTGCACGGTTGGCGCACTGCCGAACAGGGTGGAATAGAAGTGGATGCTGGCATCCAGATCATTGACGTTGACGTGTACGTGGAAACGCTTCATCGGGCTGATCTCCGTTTGGGTGGTGGTGCACACACGGGTGCACATGAAGACGGGTCGTCGCCGCAGCAGTTTTCGGTAAGGAAGCCGAGCAATGCATTCATGCGCGTGTAATCGGCACGACAACGAATCGAGCGGCCTTCGCGTACATCGCGCACAAGTCCAGCGTGACGCAGGACATTGAGATGGCTGGTGAGAGTGGGCGCCGGCAGCTTGAGCCGGTCGCCGATTTCACCGACGGCCAGCCCTTCGGGACCGGCCTGCACCAGCAGGCGGTAGGTTGCCAGCCGGGTGTCGTGGGCCAGTGCTTTCAGGGCCTCGACGGCTATTGTCTGTTTCATAGTTTGGAAACTATAAAACTATTTATTGCGTTGTCAAGCGACACGGTGCTGTCAGGAAAGTAGATGTTCGCGCCTAAAGCCCTTTATGCCGAACCCGTGTAGTGGACGGCTTGGCCCGATGGAAACCCCGAAAGCGGACAGTCGTCACTGGCCCTAACGGGCCGACGGTATAGTCCTTGAAGTCCGTCAAGGTCAGCAGGCCACCGTCGGCTTGGCTGGCTTTCACCACCGCGGCGGCAATTGGGCCATCATAGAACGCGCGCGTCCCTTCCTTCGCGATCAGTTCCAGCGTGGCCGCAAGTTGCGGCTGCTTCAGCACCTGACCCGCTTTCCAGGGCTGGCCGTGGTCGAGGAACGTCGCGGCGACATTCGGGTGTTGCTTGAAGATATCGGTCGAGGTGTCGAGGATGCGCACGTCGCCGGGCTGCAGCACATAGCCATCCTTCGCCAGCTTGACCGCGGGCGCAATCACCCGCTGCAACTTCATCGTGCCGTATTTCTTCAGCGCTTCGTCGAACCCCATCACTGTCCCGGAACGCCGACGCCGAGATACGTTTTCGTGCTGCGGCCCTTCACCACTTTTCCGGCGCTCTGCATCATGTCGGGCGTCGCGGCCAGCGGCGCCTTTTCGCGGAAATCCAGGAACAGGTTCTTGCCGTTGGCTAGATGGATGGCCATGAAGCCGCCGCCGCCGATGTTGCCGCAGCACGGATGCACCACCGCCAGCGCGTAGCCGACCGCAACCGCGGCGTCGACCGCATTGCCGCCCTGCTTCAGGATGTCGACGCCCACCTGCGTCGCGAGATGCTGCGCGCTCACCACCATGCCATGCTTCGCGGTGACCAGCGGTTCGTCCGGACGCGCGGGCTGCGCGTTGCCCTGCACCTTCGCCTGCAGCGGGCCGTCCTGGGCGGATCGGGTATCTTGCGCGAGTGCGCGCGAAGAAGTTATCGCACCACCTGCCATCAGGCAGCACGCCAAAATGGCGGCGCAAGATTTCCGCATGGGCAACATCCTTCAAGGAATTTCCGGTGTTCTGATTCTCGTCATTCCGGACGCGGCGAAGCCGCGATCCGGAACCCAGTGTCTTTCATCAAAGCAAAGTCACTGGATCCCGGCTTTCCTCGCTCCTCAAATCGCGGCCATCCATGGCCGCTCCCCGCGTCGTCGGGATGACGAGCAAAACATCCTTCGGCTATCCAGTCAACGCTTCGATCACCGGCGCGACCTGCGCTTCGCGACCCCAGGCGCGCCCGCCTCGTGCGAGGCGCGTGGCCAGCGTTTGCCGATCCGGCGCACACACCGTCGCGTGGCCGACCTTGCGGCCGGGACGTGGCGACTTGCCGTAGTCGTGCCAATGCGCACCCGGGATGGCGAGCAGTTTGTCGCGATCTGGCAGTTCACCGATCCAGTTGAGCATACACGACGGGAAACGCGCCGAGGTGTCGCCCAGCGGCATGCCCAGCACCGCGCGCACGTGGTTCTCGAACTGCGAAGTGACCGCGCCTTCGATGGTCCAGTGTCCGGAATTGTGCACGCGCGGCGCCATCTCGTTGCCGAGCAGTTCGCCGCGCTTTACGAACAACTCCAGCGCGAACACACCGACGTAACCGAGTTTCTCCGCGATCGCGCGCGTGTGTGCAAAAGAGGACTCCTCGATGGTTGCGCCGCGCACCGCGGGTGCGAGGCTGGCCGAAAGGATCCCGTCGACGTGCCAGTTGCGCGTGACCGGCCAGGCGCGGAATTCGCCGTCGGCCGCGCGCACGGCCACCACCGAGGCTTCGAAATCGAAATCGACAAAACCTTCCAGGATCAGCCCGCGCGTCTCGGCTTGCGCACCCAGTGCCTGCCACGCGGCGTCGGCATCAGCGAGCGTCCTGATCCGGAACTGGCCCTTGCCGTCGTAGCCTTCGCGCCGCGTCTTCAGGATCGCCGGCGCGCCGATGCGCGCGAGCGCCGCATCCAGGTCGGCGCGCGTCGCGACGTCGGCGAACTCCGCGGTCGGCAAACCGCATTCGCGGAACAGGGCCTTCTCCAGCACGCGATCCTGCGCGGTCGCGAGCGACAAGGCGTTGGGGGCGACGTGCGTGTGCGCGGCCAGCCACTCGGCGGTCGCCGCGGGAACGTTCTCGAAATCGAACGTGGCCGCGTCGATCTCGCGTGCGAACGGCTCCAGCTTTTCGACGTTATCCCACCCCACCGTGGACAGCGGCGCCAATTGACCCGCGCAGGCATCGGCCATGTTGTCGACGATGCGAAAACGCACGCCGAGCGGTGCTCCGGCCAAGACCAGCATGCGTGCCAGTTGGCCGCCTCCCAGAATGCCGAGCGTCGTCATCACGCAGGCGTTTTGCGATTGCGGGGACGCGACGTGCTCGCCGGCGCCGGCCGCGGCGGTGTCAGCCGCGGGTCGGCATGGCGCAGCACTTCTTCGGTCTGCTCGTCGCGGAAACGGTCCAGCGCGCGCGCGACCTTGTCGTCGTGCAGCGCCACGATCGCGGCGGCGAGCAGGCCCGCGTTCTTGGCGCCGGCTTCGCCGATCGCCAGCGTGCCCACCGGCACACCGGCCGGCATCTGCGCGATCGACAGCAACGAGTCCAACCCTTTCAAGGCGCGCGACTGCACCGGCACGCCCAGCACCGGCAGGCGGGTCTTCGCGGCCAGCATGCCCGGCAGGTGCGCGGCGCCGCCGGCGCCCGCGATGATCACCTCGATGCCGCGCGCGGCTGCGCCTTCGGCGTAGGCGAACAGCTTGTCCGGCGTGCGGTGCGCGGAAACCACTTCGACCTCGTGCTCGACGCCCAGCGACGCCAGCATCTCGGCGGCGTGCCGCATCGTTTCCCAGTCCGAACGCGAACCCATCACCACCCCGACCCGGGGCGCGACTGTCGTTTTCCGCATGGTCTCACCGGCGCAAAACGGGTATTGTACGGGCATGGACAAGCGATTGCTGGACATCCTCTGCGACCCGGTCACCAAGACCCCGGTGCGCCCGCTGCGCCGCGATGAACTGGATGCGTTGAACCGCGCCGTGGCGGCCGGCAACCTCGACACCGTGGCGGGCCGGAAGGTGGCCTCGCCGCTTTCGGCCGGGTTGATCACCACCGACCGCAAGGTCGTGTACCGGATCGAGGACGACATCCCCGTGATGCTGGCCGACGAAGGGATCGGCACCCTGCAACTGGCCGATTTCCCGGCCTGACCGAAGCCGCCCGACGGCACTGGCCGGCGCTTTTCCGAGGTGGGGTCCACAAAAGCCGATGCCTGCACCAAGGCCCGCCGCGGTGCTGTGAACGGCTTCACGTTCCGGTATCGTCGAACCTGCATACTAGCCTGCCCCTGTTCCCGCACCGGAATCCAGGTTCTTCGTCATGACGCCGATCCCGTCCGACCCGCGCCCGGAAGCCGACAAGAAGGTCGTGGACATTGCCTCGCGCGTGCCCGACGCCAACCACGATCACGTGGGCGGCCTGCTGGTCGCGGTGCGCGAAATGACGTTGAAGGCCACCGCCAATCTGGTGGCCGAGTTGCTGGACAACGTGGACGACACGCTGTTCGACCTCGCCGAAAAGGCAGAGAGCAACGCCAGCCAGACCGAATACTTCGACGGCATGCGCGAGACCCGCAAAATGCGTCCGCGCATCGAGCGCCTGTTCGGCGAACGCGTCACGCGTGGTTTCGCCGATTTCGCCGCGGGCCGGCAGCCCAAGGGCAGCGATGCACAGCGCGCGTTCTCCGCCAGCGGCGAATTGAGCCTGGTGGACGATCGCGAGCTGGAAGAATCGCTGGCCGTGTCCAGCATGGTCGCCAAGGCGGATGGTCGGTTGTCGTCGGCGCTGATGGCCCTGAACCAGCGCCTGTCGGTGCTGAGCGGCGGGCGCCCGACCACCAACACGAACAATCCGCTGGGTCCGGGCGCGCTGACCGAAGCCTTCCGTGAAGCGCTGGGCGAACTCACCGAAGTCAACATCCGCGTGCGCCTGATCATCCTGAAGATGTTCGAGCGCTACGTGCTGAAGGCGCTCGACCAGCTTTACCACGATGTCAACGTGCGGCTGGTGCAGGCCGGCGTGCTGCCGCAGTTGCGCCATCCGGGCGTGGTGCGGCGCGCCGCATCCAGCGGCGCGGCGCCGCGTGCGATGCCGACGACGCCCGATGCTGGCGGCAGCGCGGGCGCGGTGACCGATTATCTCGCCGATACCGCCGACGAACTGCACAGCGAGTTGATGCAGCGCCTCACTTCGCTGCTGGCCTCGCGCCGCCAGCATGTCTACGGCGACGCGGGTGGCGTGCCGATGGGTGGCACCGGCATCGCCTCGCTCACCCCTGCCGAACTCTTGGGCGCGCTGACCCTGCTGCAGGGCGAATCGCGTCCGCTGCCTGCGATGCCCGCGGCCATCGACACCACCGCCGCGATCGACATGGTGCAGCGCCTCAAGGACGAGCTGATGCTGCAGATCCAGCGCCTGTCCGGCCAGGCCAAGGCGCACGTTTCCGGCAGCGACGAGGACACCATCGACCTCGTGGGCATGCTGTTCGAATACATCCTGCAGGACCACACCATCCCGGCGCCGATGCAGGTGCTGCTGGCGCGCCTGCAGATTCCGTACCTGAAGGTGGCGATCCTCGACCGGCGCATGTTCGCACACGCCTCGCACCCCGCGCGCAAGCTGCTCGACCAGTTGGCCGATGCCGCCAAGGGCTGGTCGGAAGAATCCGACCGCGACCACCGCCTGTTCGGCAAGATCAAGAGCGTGGTCGAAACCCTGCTGCAGGATTTCGACGACGACATCGGCGTGTTCGAACGCCAGCTCGCCGAGTTCACCCAGTTCGTCGAACAGAACCGCAAGCGCGCCGAGCTGGCCGAAAGCCGCGCCACCGAAGCCGCGCGCGGCCGCGAGCGGCTGCAGGACGCGCGTCGCCGCGCCGCGCAGGAAATCCTCTCGCGCATCAGCGGTCGCAACCTCCCCACGCTCCTCCGCGGCGTGCTGACGCGGCCGTGGGCCAATTACCTGGTGCTGATCGTGCTGCGCCAGGGCGTCGAATCGCCCGAGTTCCGCGCGGCCGTGCACTTCGTGGACGACTTCGTCGCCACCATCGACCCGCCGCACGGCGAGGCCGAGCGCACGCAGTACAAGGCCGCGCTCGCGTCGATCGAAAAACACCTGCGCGCCGGTCTCACCACCGTCGCGTTCCAGGAACCCGACATCGACCGGCTGCTGGTGGAGCTGTGGAAATTCTGGCGCCAGCAACTCGGTGAACCCGCGCCGGTCGCGCAGCCCGAAGAGCCCGCGGCAGACCCCGCGGCCGTGCTGGGCGTCAACGCCGACGCGCAACCCGCGATCACCGATGCGGCGCCCGATGCGGATGACGATCTCGATTCCGACGAGATGTCGGTGGACGTGGACGCCGACACCCTGCAGGCAGTGCGCGACCTGAAGGTTGGCAGTTGGGTCGAGTTCGTGGACGACACCGGCACCCGCGAACGCGCCAAGCTGTCGTGGATCAGCCCGATCAGCGGCAAGTACCTGTTCGTCAATCGCCGCGGCCTGAAGGTCGCCGACCGCACCGCCGTCCAGCTCGCTACCGAGCTGCTCAGTGGCGGCGCGATGATCCTGGAAGAGGTGCCGCTGTTCGACCGCGCGCTCGACGCGATCGTCGATCGCCTGCGCAATGCGCAGCCTGCGCCGCAACCCGGCGCATGAGCGCCCCCGACGCGCGGCCCACTCCGCCGCCGCTTGCCAGCATCCGCGAAGATGTCGCGCGCGCGCTTGCCGAAGACATCGGCACGGGCGACGTCACCGCCGCGCTGATCGATCCCGGCGCACGCGTCCGCGCGCGCATCGTTTGTCGCGAGGATGCGGTACTTGCCGGCGCGCCGTGGGTGGAGGAGTGTTTTCGCCAACTCGATCCCGCTGTGCGTATCCATTGGCACCACCACGACGGCGATCGCGTCGCTGCGGATGCCGTGTTGTGCGAAATCGAAGGCAACGCACGCGCGCTGGTCGCGGGCGAACGCAACGCGCTCAATTTCCTGCAAACCCTCTCCGGCACCGCCACCGTGACGCGCCGTTATGTCGATGCGGTCGCCGGCACCCGCGCAAAAATCCTGGATACGCGCAAGACCATTCCGGGCCTGCGCCTCGCGCAGAAATACGCCGTGCGCTGCGGCGGCGGCCACAACCACCGCATCGGCCTCTACGACGCGATCCTGATCAAGGAAAACCATGTTGCCACGGCCGGCGGCGTCGCCGAGGCGATCCGCGCCGCGCGCGCCGCGAGTCCCGGCGTGTTCCTCGATTGTGAAGTCGAATCGCTG
>JBQCCP010000127.1:0-47524 GCA_051962095.1 Rhodanobacteraceae bacterium
CTCGATCGACAACGGCGAGCCGCCGAAGGCGGTGCCCTCGAGACGGATGTACGCCATCTTGCGGTCGGTCAGCCACTCGACGTGGTCGCTCGGTCCGACGTGGATGCTGTCGGGTGCGACGTCGACCTGGCTGGTCACCGAACGCGTCTTGGACAGCTTCTTCGAAACCAGCCGCTCGCGTTCCAGCATGTTCTTGAAATCGGAATTGCCGCCGAAGTTGAGCTGGTAGGTGTGGTCGAGCTTGACGCCGCGGTCGCGGAACAGGCTCGCGAGCACGCGATGCACGATGGTCGCGCCGACCTGGCTCTTGATGTCGTCGCCCAGCAGCGGCAGCCGCGCGCGTTCGAAGCGTCGCTGCCAGGTTTCGTCCGAGGCGATGAACACCGGGATGCAATTGACGAATGCGCAGCCCGCGGCCAGCGCCTGCTCCGCGTAATACTCGGTCGCGCGCTGCGAGCCGACCGGGAGGTAAGACACCACGATGTCGGTATGCGAACGGCGCAAGGTGTCCGCCACGTCCACGGGCGGCAGCTCCGATTCGGCGATGTCGTCGCGCAGGTACACGCCCAGGCCGTCCAGCGTGGGCCCGCGGCGCACGCACACGCCGGTGCGCGGAAGGTCGGCGAAGATGCGGGTGCAGTTGGGTTCGCAAACCAACGCCTCGGCCAAGTCACGGCCGACCTTGCCGGCGTGGATGTCGAAGGCACAGGCCACTTCGACGTCGCGCACGTGGTAGCGGCCCACGCGGGGGTTCATGAGGCCGGGGATCACCGCGTCGTCCGGCGCATCACGGTAGTACGTGAGGCCCTGCACCAGCGAGGAGGCACAGTTGCCGGCGCCGACGATTCCGATTCGAAGCGGATTCGGGTTCAAGGGTCCTTCCTCCCGATGGGTTTGTCGGCCCCGTCTATGCAAGATGCGTGCAAACGTACTTACGCGTACAAAGCTGGTTCGCATTGCGGTCCGTTCCGGTGCATCGGGGCGGCAGGACAGGAAATTATTTCGGCGTTGGGGAAAGCGTTTCGCGCGTGAACCTTTCGTGCTGAATGGCTGCCGCATGAATGGCTTCACGAACACTTCATTGGCTGCCGCGCAAGATTCCTTTTTGTCGCAACGAAAGGAATCGACAATGACGACGCTTGTCGGTGATTTCATCATCGAGCGCCTCGGGGAATGGGGCGTACACCGCATCTATGGTTATCCGGGCGACGGCATCAACGGCTTGATGGGCGCGATGAATCGCGCCGGTGGCAAGATCGAACTGGTGCGCGCGCGCCATGAGGAAATGTGCGCGTTCATGGCCTGCGCGCACGCCAAGTTCTCCGGCGAGGTGGGCGTATGCATGGCGACCTCCGGACCGGGCGCGATCCACCTGTTGAACGGCTTGTACGATGCCAAGCTCGACCACATGCCGGTGGTCGCGATCGTGGGCCAGCAGGCGCGTTCGGCACTGGGCGGCCAGTACCAGCAGGAAGTGGATCTGACGACGCTCTTCAAGGACGTTGCGTCCGATTACGTCGAACTGGTCACCGTGCCTGCGCAGGTGCGGCACGTGATCGATCGCGCGATGCGGATCGCGATTTCCAAGCGCACGGTCACCTGCATCATCGTTCCCAACGATCTCCAGGAAGCCGAAGCCGTCGAAAAGCCGCCGCGCAAGCACGGCACCGTGCACTCCGGACTGGGCTATCGCCCGCCGCACGTGGTGCCCACCGACCATGACCTGCAGCAGGCCGCCGACCTTTTGAACGCCGGCAGCAAGGTGGCGATCCTCGTCGGCGCCGGTGCGCTGGGCGCGCGCGAGGAGGTGATCGAAGTTGCCGAGCTTTTGGGCGCGGGTGTCGCGAAAGCCTTGCTGGGGAAGGCCGCGCTGCCGGACGAGCTGCCCTACGTCACCGGTTCGATCGGCCTGCTCGGCACCAAGCCGAGCTGGGACCTGATGACCGAATGCGACACGCTGCTGATGATCGGCTCACGCTTTCCGTATTCGGAATTCCTGCCCAAGGAGGGCCAGGCACGCGGCGTGCAGATCGACATCGACCCCGCAATGCTCTCGATCCGCTATCCGATGGAAATCAACCTGGTCGGCGATGCCAAGGCGACGTTGCAGGCGTTGATCCCGCGACTGAAGCGCAAGACCGATCGCGAGTGGCGCGCGACCGTCGAGAAAAACGTCGAGGAATGGTGGCAGGTGCTGGAATCGCGCGCGATGGTCGAGGCCGAACCGATCAATCCCGAGCGCGTCTTCTGGGAATTGTCGCCCAGGCTTCCGGAGAATTGCATCCTTTCGTCCGATTCGGGTTCGGCCGCCAACTGGTACGCGCGCGACCTGAAGATCCGCGACGGGATGATGGCGTCGCTGTCCGGCGGCCTCGCGACGATGGGCCCGGGCGTGCCCTATGTGATCGCCGCCAAGTTCGCATTCCCCGATCGCGTGGCGATCGCGCTGGTGGGCGACGGCGCGATGCAGATGAACGGCAACGCGGAACTCATCACCATCAAGGATTACTGGAAGGAATGGTCCGATCCACGCCTGATCATCATGGTGCTGAACAACGGCGACCTGAACCAGGTGACCTGGGAGCAGCGCGTGATGGAAGGCGATCCCAGATACGACGCCTCGCAGCACGTGATCGATTTTCCGTATGCGCGCTACGCCGAGTTGATCGGGTTGAAAGGCATCATGGTCAACAAGCCCGAGCAGATCGGGCCGGCGTGGGACGAAGCCCTGAAAGCCGACCGACCGTGCGTGGTCGAGGCGATCACCGATCCGGAAGTGCCGCCGCTGCCGCCGCACATCACCTTCAAGCAGGCCAAGGCGTTCGCCGAGTCCATGCTGAAGGGCGACACCGGCACCAACGCGATGCTGCGCGAATCCACGCGCGAAACCTGGGCCAGCCTGTTCCCCGGCCACAAGAAGCATTGAGCCATGGAAGCCATCGCACTCGGCAAGGCGAGGGCGAGCGCATACAAGGTGCCGACCGACGCCCCCGAATCGGACGGCACGCTGGAATGGGATTCCACCACGCTGGTGCTGGTGGAGATCGAGGCGGGCGGCAAACGCGGGATCGGCTACAGCTACGCCGACAGCGCGACCGAAGTGGTGATCCGCAACTTGCTGGCCGGCGTGATCGAAGGTCGTGATGCGATGGATATTCCCGGGGTGTGGTGGGCGATGGCCGCGGCGGTCCGGAACCTGGGCCGCCGCGGCATCGCGGCGATGGCGATCTCCGCGGTCGACAATGCGCTGTGGGACCTGAAAGCGAAACTGCTGGATGTGCCATTGGTGAAGCTCCTGGGCATGGTGCGCGAGGCGATCCCGGTGTACGGCAGCGGCGGCTTCACGTCCTACAGCGACGCGCAGTTGCGCGAGCAGCTCGGCGGCTGGGCGAACGACGGCATCGGCATGGTGAAGATGAAGGTCGGCCGCGAACCGCAGCGCGATCCTGCGCGCGCGAAAGTGGCGCGCAAGGCGATCGGCGACGACGTGCAGTTGTTCATCGACGCGAACGGCGCGTACGCGCGCAAGCAGGCGCTGCGGATCGCGGAAACCTTCGCGCAGGACTATGACGTACGCTGGTTCGAGGAACCGGTTTCGTCGGATGACTTGCCAGGCCTGCGGCTGCTGCGTAACCGCGCGCCTGCGTGCATGGACGTCGCCGCGGGCGAGTATGGCTACGACGCCGGCTACTTCCGGCGAATGCTGGAAACCGAAGCGGTCGACGTGCTGCAGGTGGACGCCACGCGCTGCGGCGGCATCACCGGTTACCTGCGCGCGGCCGCATTGTGCGACGCGTTCCACCTGCCGATGTCCGCGCATTGCGCGCCGGCATTGCACATGCATCCGGCCTGCGCGACGCGCGCTTCACGGCACATCGAATACTTTCACGACCACGTCCGCATCGAACACCTGTTGTTCGAAGGCGTGCCCGAGCCGCTCGACGGTGCATTGAAGCCCGATCTCTCGCGGCCAGGCGCCGGCATCGCCTTCAAACGCGCGGACGCGGAGCAGTACCGGATTCTGTAGGGCGGGTCTCGGCCCGCCGATGGCGGGTTTTGATCAGCCGATGCGCGGGCCCGACCCGCAATGGCGGTTTCGACCGCATGGAGGAAACGTCGATGGAAATCGATCATGTGAAGGAAAAGTGCCAGCACGAGCAGTGCACGTGCGAGGTCGAAGCCGGTCATCCGTATTGCAGCGAGTACTGCCGCAACGCCACCGAGTTCACCGACGAGGTGCCGCGTGACGAAGCGCAGCGCGGCGGTTGCGGCTGCGGCCACAAAGGCTGCTCGCCCGAATAACCGTGCAACTGGCGCGCCAGGAATTTTCGGCGAGGCTCAAGCAACGGCCTGGCCTTGCGCTGATCGGCATCGCGCTCGCCGCAGGTGCAGTCGGTGCCACCGCGCTGGCGCTGCGCCGGCTGCTTGCGGCACGCATCACGACCCGCCCGGCGCATGATGCGACGGTTACCGCGGCGCGGCGGCTCAATCGCGCCGCGGGCCTGATCGCGACTTCCACGCTGCTGGACAGCGGCATCGAACACTATCGCGGCACGTTCCACAACAAGGCGATGATCACGCCGCTGGTCGTTTCCGCGTTGACGCTTGCGGTCAGCGCCCACGGCACGCGTGACCGGCGCAAGGCCGCGCACCGCGTGCGCGATCCCGTTTATGCCGCCGCCGCGCTGACCGGCGCGCTCGGCACGGGATTCCACGTGTACAACATTGGCAAGCGTCCGGGCGGTTTCTGCTGGCAGAACCTGTTCTACGGCTCGCCGCTCGGCGCGCCGGCCGCGGTCGCGTTGGCGGGACTGCTGGGGTATTACTCCGAACGCCTGCGCGACAGCGAAGGCGGCGGCACGCCGCGCGTGTTCGGCATGCCCGCGGGCCGTGCGCTCGCGGCGCTGACCGCCGCCGGCATGATGGCGACTTCGGCCGAAGCGGGGCTGCTGCACTTCCGCGGCGCCTACCATGATCCCTTCATGTTCGTGCCGGTGACGGTGCCCCCGGTCGCGGCGGCGCTGCTGTCGGAAACGGCGGCCACGCATCTGCACCGGCCGCGCCGGCTGACGCGCTGGTGGCTGCGCCTGACCGCGCTGGTCGGATTCCTCGGCGCCGGTTTCCATGTGTTCGGTGTATCGCGCAACGTGGGCGGCTGGCGCAACTGGTCGCAGAACATCCTCAACGGTCCGCCGATTCCGGCGCCGCCGAGTTTCACCGGGCTCGCGCTCGCGGGACTGGCCGCGCTGGGATTGATCGAGGAGCATCCCCGTGCCTGATCGCTATCCCGGCTACGACGTGATGGCGAAGCGCGACACGCCGTCGTGGAACGACGCGACGCGGCAGGTCGTGGATGCGCGGCTCGCGATCGTCGATGCGCCGAAGTTCCTCGATCAGCATCAGTGGCTGACCCTGCGCGCGATCTGCGACGGCATCGTGCCGCAACGCAAGCAGCCGGGTGCACGCGTGCCAATCGCGGCGATGGTCGATCGCAAGCTCGCCAAGGACCAGCGCGACGGCTATCGCGATGCGCGCCTGCCGCCGCTGCGCGAGGCGTGGCGGCGTGGCCTAGCGGCACTGGAAGCGGCGGCGCAGGCGCGCGGGGGCGTGGCCTTCCATTTGTTGACCGCCGCCGCGCGCGATGCGCTGCTCAAAGACGCGCAGGCCGGCAAGCTCGACGGTCCCGAATGGGGCGGCATGCCATCCAAGGTGTTCTTCAAGGAACGTCTGACCCACGACATCCTGGCCGCGTACTACTCGCATCCGACGGCGTGGAACGAGATCGGCTTCGGCGGACCGGCCGCACCGCGTGGCTACGTGCGGATGTATTTCAACCGGCGTGATCCCTGGGAAGCGGCCGAGGCACGACATCCCGAAAACGCGCAGGCGGATGAATCCGATGCAAGCCCTGCATGATGCCCTGCACACGCCGCGCGGCAGGAACGGCCGCGCACCCGATCCGCTGCGGGTCGGCGGCTGGATGCCGATGCGCGAATTCCGTGATGACGAACAGGTCGACTTCGTGATCGTCGGCACCGGCGCGGGCGGCGGCACGCTGGCGTGCAAGCTGGCCGAGGCGGGCTTCTCCGTGGTCGCGCTGGATGCCGGCGCGTGGTGGCGTCCATTGGAAGAGTTCGCGTCGGATGAAACGCACCAGGACAAATTGTTCTGGACGGACGAGCGCATCTGCGATGGCGACAATCCGCTGAAGCTCGGCAGCAACAACAGCGGCAAGTCGGTGGGTGGCTCGACCGTGCACTTCGCGATGGTGTCACTGCGCTTTCGCCCGGAATGGTTCAAGTGCCGCACGCTGCTCGGCTACGGCGCCGACTGGCCGCTGGACTGGCGCGAGATGTGGCACTACTACGGCGAGGTCGAGCAGTCGCTGAAGATATCGGGGCCCGTGACTTATCCGTGGGGCCCGAAGCGTCCGCGCTACCCGTATCGCGCACATGAAGTGAACGCGGCCGGCTGGGTGCTGGCGCAGGCCTGCGAGGCGATGGGCATCGCGTGGACCGAAACCCCGCTGGCCACGATTTCGGCGCCGCGCGGCCTGGCGCATCCCTGCGTGTACCGCGGATTTTGCGTCACCGGCTGCGCGACCAACGCCAAGCAGAGCGCGCTGGTCACCTGGATTCCACGGGCGGTGAAGGCGGGCGCGGAAATCCGCGACCTCGCGATGGCCGGGCGTGTCGAAGTCAACGACAGGGAGCGCGCGACCGGCGTGCATTACACCCGCGAAGGCTGCTGGCGTTTCCAGCGCGCGCGCAATGTGGTGGTGGCGGGTTACGCGATCGAAACGCCGCGCCTGCTCCTGAATTCGGCCGACGCGCGGCACCCCGACGGGCTTGCGAACAGCTCCGGGCTGGTCGGCAGGAACCTGATGGCGCAGACCAACCAGGGTGTGTACGGCGTGATGGCCGACGAGATCCGCTGGTACAAGGGGCCGCCGTCGCTGACGCTGACGGAGCACTGGAACTACTGCGACGCCGGCAAGGATTTCTTCGGCGGCTACGCCTTCATGTCGCAGGGACCGCTGCCGCAGGCGTGGGTATCGACGCAGGCCGGCAACCATGGCTTGTGGGGCGACCCGTTGCTGCGGGAGATGGAGCTTTACAACCACCAGGCCGGCTTCAAGATCGTCGGCGAAACGCTGCCACAGGAACGCAATCGCGTCACGCTCGCGGACGAGAAGGACCAGTACGGCCTGCCCGTCGCGCGCGTAACGTTTTCACTGTGCGACAACGACAAGGCGCTGGTGAAGCATTCGATCCGCTTCATGGAGCGCAGCCTGGAGGCGATCGGCGCGCGCGACATCTGGGCCGAAGAAGACGACACCTGCCATTTGAACGGCACCGCGCGGATGGGCGACGACCCGGCAACCAGCGTGGTGAACGCCGACTGCCGCAGCTGGGACATTCCGAACCTGTGGATCTGCGACGGCTCGGTGTTCCCGACCGTCGGCGGCGTCAATCCGTCACTGACGATCCAGGCGATCGCGTGCAGGACCGGCGATCGCATCCGGCAACTCGCCGCGCGTGGAGAACTTTGATTCGAGCGTAGCCCGGACGGAGACGCACGGCGCCGCAATCCGGGATCTGGAAACACACCGCCCCGGATTCTGCTTCTCTCCATCCGGGCTACGAGGAAGAGACATGAACGCAATGAATGCAAAAAACGAATCGAACGCAGTCATGCCGCGCCGCCGCGGCCGCTTCGCCGACAAGGTGGTGGTGATCACCGGGGCCTCGGCCGGCGTGGGCCGCGCCACTGCCCGCGCGTTCGCACGCGAAGGCGCCAAGGTCGCGCTGATCGCGCGCGGGCAGTCCGGTCTGGATGCCGCGCGGCGCGAAATCGAGGCCGGTGGCGGCACCGCGATTTCGATCGCGCTGGATGTCGCGGATGCGCAGGCGCTGGACGAGGCGGCCGCACGCGTCGAGCGCGAACTCGGGCCCATCGACATCTGGGTCAACAATGCGATGGTCACGGTGTTTGCGCCCGTCGAGCAGATGGATGCCGGCGAATTCAAGCGCGTCACCGAAGTGACCTATCTCGGCGGCGTGTACGGCGCGATGGCGGCGTTGAAACGAATGCGCACGCGCAACCGCGGCACGATCGTGCAGGTGAGTTCGGCGCTCGCGTATCGCAGCATCCCGCTCCAGTCCGCGTACTGCGGCGCCAAGCACGCGCTCGCTGGCTTCATCGATGCGCTGCGCTGCGAGCTGATCCACGAGCAGAGCGCCATCCACGTCACCGCGGTGCAGATGCCGGCGCTGAACACGCCGCAGTTTTCATGGGCGCGCAACAAATTGCCACATCGCCCGCAACCGGTGCCGCCGATCTTCCAGCCGGAAGTCGCGGCCGACGCGATCCTGTATGCCGCGAGCCACAAGCGCCGCAACGTGCCGGTCGGCGCGCCGACCTGGAAGGCCGAATGGGGCCAGCGCTTCATTCCCGGCCTGCTCGACAAGTATTTGGGCCGTACCGCATGGGGCGGACAGCAGACCTCCCAGCCCGACGACCACCAGCGTGCCGATAACCTGTTCGCACCGGGCGACGCGGAGGGCGATCCCGGCGCGCACGGCGACTTCGACGCGCGCGCGCGCAGGTTCTCGTGGGCGCTGTGGATGGAGAAAAACCGGCGCGCGCTGGGCCTCGGGGTGCTCGCGGCGAGCGCGCTCGGTACCGGAATCTGGTTCGGCGCACGGAAACACAAGGAACGACCATGAGCATCGGAAGCCGACACTGGGCCATCGCGGAGGGTTACATCCCCGCGCCCGGTCCCGAGGGTGACGACCCGCGCTTCGAAAGCCACGAAGCCGCGTGCCTGTTGAACGTCAACGACGTGGATGCGCACGTCACGATCATGCTGTACTTCAGCGACCGCGAACCGGTGGGGCCGTACCGCGTCACGGTGCCCGCGCGGCGCACGCTGCACCTGCGCTTCAACGACCTGACCGATCCCGCGCCGGTGCCCCGCGAAACCGCTTACGCGAGCGTGCTGTTTTCCGACGTGCCCGTGGTGCTGCAGCACACGCGGCTGGACGCGCGGCGTCCCGCGCTGGCCTTGCTGAGCACGATCGCATTTGCGGGGAAAGACGCCGGCTGATCGCGCGCTGCGTGCCGTCAGCAACTTTCGCGCATCGGCCGGTCGGACCAGTAACTTTGCTCGGGATTGGTGCGCGCCGGCGGCGGCGTCTGCGGTGCATCGCCGAGCTTGCGCCAGATTCCCACCTGCTTCTTGTCGTAGGAACCCCAGCGCGAACAGAAGCTGTTGTTTTCGTATACGCCCAACAATGCGCGCGTATGCCCCACCACGAGGAAGCGGACGTATTCGTGTTCGACGGGCAGCGACTTCGTGGTATCCATCCATATGCTCATGCGCGTGTTCTCCTGTTCGGTGCTGCTGGGTCTGCAATTTTCGTGGCCATTGGATGCACGCGGCGTGCCAGCGCACCTGCGGCGCAAAACACGCGTGACGGCGCTTTCGCAGCGTGTGCCGGCATTCAGGTTCGACAAGCACTTGCCGCAGCTTTGTTCATGCGCCGTTATCCCTTTTGCCCTCCCGCCGCTGCCCTGGGCGCATCGACATGCACGTTGCCGGCTGGCAAAAATTTCCGGGCCGCGAAATTGGTTCCTGGAATCCGGCTCGCGGAAATCGCGAAAGCGTCTGATGCTTGGGCGATTCCGCCGTGGCACGTGCTTTGCTTTCCGAATGGGCCGCCGGAAGCGGCCATCGTCCATGCCAAGGAGTCCGCCATGAAGCGCCATCCCGCCTCCCTGCCGTTGGCCGCCGCCGCGCTCGCGTTCACGCTCGCCGCTTGCGGCTCGCACCATCAGGAAGCTGGGCAACCCGCGCCGGGCAGCACGGCGCAACTGCCGCCGCAGCCGCCGTACACGGCCGCGCAGCCCGCGCCTCCGGCCACGGCCGAACAACCCATGGGCGCCGGTTTCGCCGGCATGCCGGCCTCCAACGGCAGCACGGGCGCCACCGCCCAGACCCCGGGGTTCGAGCAACTCGCCGGCAACAAGGGCTATATCACCCAGCAGGACGCGCAGCGCGTTCCCTGGCTCAGCCAGCATTTTGCGCAGTGCGACGCGAACGGCGATGGCCGGATCACGCGCGACGAATACAGCCGGTGCCGGCAAGGTCCCGCGCAAAGCACGATGCAGCAGCCGCCCGCACTGCTGCCGCAGGGCGGGTCGAGTTCCGGCTGAGGCATTCCCGCGGCCGGACGGAGTCTGGAGATTGCGATGAAGAAGCAAGCGGTCAAGCGCAAGAAGACCACGCGCGGCAGCGTGTCGGGCACCGTGCGCAAGCAGCGCGACATCCAGCGCGACGTCGAGCACAAGGATGAAAAGCAATCCTCCGGCGGATCCGGCAAGCAGAAGAAGAAAGCGGTGCAGGCCGGACCGCGCCCGCAGCCGGTCGGACAACCCGCCCAGCACCTGGACAAACCCGGCGAGGAGCACCGGCTCGACCCGTCGCCCCGTTATTCCGCGCCGTACTACAAGGGCAGCGGCAAGCTCGAGGACAAGGTGGCGCTGATCACCGGTGGCGATTCCGGCATCGGCCGCGCGGTGGCGGTGCTGATGGCGCGCGAAGGCGCCGACGTGGCAATTGCCTATCTGGAGGAAGACGAGGATGCCGACACCACCCGCCAGGCGGTGGAGAAGGAAGGGCGCCGCTGCCTGATGGTGCGGGGCGATGTCAAGGATCCGCGCTTCTGCAACGAGCTGGTCGCGAAAACCGTCGAGGAGTTCGGCAAGCTCGACGTGCTGGTCAACAACGCGGCGTTCCAGATGCACTGCAAGCGTCTGGAAGACCTGACCGACGAGCATCTCCAGGAGACGCTGCAGACCAACGTCGGCGGCTATTTCCAGATGGCGCGGGCAGCACTGCCGTTTCTCGAATCCGGCAGCGCGATCATCAACACCGGATCGGAAACCGGACTGTTCGGCGCGGCCGGGTTGCTGGACTACTCCGCGACCAAGGGCGCGATCCATGCCTTCACGCGTTCGCTGGCCAAGAACCTGCTGCCGCGCGGCATCCGCGTGAACGCGGTGGCGCCCGGTCCGGTCTGGACGTCGCTCAATCCATCCGACCGGCCGAGCGAAGAAGTCGCCGAGTTCGGCAAGGACAGCGCGATGGGTCGCGCCGCGCAGCCGGAAGAGTTGGCGCCAGCTTATGTATTCCTGGCTGCGTCCGCGTGTTCGTCGTACATCAGCGGCAGCGTGCTGGAAGTGCTCGGAGGACCGACGGGCTGATCCGGTCGCGTCCGGATTGCCTTCAGGCAACGTCGCCGAAATTTTGCTAAAACAGCGGTCGCGCCGTCGTGCGACCGCTGCATGTGGATGCGGATTTAACGTGGTCACGACTAACATCGGTGTTTTTCACAGCCGTCCCGGGGATTGGAGAGCATCAATGAGAGCTGGCGCCGTGACCGGCAACGTGCTTCTGGTTGATGACAACGACGGCTTCGCGCGGGTGGTGGCCGAAGTCGCGCGGCAGTGCCGCTGCAAGCTGGTGCGCGCGAGCACGCTGGCCCAGGCGCGGGAGTTCACCGCGCGCGAAGGGTTCGACCTGATCCTGATCGACATCGAACTGCCCGACGGTAACGGCCTCGACCTGCTGGACGATCTCGAACTCGACATGCACGGCCGGATGGTGGTGGTCACCGGCGCGCCCAGCGTCGAGACCGCGCTGCGGGTGTTGAAATCGCCGGTGGTCGATTACCTGGTCAAGCCGGTCGCGGCCGAGCCACTGCAGCAACTGTTGATGGACGCCAACGATTTCGCCGCGCATCGCGCGGTGCTGGCCGAATCGGCGGGCGGAATGGTGGGGCGCTCGGTGCGCATGCGCACGCTGCTCAGCGAAATCGCGCGCGTCGGGCCCACCGACGTTTCGGTGCTGGTGCACGGCGACAGCGGCACCGGCAAGGAATTGGTCGCGCGCGCGCTGCACACCTCCAGCGGCCGTGCCGGCGCGTTCGTCGCGGTGAACTGCGGCGCGCTGGCGCAGGATCTCCTGGGCAGCCTGCTGTTCGGCCACGAGCGCGGTTCGTTCACCGGTGCGGTGCAATCGCACACCGGTTATTTCGAGCAGGCGCAGGGCGGCACGCTGTTCCTCGACGAAATCACCGAAATGCCGCAGTCACTGCAGGTGTACCTGCTGCGCGTGATCGAAACCAAGGCGCTGACGCGCGTCGGCGGCACCCGCGAAATCCCCGTGGACGTGCGGCTGGTCGCGGCCACCAATCGCGATCCGCATGTATGCCTGGAGAACGGTTCGCTGCGCAAGGATCTCTACTACCGCCTGAGCGGTTACATCCTGCAGACGCCGTCGTTGCAGGACCGGCGCGACGACATCCCGCTGCTGGCGCATCATTTCCTCGGGAGTCTCAACCAGCGCTACGGCACCAACAAGCAATTCACCCAGGAAGCGCTGGCAGCCATGTCCGAAGCGCCGTGGCCGGGCAACGTACGCGAGCTGCGTCACGCGGTGCAGCGCAGCTACCTGCTCGCGGGCGAAGGCGACCAGATCGGCTATCGGCCGGACCACGCGCCGAAGATTTCCGCCAGCGCCGACGGGGCGCCGGACGCCGTCAAGTTCGCGGTGGGCATGTCGTTCGAGGACATCGAGCGCGAGATGCTGTTGAAGACGCTGGCTCGTTGCGGCAACAACAAGAGCCGCGCGGCGCGGATCCTGGGCATTACCTCCAAGACCATCTACAACCGGCTGATGCGCTACCGGGCCCTGGGCCTGATCGACGACGCGATGCTGCCGGACCTGGCGGACGAAAGTCACCCGCTCTGAAGGGCCGCGCGGCGGCTTGGTCCATACAGCCCGGCGGGTCGACACGCCATCGGCGCGGGTCGAGACCCGCCCCACGACCGCGTTGCCATTGTGGAGGGCCGAGCATCCGGCCGTGATGCGGCCGTGACGATGGTGCGAAAAATACTTCCACATCGCTGACGATTGGTAAATCGTTTCCGGATTTCTTGACCCGTCCGGCGCGGCATCGGGGCCGCCCCGACTGCCAGCGACTTGGTCGTGCCGCGGCACAACCCGCATCACCGCTGGATTTCCGCCGATCCGTTCATGCCCGGTTCGCGTTTGCGACGGGTTTGGCATGACGCTTGCTCTATATGGGCGCCGCGACTGAGTGGCGGAAAGTCGATCCGAACGGATTCGATCGAGTGGGTCAGGACTCGCCGACAACGGAATTGCCGGCAGCGATGAGAAAAGGGCACCGAGAACCTTGATGAACATCGAGCCAACACTGCCCGAGCATGGCCCGGCGCAACCGCGATCGCTGACGAGTCGTTCACGGGTGCGACCAATCACTTTCCGCTCCTCAGTCGTGGTTTTTCCTATCAGCAAGGTGAATTGATTTTGCGTACCCATACAGCTACGAATCCCGGAACGATCGAACTGGCGCGGCACCGTCCGCAGCCGGTCCGCGAGGCAGGTCCGTTGTCGCACCGCGACCCGCACCACGCCCTGGCGGCCGAGCGCGTGCGCATCCGCCACATGTGCAAGGCGCTGGCCTGTGCCAATGACGACAGCCTGCGCCGACGCTGGCAATCGGAAATGGCGGACAGCCTGTCGCGCGTCCGGGAAATCGAACACACCCTTCGCGCCGGCGCATCGCCGGCCGAGCAGCAGGCCGCAGACATGGTAGACGAGTGCCTGCTGGAAGCCATGGAACTGGCGCGCGCCAATGGCGATTCCCGAGCGGCGGAAACCGTCGCGATGGAATGCATGGCGCTGGTCGAGATGCGCTGCATGCGCATCCAGCAGGGAAGCGTCGACGTCGGAGTGGCCTTCGCCAGGGACGGCGAAGGCCTCCACTACAAGGGAGCAGAATCCGCATGAGAAGCATCAGCGACGTGATGACCGAGGACGTCTACCTGGTCACGCCGGAACAGACGATCGCCGAAGCCGCGCTGCTGATGCGCGAGAAGGACGTAGGCAGCGTGGCCGTGCACAGCGACGACAAGCTGGTCGGCATGCTGACCGACCGCGACCTCGCGATCCGCGCGGTCGCCGATGGCCTCGACCCCGGCACGCCGGTGCGCAAGGTCATGACCGAAGGCGTCAAGTACTGCTTCGATGACCAGGAAATCGACGACGTCGCCTCGAACATGGCGGAGCTGGAAATCCGCCGCTTGCCGGTCGTCAATCGCAACAAGCGGCTGGTCGGTTTCGTTTCGCTCAGCAACGTGGCGGACGCCGAAGAGGAAGAGTCCACCCGGGTCCTGCTGAAGTCCGTGGCTTGTCCGCATTGAAACGGCCGCGCGCGATGACCTGCCCGCGACCCGTAACCACGCGCCACCGCAGCATCGAGGAGCAGCCATGCCGGAAGACCTGTCACTGCGATTGACCGGAGACCAGACCGGCATCGGCGCGGTGCTCGCCGCCTTGCGCGCGATGCCGGACGTGGACGGCGTGGTCCCGCTCGCACTGGACGTGCCGGGGCAGGGCGACGATTCGGGTTCGGTCGGTTTGCCGGGCCAGCGCGACGATTCCAGTTCGCTTGGCCTGCCTTCGGAGGAAGGCAAGGCCGACTCGCAGGACGTGCAGATCCATATCGGAAATTCCATCGCCTACGACCATGTCCATGGCCGCATCGAAACGCTGGCTGCGGGCGCGGGAGTGGTCGTGGAATGGCTGGAAGGAGAATAATCCAGTGAACGCAATCGGTGTCACGGTGGCGGAAGCTCGCCGGCAGCACCCTGGAGGTTCGATGGAGACGCATGACCATTCGCCCGTCGCCAAGCCGCACGGCGACGGCAACCGTGGCGAGCAGGCGCCCGTCGAAAGCCTGGAGGAAATCCTGGGTTCGATGGTGCACGCCATTTCCAATTCACTCAATTCGGTGATGGCCGCCTCGCAACTTGCGAACCTGCTGATCACGCAGGGGCGGCTGGCCGAAGCCAAGACCTCGCTGGATCGCGTCGAGGAGGAATGCGCGAGGGCGGCGCGGCTGCTTCGCGATGGCCGCAACCTCGCGACCCTGCGGGTGCCCGACGCGCTGGACGGCGTGGACGTCGCCGCGTTGCTCACGTCGTGCGCGGCGGCGTGCAGCGACCTCGGCGAAGTGCGCGTAGAGTGCGAGGCGGACCTTCCGCTGGCGCACGGGCAGGCCGATGCATTGAAGCGCCTGTTCGTCGAGATCCTCGACAACGCCTTCCAGTTCGGCGCCCACAACATCACGGTTTCCGCGGCCCGCGACCGTGAGCGCGGCGCGATCCGCATCGAGTTCCGGGACGACGGGCCCGGCGTGCACCTGCGACCGGAAACCTTGTTCGAGTCATTCGTGACATCCGAGCCGGCCGAGCACAGCGGCCTCGGTCTGGCCATCGCGACGCAGATCGCGGCGGCCTATGACGGTTCGATCGGGCTGGACGAATCGTCCGCCGGGGCGGTGTTCTGGGTTCGACTTCCCGTGGCAGCACCGTGAGGCACTTTACGACGCAACCGATTTGTCTGAAGGAGGTCGCAATGAATGACAGGATCATGGAGGAATGGACGAACATCCCCGACCGGCTGAGGCGGCGTTGGCGCAAGCTGACGAACGAGGACGTGCGGCGCGCGGATGGCAGTGCGGAATACCTGGCCGAGCGGCTGCAGCACCGGTACGGCGTCGACCGGCGTGAAGCATTCCTGCAGGTGTACGAATTCGAGAGCGAACTTTAGGAAGCGTCGCCGGCCGGCGACGGACAAGATGTTCAAAGGAGAAGCATGATGAACGAGGACAAGATCGAAGGGCAGTGGAAGCAACTGCGCGGCAAGCTGAAGACGCGCTGGGGCAAGTTGACCGACGACGACCTGGACGTGGCGGAAGGCAATACGGATTACCTCGCGGGCAAGATCCAGGAGCGCTACGGCATCGCGCGGGACGAGGCCAAGCACCAGTTGCGCGAATTCGAACGCGGCATTTGAACGCGTCATGCGTCGCTCGATTTTGCGGCGGCGCGGCAAACCGGAAGCGTCCGTCTCCCTCGGGCGCTTCCCTCTGCGGCACCACGGACGGACCGCATCGGAACGGGCGCGCCCTCGCAGCGCCTGGCCCGAAACTCCGCCCCGCATGGAGCGAGGCAGGGGTTCACCCCGGGCAGCGAATGGATGCAACTGCCCGGGGCTTTCAGTCATTGCTTGCAGGAGACAACGAATCGGACGGATTTTTTCGCGACATCGAAAGGAATGCGCGAGGCCTGATACTCGGTCTCGGTTGTCGGCAACGCAAGGCGCAACCAGGAGCACACCATGCTTTACTACGCCATCGTTTTTCTGATCATCGCACTGATCGCGGCATTCTTCGGATTCGTGGGCGTCGCGGGACTCGCGGCCACGATCGCCAAGATCCTTTTCGTGATCTTCATCATCCTGTTCATCGTTTCGCTGATTTTCGGGCGCCGTCGATAACGCGATTGCATTGGCGCCGTCACCCAACCGTTTCCCTCTGATATCGGAGTCGAATGGCATGGACGCCACCCAACTGCTCACGGAAGATCACCAGAAGGTCCGCAAGCTGCTGAAGCAACTCGCCGAGACCAGCGGGCGCGCGAGCAAGAGCCGCACCGAGCTGCTGGAGAAGGTCGCGCTGGAGCTGAAGGTCCATACCACCATCGAGGAAGAAATCTTCTACCCGGCCTTCCGGGAGGCGCGCAAGGACGCCGAGAACGAGAAGATCTACTTCGAGTCGCTGGAGGAGCACCGCGCGGCCGGCGACCTGGTGCTGCCGGATCTGCAGAAGACGCCCGTCGATTCGGAGAAGTTCGGCGGCCGCGCCAAGGTGCTGAAGGAGCTGGTCGAGCACCACGCCGACGAGGAAGAGAAGGAGATGTTCAAGCGCGCGCGCAAGATCTTCCCCGAAGACGAACTGGAAGCGCTGGGCGAGCAGCTCAAAACCCGCAAGAAGGAATTGATGCGGGAACTGGCGCCGCGCAAGAAAGCGGCCGGTTGACCGCATTTGGGCTTCGCTTCATTCAGCCCGACTTGCGAAAAGCACCCCGATCGTCGTTCCGGGGCCAGCGCCGGCCGCGCTGGAACCCGGAATCCGCTCTTTGCGGCATCGGTGAAAGCAGATTCCGGGTTCTGCGCTTCGCGCAGCCCCGGAATGACGAGGTGGAGAGATCCTCGCGCCATCGAAACGTCGTTTGAGCGAATGCGAAGCCCAACGACCACGCGAGGGGATCGTTCGGCTTCATCGGCGAAACCCAACGCAAGCGAGGGGATCGTTGGGCCGCTCCGGGCGAATCCGGGACCAATCCGGCCTACGGGGATTCACTTCGCGCCGCGGAAATCGTGCGCAGCCACTCTTCCAATTCGAAGGTGAACTGCGACGCGGCCTGGTTCAACGCCTTCACGCCGCCCTCCGCATCCGCACTGGGCGCCTCCGTTTCCACCTGGAAATACTTCTGCGCGACCGCTTCGCCGCTGCGGTTATCGACCAGCGTGGCCGTGGCGTCCAGCGTGGCGTGACTCTGTTGCGGGCTCTCGAATACCTGGCTGAAATCGTCGAGCCGGATGTGCAGGCTGAAATCCGCGTGGGCCGGATTGGCGGGACCGGTCACGACGCGCCAGCCGCCGTCAGCCGCAATCGCGTTCTGGATGCGCTGCTCGAGCAGCCGCGCCGGTGGAGACACCCAGTCCGATTGCGCGTACGTCGCGATGCGATCGTCGTGGCGATACGCCAACCGGTAATACAATCCGGTGCCCTGCAGCCACGGCGCGACTTCGATCGACGCAACCTGCAACGCGGTATTGCGTGTCGGCGTTGCGGAAGCTGCAGGCGCCGAAGGCCTCGCCGGCCCTGTCAGCGTGTAGTGCTTCGCGAACGTCTGCCGCGACGACAACTGCGCGCAGCCCGCGAGCATCAACATGCAGGCCGCAAGCGCAAGGCGGGTCCGGGTCATGGCGGATGATCCTTGTGCGGGTTCTGGAAGCCCGGCTCGCCGGGCCCGGGCGGATGTTGCGGTGGCCCGAAGATCAGGCTTTGCGGCTTGGCTTTCAGGTCGCGCAGCAACTCGTCGAGTTGCTGAGAAGTGCGGAGCAGGTTCTGGCTGAGCGCATCGAAGTTCGGCACCGCCTGGCTGTTCAACCGGTCGCTGAGCTGCCTGCTCGATTCGGCAAGCGCCTGGATCGAGGCTTCCAGCTTCGCGGCATCGCGCACCGGCGTCTGCGCGTCGCGCACCAGCGTGTCCGCGTGCGCGATCAGCGCATGGCTTTGCACCACGCTGCGCTGCACGTTGTCCAGCAGCGCCGGCAGTTGCGATTCGATCGCGGCGAGCTTGCGCGTGGCGTCATCGATCTGCTGCAGCGAGGCGGCGATGTGCTCGCGGTTGTTGCTGTCCAGCACCTGGCGGGCGCTGGCCAGCACGTCCTGCAGATCCTGCATGTCCTTGCGCGCGGCGCTGGCGAGGAAATCCAGCAGGCTCTGCCGCATCGGGATCCGCGCCGGATCCTTGTCGCTGGTCGCGAGCGGCGCGCGGCTGCCCTGGCCGAGCTTCAGTTCCAGCACGCTGCCGCCGGTGAGGCCCTGCATCGCCACCACCGCGTAGGTGGCGTGGGTCACGTAGGCGTCGCGCTTGAGCTGCAGGCGGACCACCACGCGCGAGCGGTCCTTCGGATCGAATCCGAGCTTCGCGATGTGGCCGACCACCAGGCCCTTGAAGCGCACGTCCGTTTGTTCCGCCAGCCCGCTGACGGACTGGTCGGTGACGATCTGATACGCCAGCGGTTCGTCCTGGCGATCGGCGAGCCAGTAATAGACCAGGATCGCGCCGGCCGAGAACACCAGCAGGAAGACCACGGCGATGATGGCGTGTGCGCGGTTTTCCATCCTAGTTCGCCCGTTCCGCGGCAAGCGATTGCAGGCGGCTCTCGCCCTTGCGCGTGCGGAAGAAATCGGTGATGAACGGGTGGTCGAAACGGGCCACGTCCTCCAGCTTGCCGGTGGTGACCAGTTTTCCGTCGGCCAGCACCGCGATCCGATCGCTGAGCGCCGCCACGCTGTAGATGTCGTGCGTGATCATCACCGCGGTCAGGTGCAGTTCCCTGTGCAATTCGCCCAGCAGCTTGTCGAGTTCCGAAGCCGCGCCCGGGTCCAGCCCCGAAGTCGGTTCGTCCAGGAACAGCAGTTCCGCTTCCAGCATCAGCGCGCGCGCCAGCGCCGCGCGCTTGGCCATGCCGCCGGAAAGCTGGTAGGGAAACTTCCACGCGTCTTCCGGCACCAGGCCGACCATGTGCAGCTTCAGCGCGATGCCTTCGCGCAGCGCGTCCTCGTCCACGTGGATGCCTTCCTTGCGCAATTCGCGCACGGGAAAGGCGAGGTTGTCGTAGACGCTCATCGCGCTGAACAGCGCGGGTTGCTGGAACAGCACGCCCCAGCGGCGCCGCAGCAGCCGCGCCTCCCACGGCTCGAGATCGTGGAGCGTCTTGCCCAGCACCCGGATCGATCCCTGCTCCGGGCGCCGCAAGCCGATGATCTGCTGCAGCAGGATCGTCTTGCCCGAACCCGAGGCGCCGATCACCGTCAGCAATTCGCCACGCGCGACGTCGAGGTCGAGGCCGCGATGGATCACCTGGCCGCCCAGCCGCGAATGCAGGTTCTGGACCTCGACGACTGGCGCGCCGGCTTCGGAATCCACGGCGTTCGCCGGCGTCATCACAACAGCCCGACGTTGGTCAGCAGCGCGCCGGCGCTGGCGTCGAACAGCAGGATCAGGGTCAGGCTGGTCACCACCGACAAGGTCGTGTTGCGGCTCAGCGCACCGGTATTGGGCGACGCGTGCATGCCGAAATAGCAACCGACCACCGCGATGGTGAGGCCGAACAGCGCGCCCTTTCCGAGCCCGATCCAGAAATTCACGATCTGCACCTGCGCGGGCAGTTGCGCCATGAATTGCCGGAAGCCGACGCCCAGGTCCGCCTGCGCGGTGACGGCGCCGCCCACCAGCGCGGCGAAGTCCGCCCACACCACCAGCAGCGGCAGGCTGATGCAGGCGCCGAGCACCTGCGGCAATGCCAATCGCAGACTCGGCGAGGATCCGAACGCCCGCAACGCGTCGTATTCACCGGTGAGGTGCATCGCGCCGATGCCGGCCGTCATCGCCGAACCGGAGCGGCCGGCCAGGATCAGCCCGCAGATCACCGGACCGAGTTCGCGCAGCACCGCGAGGCCCATCATGCCGACGATCATGCTCGCGGCGCCGAATTGCCGTAGCGCCATCCCGATCTGGATCGCCATCACCACGCCGATCAGGAACCCCACGCAGCCCAGCAGCAGCATCGAGGTCGCACCGATCCGGTAGATCGCCGCGGTGGTTTCCCGCCACGGGATCACGCGCGGGTGGCGCACGCAGGTCGCGGCATCCACCATCAACTGGCCGATCAGCAGGAGGATTCCGCCCGCCGTCCGCACGAAGCCGAGTGCGCGCCGGCCGGTGCGGTCGATCGCCTCGTCGATCGGGTGCACCACGGGCGGATCGGGGGACCGGGTTTCCGCCAACCAGTGGAACCAGTGCCGGTGGTGCTCATGGCAGTCGAGATGTTCCGGCAGTTCGTGGCCCCACACGTCCCACAGCAGGCGCGCGCCCGCGCTGTCGAGCGCGTCGACATTCTGCAGGTTCCAGCGGTACTGGCGCGGCGCATCGAGCCCGCCCAGTTCGCGCGCGAGGCGCCGCCGCCGATCCGCGGCCAGAAGCAGGGTCCACGAACCCTTGAGACATATCTCCATGTCGTGCGCGTGTTCCCAGTCGGCGTCGGACTCGGTATTGGCCATCATCCCGGTGACAATCGCCGGACGTTAACCCCGTCCAACGATCATCATCATTCCGTCTTGCATTGCAAAGATGGATGTAGCCCCGAGCGCGTGAAAGCGGCGTGATTCGCTGCATGCACGTTGGCTGCGCGAAAGGCAGTCCCGTTTTGCGGAATGCTGGACGCGGCGCAGGCACTCCGCCTTCGCAACAAGCGATCGCGCTCAGGCTGCGTCCCAATCCAGCGTACCCTGCACGACGGTGTGCGTGCGCCCACCGACCCAAACGTCGCTACCGTCGATGCGGACGATCAGTTCCGCATCGTGGCCGATCTCGCGTCCCTGGCTGACCACGTAACCCTTCGCGAACATACCCGCGGGTTCCGTTTTCGCGAGGTAGGCCGCGATCAATCCGTTCGCCGCGCCCGACGCGGGGTCCTCGGTGATGCCGACGCCGGCGGGAAACGCGCGCACCACCAGCGCGGGGACGGGAGACGCCAGGCGCGCGAACGCGCACAGGCCCATGCTTTCCGTGGCCCGGGCGAGCGCGCCGATCGCGTCGTGGTCGGGCTGCCACGCGCGCAATGCGGCTTCGTCCGCGACTTCCGCCAGCCACCATTTGCGTCCGCCCGCGACCAGTGCGGGCGGCAACGGACCGGTGCGCACGCCGCACAGTGCGGGCGTCAGCAACGGATGGGCGTCGGGCCCCGTGCCCACGATCTGTTCCGGCGGTGATCGCAGCAACAGGCAACGCGAGCCGCCTTCGCCCTCGGCGCGGATGGGCAACACGCCTGCGCCGCACTCCTGCCACAGCAGGCCATCACGAGGCTGCGCCAGCCCGCATTCGAGGAGCGCATGGGCGCTGCCGATGCTGGGATGGCTTGCGAAGGGAATTTCCTGGTGGGGCGTGAAGATGCGCACGCGATAACCGGCTTCGGGCCGCGTCGGCGCGAGCAGGAACGTGGTTTCCACGAGGTTGTTCCAACGCGCAAAGCGCTGCATCGCGGCGTCGCTCCAGTGCGCCGCGTCGATCACCACTCCGAGGTGGTTGCCACCGCCGGGGCTGGCGGCGAATACATCCAGATGCAGGTAACGTGCGCGTGCCAAGGCGATTCCAGTCCACGAAAACCTGCGATGGTAGCGGCGCACGTTGCATGCGCCATCATTTCGCGGCGCATGTGCGACAAGGCTGCCAGTCGCATCGAAACAGGCAGCAATCCGGGACAAATCCGGACAGCCGAAAACGAAAAGGCCGGCTTTTGACAAACCGGCCCTTCGGATGCGTGTGATTCTGGTGGGCGGTGCAGGGATCGAACCTGCGACACCTGCCGTGTGAAGGCAGTGCTCTACCGCTGAGCTAACCGCCCGCGCGAACCGGCAAGTCTACGGGCGCACGCATGGGCGGTCAATGGACGGCGGCGCCATTGCTACAATTTGCCGTTTCGAGCCGCCGGACCGCCGCCATGGAACACATCGTGCATTCGCTGTTTCACTTCGAGCTGACGCCGTGGAAGGTGGTCGGATTTCTCGGCACCGCGATCTTCGCGTCCCGCTGGTTCGTGCAACTCTACGCGACCCGCAAGCAGCGCAAGATCGTGATGCCGATGCTGTTCTGGTACATGTCCGTGTGCGGCAGTCTGCTGCTGCTGGCCTACTTCATCTTCGGCAAGAACGATTCGGTGGGCATTATTTCCAACTTGTTCCCGATGTTCGTCGCGCTGTACAACGTCAGTGTGCACCTGCGCCAACGCGAGCAGGACAAGGCCGGCGGCGCCGCAGCCTGACCGGCGGGCCGGTCACATGCAAGCAGGATTATGCTGGGCTAGGATCGGCTGGGCCGTCCGCAAGGGGTTTGCGGACCGGTGTCCGATCTGCCACCTGCGCAGGAGAGGGGTATGAACGCACAGCTTTCCGCACGTGAGTCGTCGCCGGTTTCGATGGGCGACTGGATCATCACCTTGATCGTCCTGGCGATCCCGATCGTCGGGATCGTGATGCTGTTCGTTTGGGGATTCTCCGACAGCACGAATCCCAGCAAGCAGAATTATTGCCGGGCGGCCCTGGTGATCGCCGCGGTGTTCCTCGTGCTGTGGCTGGTATTTGCGTTCACGATCGGCGCTTCGTTCCTTCACGCGGCGCGATCGATGGGCGGCGCCTCGCTCTGATCGCAATGGCGCTGCCGCATTCGCTTTCGCGCGCAGCGCCATCCGGCCCGTTCAGTCCGGATCGTAATCGAGGTTGGCGGAAAGCCAGCGCTCGGCTTCGGCCAGCGTCCAGCCCTTGCGCTTTGCGTAATCCTCGACCTGGTCCTTGGTGAGCTTGCCGACCACGAAGTACTGGCTTTCCGGATGGCTGAAGTACCAGCCGGACACCGCGGCGGCGGGATACATCGAGAAGCCTTCGGTCAATTCAATGTTGGCGTTGTTCGTTGCGTCCAGCAGCTTGAACAGCGTCGCTTTCTCGGTATGGTCGGGGCAGGCGGGATAGCCCGGCGCGGGACGGATGCCGCGATACTTCTCGGCGATCAGCGCTTCGTTGTCGAGCGCCTCGTCGGCCGCGTAGCCCCAGTATTTCGTGCGAACCTCACGGTGCATCCATTCGGCAAGCGCCTCGGCCATCCGGTCGGCCAGCGCCTTCAGGATGATCGCCGAGTAATCGTCGTTGTCCTTGTGGAAACGTTCCAGGTGTTCCTCGATGCCGAGTCCGGCCGTGACCGCGAAGCCGCCGATCCAGTCCTGGACGCCGGTTTCCTTGGGCGCGATGAAATCCGCGAGGCACAGGTTCGGGCGTTCGACAGGCTTGTCGGCCTGTTGGCGCAGGTGGTGGAGCATCACCGTTTCGTCGTGGTTGTTTAATTCCAGGTCGTCGCCGACACGCGACACCGGCCAGAACCCGATCACCGCTTTCGCGCGCAGCCACTTCCCGTCGATGATCTGCTTGAGGATCTTCTGCGCGTCGTTGAACAGCTCCGTGGCCTGCGCGCCCACCACCGGATCGCTGAGGATCGCCGGATAGTGGCCGTGCAGTTCCCACGCTTGGAAAAACGGCGTCCAGTCGGTCACCGGCAACAGTTCCGTCAGCGGGACCTCGTCGATCACCGTGACGCCGGGTTGCTTCGGCACGGGCGGCGTGTAGGCCTTCCAGTCGAACTTCGAGCCGTTGGCGCGCGCGGCTTCGAGTGAGACCAGGCGCTTCGCCGGTCCACGGTTCCTGTGGCGCTCCCGAACTTCCGCGTATTCGGCGCGCACCTTCGCGAGAAAACCGTCCACCAGTTCCTTCGAGACCAGCGATTGCGCCACACCCACCGCGCGCGAGGCATCCTTCACCCACACGCAGGCGGTTTCGTAATTCGGTTCGATCTTGATCGCGGTGTGCGCGCGCGAAGTGGTGGCGCCACCGATCAGCAGCGGAATCTTGAAGTTCTGCCGCTTCATTTCCTTGGCGACGTGCGCCATTTCTTCCAGCGACGGCGTGATCAGGCCCGACACGCCGATCATGTCGGCGTGCTCGGCGATTGCGGTGTCGAGGATTTTTTGCGCCGGCACCATCACGCCGAGGTCGACCACCTCGAAGTTGTTGCAGGCCAGCACCACGCCCACGATGTTCTTGCCGATGTCGTGCACGTCGCCCTTGACGGTCGCCATCACGATCTTGCCGTTGGACTTGCCGACGTCGCCGCTCTTTTTCTTTTCCTCTTCCATGAAAGGCAGCAGGTAGGCCACGGCCTTCTTCATCACCCGCGCCGATTTCACGACCTGCGGCAGGAACATCTTGCCCGCGCCGAACAGGTCGCCGACCACGTTCATGCCGTCCATCAGGGGGCCTTCGATCACGTCCAGCGTGCGCGTGACGGTCTTGCGCACTTCCTCGGTGTCTTCGACCACGTACTGGTCGATGCCGTGCACCAGCGCGTGCTCCAGCCGTTTCGCAATCGGCAGTTCGCGCCATCCGAGCGCGTTGCCGGTGTCCTGTTCCCGTGAGCCACCCTTGTGTTTCTCGGCGATTTCCATCAAGCGTTCGGTGGCATCCGGCCGCCGGTTCAACACCACGTCCTCGACGCGTTCGCGCAGCTCCGGATCGAGGTCGTCGTAGATCGGCATCGCGCCGGCGTTGACGATGCCCATGTCCATGCCGGCCTTGATCGCGTGGTACAGGAACACCGAATGGATCGCTTCGCGCACCGCGTTGTTGCCGCGGAACGAAAACGACACGTTGGAAACGCCGCCCGACATATGCGAATGCGGGAAGCGCTTCTTCAGTTCCTTGGCGGCCTCGATGAAGTTGACGGCGTTGTTGGCGTGTTCCTCGATGCCGGTCGCGATCGGGAAGATGTTCGAGTCGAAGATGATGTCCTCGGGCGGAAAGCCGACCTTCCCGGTCAGCAGCTTGTACGACCGCTCGCAGATTTCCAGGCGCCGCTCCACCGAATCGGCCTGGCCCTGTTCGTCGAACGCCATCACCACGGTGGCCGCGCCGTAGCGCAGGATCTTGCGCGCCTCGTCGAGGAATTTTTCCTCACCTTCCTTCAGCGAAATCGAATTCACCACGCCCTTGCCCTGAAGGCATTTGAGGCCCGCCTCGATCACGCTCCACTTGGAGGAATCCACCATCACCGGAATGCGCGCGATGTCGGGTTCGGCCGCGATCAGGCGCAGGAATTTCACCATCGCGGCCTCGGAATCGAGCAACCCTTCGTCCATGTTGACGTCGAGGATCTGCGCGCCGCTCTCGACCTGCTGGCGCGCGACTTCCACCGCCTCGTCGTAGCGGTCCTCCTTGATCAGCTTCTTGAACTTCGCCGAGCCGGTGACGTTGGTGCGCTCGCCGATATTGACGAATAAGGTCTCCGGCGTGATGCCCAGCGGTTCGAGGCCGGAGAGGCGTGTGTAGCGGGGAAGTTCATTCATGGCTGTTCTTTTTGGCTGTCATCCCGGCGCAGGCCGGGATCCATTTTGATTTCCGCTTTCGGCCGACAGAGCAAATGGATTGACTCGCCGCATCCTGCGGCTTGCCCTTCGGGCCATTCGCTTCGCGAATGTTCGCTCCGGCATCCTGCCTTCGCAGTCGGCTTTCGCCGCAATGACGAAAAAGCTATGCGGCCCTGGCACTCGCCGACGGCAACACGCGCGGTGGAACGCCAAGCACGGCTTCGGCGATCGCGGCGATATGTTCGGGCGTGGTGCCGCAGCAGCCGCCGACGATGTTGAGCAGGCCGTCGCGCGCGAATTCGCCCAGCGTCTTCGCCATTTCCTCGGGCGTTTCGTCGTAACCGCCCAGCGCATTCGGCAGGCCGGCATTCGGATGCGCGCTGACCGCGCAATCGGCAACCCGCGCAAGCGCCTCGATGTGCTGGCGCAAATCCTTGGCGCCCAGCGCGCAGTTCAGCCCAATGGACAACGGTCGTGCGTGCGCGACGGAATACCAGAAGGCTTCGGCGGTCTGGCCGGAGAGCGTGCGGCCGGAACGGTCGGTGATCGTCCCTGAAATCATCACGGGCAGCCGGCCGCCGAGATCGTCGAATACGCGCGCGATGCCCGACAACGCCGCCTTGGCGTTCAGCGTGTCGAAGATCGTTTCCACCATCACGACGTCGGCGCCGCCCTCGATGAGGCCGCGTGTCGCGTCTGCGTAGGCATTTTCCAGTTCGTCGAAATCGACGTTGCGGAAACCGGGGTTGTTGACGTCGGGCGATAATGATGCGGTGCGGCTGGTCGGGCCCAGCACGCCTATCGCGAAGCGCGGTTTTTCGGGCGCCTTGCGTTCGGCCTCGTCGCAGGCGGCGCGCGCCAGCTTCGCGCCCTCGCGATTCAATTCGTGCACCAGGTGTTGCAGCGCGTAGTCGGCCTGGCTGATCGATGTGGAATTGAAGGTGTTGGTTTCGACGAAATCCGCACCCGCGTCGAGGTACGCGGCGTGGATGTCGCGGATCAGGTGCGGCTGGGTCAGCGACAGGAGGTCGTTGTCGCCCTTGAGGTCGCGTTGGCAGCCGTCGGCGTGTTCGCCCGCGTGCTGGTGTGCGTGCCCGACATCGCAACCATGCGCGAAGCGTTCGCCGCGATAGCCGGCCTCGTCCAGTTCATGGCGCTGCAGCATGGTACCCATCGCGCCGTCCAGCACGAGGATGCGTTCGGCGAGCGCCGTTTCGAGTATTTCGACGCGGGCGGGATTGATCCACGGCAAATCGATATGCATGTCTTTCCTCCGATGAATGTGCGCGGTATCCGGCCGCTCACGTTGCGAGCGATCGTCGCCAGATCCTGTCGTCCTCGATGCTCGAGCCGCACTGGAACGGGCATCCGCCGACATCGACGAAGCCATGGCGCGCGTAAAAGCGCTTGGCGCGATGGTTGTCGTCGAAGACCGTCAGGTAGATTTCAGGTGCGCGCCGGATGCGCGCCCGGTCCAGCGTCCACGTCATGAGGAATTCGGCGACGCCGATCCCCTGCCACGGTCTCAACACGTAGATCTGGCGCAACTCGAGTGCCCCTGATTCCGGATCGGGAGCCGGCGCCTTCAGCGGAGAAAGCTTCGCGTAGGCGACGATTTCCGACCCGTCGAGCGCGACGCGGAAGTCGACCTCGGAATCGTGCAGTTCCGCGAGCATGCCATTGGGCCCGTAGGCGGCGTCGAGGAACGTTTCGAGATCGCGGTTTGCGTACCGCTGGCCGAAGGTTTCCGCAAAACAGCGGCGTGCCATCGCCGCAAGCGCAGGTCCTTCGGTGTATGCCGGCGTCCGGTATTCGATTTGTGGCGAACGACGGGTCATGTTTTCTTCGCCAGCAGGCTCAATACTTCGAAATGCGGCGAGCGGGCTTCGCGCGAAATGCGTTCGCAGTGCAGGACTTCAAGTCCGGCCTTGCGCGCGAAACCGGTGAGGTCTTCGCGTTTGAAGCCGAGGTTCTTGTGATCGAACGGCGCCACCGCCGCGCGATGCGCGTGCTTCGCGAGTGTCGCCGCCAGCAGCCGGCCGCCCGGCTTCAATACGCGTGCCGCTTCCGCGATCGCCTGCTGCGGCCGATCGCTGTAGGTCAGTGCGTGCATCATCAACACGAGATCGAACTTGCGATTGGCGAGCTTGAGCGCGTGCATGTCGCCTTCGATCACTTCCACGTTTCGGAACGCCTTCAGCCGCCTGCGCGCGGCGGCGACCACGTTGGGACTGGAATCCACGCACACGATCGAATGCGCGTGCGGCGCCAGCAATTCGGCCAGCACGCCGTCGCCCGAGGCGATGTCGAGTACGTCGCCGGTTTCCAGCAATTGCAGCAGCGTGCGGGCGAGCGTTTCCCAGGTGCGACCCGGCGAATAGTGGCGTTCCATGTCGCCAGCCACACTGTCGGCCCAGCCCCGGTCACGCGCGCGCGCCGTCAGCACAGAAGGCAGGCGCTGCGCATCGGCATCCAGCATCGCGTCGTCGACGCCGTCTTCCAGCGCGCGCAGCAAATCGGCCGCGCCGTCGAAGCCGCTTTCGTTGAAGCGGTAATAGGCCGACACGCCCGCGCGACGATCGCGCACCAAGCCGGTTTCCTTGAGCTTGGCGAGATGCGTGGACACGCGCGGCTGCGCCAGCCGCAGCACCGACGACAGTTCGGCGACGGTCAGTTCCTCGCGGCGCAGCAATGCGAGCAGCCGCACCCGGGTAGGGTCGGACAGCACCCGCAGCAACGCGGTGGCGGAAACGAGATCGAGCATTCCATCTTTATATCAGGATGGAGAGATAAATTAAAGCGCGATGCGGGGTCAGCACTCGATCGTGGGCACGACCGGTTATCATGCATGGTTGGATTGCCGGCGCGTGGCCTGGCGGAACGCGCAAAGACGAAGAGGTGTCGCGATGGATTTCAATTTTTCCGAAGAGCAGTTGCAGATCCAGTCGATCGCGCGTGATTTCGCGCAGAAGCGCATCGCGCCGGTGGCAGCGGATTTCGACAAGTCCGGCGAGTTTCCGCTCGACAACATCCGCGAAATGGGCAAGCTCGGCCTGATGGGCATCGAGGTGCCGGCCGAATACGGCGGCGCCGGGATGGATTCGATCAGCTACGTGCTGGCGATGATCGAGATCGCGGCGGCCGATTGCGCGCACTCGACCATCATGAGCGTCAACAACACGCTCTACTGCAATGGTCTGCTGAAGTTCGGCAGCGAGGAACAGAAGCACAAATACGTGACGCCGATCGCGTCGGGCGAAGCCATCGGGGCGTTCGCGCTGACCGAACCGCAGTCGGGCTCCGACGCCACCGCGATGCGTTGCCGCGCGGTCAGGCAGGCGGACGGCAGCTTCGTGATCAACGGCAAGAAGAGCTGGATCACGTCGGGCCCGGTAGCGAAATACATCCTGCTGTTCGCCATGACCGAGCCCGAAAAGCATGCGCGTGGCGTCACCGCGTTCATGATCGACACTTCGCGCAAGGGGTTCAGCCGTGGCAAGACCGAACCGAAACTCGGCATCCGCGCGTCGGCCACCTGCGAAATCGAGTTCGTCGATTACGTCGCGCAGCCCGATGAGGTGATCGGCGAGGAAGGTCATGGTTTCAAGATTGCGATGGGCGTGCTGGATGCGGGCCGCATCGGCATCGCTTCGCAGGCGGTGGGTCTTGCGCGCGCGGCCTACGAGGCGACGCTGGAGTATTCGCGCGACCGCAAGGCGTTCGGGCAATCCATCGGTTCTTTCCAGATGACCCAGGCCAAGATAGCCGACATGCGCTGCAAGCTCGATGCGGCGCAGTGGCTCACGCTGCGCGCCGCCTGGCTGAAACAGGAAGCCACGAAAACCGGTGCGCGTTTTTCGACCGAGGCGGCGGTCGCGAAACTCACGGCGTCCGAAGCCGCGATGTGGATCACCCACCAGGCCGTGCAGATCCATGGCGGGATGGGTTATTCCAAGGAAATGCCGCTGGAGCGCTACTTCCGCGACGCGAAGATCACCGAAATCTACGAGGGCACGTCGGAGATCCAGCGCATGGTGATCGCGCGCAACGAAACGGGGCTTCGCTGACGCGCAATTTCACGCTTCCGTAGGTTGGGCTGAGTGTATGCGAAGCCCAACGAATGAACGACGTTGGGCTTCCGCCAATGAAGCCGGCGTCAGCCCAACCTACAAGAGCGCGGAACGTTGCGAAGATCAAGCGCGCTTGCGATGCGGTTCCGCATCCACCGCGATGAATTGCGGTTCCTCGCTGTCGAGGCGCAGCGCGGTCAACTTGCCGCCCCACACGCAGCCCGTGTCGATGGCGTACACGCCGAGTCCCGCGAAACGCCCGAGCGCGGACCAGTGCCCGCACACGATGCGGGTGTCGCGTGCGCGGACGCCCGGTACTTCGAACCACGGATACAGCCCCGCGCGCTGCGATCCGGGCGCGCCCTTGGCGTCGAAGTCGATGCGGCCGTTGGTGTCGCAATAGCGCATCCGCGTGAGGATGTTGATGGCGGCGCGAAGCCGGTCGTGGCCGTGCAGCTTCGACGACCAGCGCGCCGGACGGTTGCCGAACATCCGCTGCAGCAGCGCGCGATGACCGGCGCCGCGCAAGGCGCGCTCGACCTCGTGCGCGATGTGCAGCGCCTGCTTAAGCGTCCACGAGGGTGCGAGCCCGGCGTGCACCAGCATGAAGTCCAATTCGGCGTCATGGTGCGCGAGACGCTGGTTGTGCAGCCATTCCATCAGCACGTCGGAATCCCCGGCCTGCAGCACCCGGCGCAGGTCGGGGTTGGTGCGTGCGCGAGCTTCGGGCTCGCGTTCCGCAATCGCGAGCAGGCTCAGGTCGTGATTGCCGAGCGTGACGACGGATTGTTCGCGCAGGCCGTGGACCAGCCGCAGCACCTCCAGCGATTCGCCACCGCGGTTGACCAGGTCGCCGCAGAACCACAGGCGATCGGACGAATCGAAACGCAGGCGTTCCAGCAAACGCTGCAATTCCGGATAACAACCCTGCACATCGCCAATCGCGTAGACGGCCATGCGCGGGTTCCGGGCCGCTCAGTGCAGGGTGCGCGGAACCGACAGCACGAATTCGGGAATCGGAACCTCGAAGTCGGTGCCATCGTCGGCATGGAACAGGTAGGCGCCGCGCATCGTGCCCACCTGCGTTTCCAGCACCGCGCCGGAGCTGTAGCGGTAGCTTTCGCCCGGCTGCAGGCGCGGCTGTTCGCCCACCACGCCCTCGCCGCGCACTTCCTCCACCTTCCCGTTCGCGTCGGTGATCACCCAGTGGCGGGTCTGCAGGCGTGCGGGCATCATGCCGAGGTTGCGCAACGTGACCTCGTAGGAAAAGACGTAGCGATTCGCTTCCGGCTTGGACTGGTCGGCCACGTAGCGCGTCTCGATCTCGAGCTCGACCGCGTGCGGCTCGGGTTCGCGAGGCTTGCCCGGTTTGTCGGTGGTGGTTGGTCGGGGGCTCATTGGCCTGCATTGTCGGCGAGTTTCGGCTCGGCCTGCAAGCCATCGGAACCCAGTTTTTTCGCCAATGCGACGAAGCCTTGCGGCGGCACGCTTTCGGCGCGCGCGCGCGCGTCGATGCCGGCGGCGCGGATCGCCTCGGCGTCCACCACTCCGCGCAAGGCATTGGAGAGCGTCTTGCGGCGCTGGCCGAACGCCGCGCGCACCACGGCTTCGACTGCGCGCGCGAGGTCCGGGTCGATGCGTTGCGCTTCGGGCAGCGGCGTCAACCGCACCACCGCCGATTCCACTTTCGGCGGCGGCCGGAACGCGCCTGGCGGGACCCGCAACAGCGGCTCGACCTTGCACGCGAGTTGCAGCATCACCGACAGCCTTCCATACGTCTTGCTGCCCGGTTCGGCCGCCATGCGGTCGACGACTTCCTTCTGCAACATGAAGTGCATGTCGGCGATCGCATCCGCGTGCGCGAGGCAGTGGAACAGGATAGGGCTGGAGACGTAGTAGGGCAGGTTGCCGGCGAGTCGAAGCTTGCCGCCGTTCGCGAGCGCCGTGAGGTCCACCTTCAACACGTCGGCGTGGACGATCTCGAGTTCGCCCACACTTGCAGCGCGCGCACGCAGCGGCTCGATCAAGTCGGTATCGAGTTCGATCGCGATCATCCGCCCCGCCGCGCGCAACAGCGGCAGCGTGAGAGCGCCTTCACCCGGGCCGATTTCCACGATGCGATCGTCCGGTCGCGGCGCAATCGCGGCGACGATGCGCTCGATCACGCCTCGTTCGTGCAGGAAATGCTGGCCGTAGTGTTTCTTGGGACGCGCGGACATTGCGATTCAGACGCGCGCACGTTGCGCTGCCAGTCGCAAGGCGGTGTCCGCGGCCGCGATCATGCTGGCCGGATCGGCGCGGCCGCTGCCGGCGAGGTCCAGCGCGGTTCCGTGGTCGACCGAGGTGCGGATGAACGGCAATCCGAGTGTGATGTTGACGGTACGGTCGAAGGCTTCGGATTTCAGTACCGGCAGGGCCTGGTCGTGGTACATCGCGAGCACCACGTCGTAGCGCGCGCGCATCGCCGGCACGAACGCGGTGTCGGCGGGCAGGGGACCGACGAATTGCACACCTTCGCCGCGCAAGGCGTCGAGCGCGGGGATGATCGTCTCGATTTCTTCGCGGCCGAGGTGTCCGCCTTCGCCAGCGTGCGGGTTCACGCCCAGCACCGCGATGCGCGGCGCGGCGATGCCGAATTTTGCGATCAGCTCCGCGTGCACGATGCGCAACGTGCGTGTCAGCGACTCGCGGGTTATCGCGGCCGGCACGCGCGCCAAGGGCAGGTGCGTCGTCGCCAGCGCCACGCGCAATTCGGGCGAGGCCAGCATCATCACCACGTCGCAGCCGGCGCGCTGCGCGAAGAATTCGGTGTGGCCGGAGAACGCTTCGCCGGCGTCGTTGATCACCGATTTCTGCACCGGTGCGGTGACCACCGCGTCGAACTCGCCGGCGAGGCAGCCGTCGGCCGCCTGCGCCAGCGTGTTCAGGACGTGGAAGGCGTTGCGCGGATCGAGTTGGCCCGGCGTTTCCTCGACGCGCAACGGCACGTCCAGGACCCGCAGGCTTCCGGCCGCGCGCAGCGTGCGGGATTGGCCGTCATACGCTTCGATCTTCAGCGTGATGCCGCAGTGGCGCGCCGCGCGCTCCAGCAGCCCCGCATCGCTGATCGCGACGAGGTCGGCGGCGATGGGCGTCGCCGCCAGGCGGGCCACCAGTTCGGGACCGACACCGGCGGGCTCGCCGCCGGTGACGGCGAGCCTGGCAAGATGCGTGGGCCGGGACGAGCCGGCCGGGGCCGGCTCGGACATCATTGCGCGTCGTTGCTGGCGGTGGCCGAGGCGTCGGCCAGTTCCGGGACCCGGATGCTGATGTACGCCGACGATTCGAGGTCGCGCAGGAACTGTTCGAATGCCTGCTGGCCCTTGCGCGCGGCGATCGCCTGGCGCGCCTGCTCGCGCTCGATGTCCTCGGTCTTGTCGGCCTGACGCGTGCCGAGCAACTTCACGAGGTGCCAGGAACCGTCGGGGCTCTCGAACGGCTGGGTCACCTGGCCCGGTTGCATGCCTGCGATCAGCTTGCCGACTTCGCTGCCCCAGTCGCCTTGCATGAACCAGCCCATGTCGCCGCCGGCATTCGCGGTGGTCGGGTCGTCGGAATTCTGCTTGGCGAGCGTCGCGAAGTCGGCGTGGCCGTCCACGATTTCGCGATAGAGCTTTTCGATCTTGTCGTGCGCGCCCTGTTCGGTCAGCACCGCGTTGGGTTTGATCATCAGGTGCAGCGCGTGGTACTCGGTGACGATCTGCTTGGTATCGGGCGTGCGCTTGCCTTCGAGTTTCAGGATCGTGAAGCCGGCGGCATCGCGCAGCGGCTGGGTGTATTCGCCCGGCTGCAGGGCATTGACGATCTGCTGCACGGGCTGAGGCAACTCATCCACGCGACGCCAGCCGAGGTCGCCGCCGTTCAGCGCTTCGGGCGCGCTGGAGTTGCTGACCGCGAGTGCGGCGAAACTTCCGCCCTTCTTCAGTTCGTCCTCGACCTTGTCGGCCTTGGCTTGCGCGGCGGCGATCTGCTGGGCGTTCGCGCCTTCGGGAAGGCCGACCAGGATCCGCGCCAGGTGCACTTCGCCCTGGCGGAATGCCGGGCTGGCGATGAGGTTGTTGATTTCCGCGTCGGAAACCTGCGCGGATTGCTGCATGACCTGCTGCTGCACGGCACGCACCAGCAACTGGTCGCGCAACTGCTGGCGGAAGGAGGCGTAGTCCACGCCCTGCTGCTGCATCGCCGCCTGCATCTGCGGGACGCTCATCTTGTTCTGTTGCGCGATGTTGGCGACCGCGGCGTCGACCTGGTCGTCGGACACCCGCACGCCGTTTTCGTGCGCCTTCTGCACCAGCAACTGGTTCACGATCAGGTGTTGCAGCACCTGCTTTTCCAGCACGTTCTGCGGCGGCAGCGTGCCGCCGGAACCGGCGATCTGCTGGGAAACCGTCGCCATCGTCTGGTTGAGCTGGCTTTGCAGGATCACGCCGTCGTTCACCACCGCGACGATCCGGTCCAGCGGCTGGACCTGGTTGGAGGCGTCGGCATCGGGCGACAGCAGCGACGAAGGTTGCGCGCTGCTGGGTGGCGGCGCGTTCGGGCTCAGCAGCTGCGCGGAGGCGGGCAGCGCGATGGCCGCGGCCGCGAGCGTCAGGACCAGGCTGGCGAGAGAGGATGCTTTCATGTTCGTCTGTTGGAACCGGAGTGGATGGCGGCGTGCCGGGGGAGCAGGTCCGGGGCGGATCGGGCCTTGGACAACGCCGGCGGCCGAAAGTTGGGTTGTGCCGAGGAGCGATCGAAGCAGCTGTGGTGAAAAGTCAGACCATGGATGGTCGTTCTGATGTCTGTGGCTTGGAGAACACGCTTTTACCGTACCCATCCAAGTGGTGCGATCACGGGCGATCGCAAAGTTACTGATAGCCTAGGATAGCATTCTGCAGGAAGGTCCCGGTGTGCTGGCCGTACGAGCCGACGCCCTTGAACTGGATCTCGAACATGATGGCGTTGTTGGCATCGCCCTTGTAGTCGTACACGTAACGGCGGCTCAGCACACGGATCGCGGTGCAGCAACTGTCCCACTCGATGCCGGCGAATGCGTCGATCGCGCGTTTGTCGCGTAGCGAATAGGTGTAGCCGCCGACCAGTTTCCAGGCCGCGCCGACCGGCACTTCGGCGGTCATGCTGGCCTGCTCCAGCAGGTTGCGGCGATAGCGGTAATCGAAGTTCACGATGCCGTCGCCCCACAGCCGGCGCTGCAGGCCGATGGTGGAAACATCGGTCTGGTCGGTGTTCGGGTTCCACTGCTGCGAGGTGGTCAGGCGCCAGTTGTCGTTCAGGCTCACGGTGAGATTGGCGACGTAGTTGGAACCGGAATAATCCACCACCTGGCCGTTCGGGAAGAGCGTCACCTTCTGCGGATCGAAATAGCGGATCTGGCCGATGCTCGCGGACAATTTCTCGACGCCGTTCTGGTCGAGGAAACGCGTAGTCAGCGCCAGCGACAGATTGTTGGCATTCATCTGACGGTCGGCGCCGCTGAAGCTGTTGGTGGTGAACAACTGCCAGAAGTCGAACGTCAGCGGCTGGGTGTCGAACAGCGGCAGGTCGTTCTGATTGCGGTAAGGCACGCGCAGGTAATACAGGCGCGGCTCCAGCGTCTGGGTGTAGTCGCTGCCGAACAGGTGCACGTCGCGCTCGAACACCAGCCCGGCATCGACGTCGAAGATCGGCGTGGTGCGCGTCGGGTGGTCGGTCGTGCTTCCCGCGACCGGCTGCGGCAGGTTATAGGCGGTGTAGCGCACGCCGACTTCCGGGCGCAGGAACCACGCCGCGCCCTGCAGCGGCCACGCGAGGTAGGGATAGAAATCGAAACGGTCGCCGCCGATGGCTTCGGGTTTCACGAAGCGCACGGCCTCGGCGTTGATGCCCCATTCGGGGCCGCCGGGGCCGCCGATCGGACGATCGGCATTGAAAAACATGCGAGGCAGCCGCCGGTAAGGCGCGGCAAGGTCTGGAATGCCCGGCGTGACGATCTGGTACCAGTCCGCGCCGATGCCGCCGTTCCACCAGTCGCCCGAACCGGTGACGTAGGACGAGGAGCCCAGCAGCGTCACCGTCGAGGTCGTGAGGTTCTGCCCGAAATCCTGGAACCACGCCTTGTCGGTCGCGTGCGCGATGGAGGTGTTCCATTGCAGGTTCCAGGGCAACTGGGTCTGGTTGGTGAAGGTGAGGTAGCCGCGGTTGCGGTCGGCCACCTTGTCGTGCGGCATGTAATCGAGGTTCAACTCGCCCTTGGTGATCGGGGTGAGATAGCGGAACTGGGTGTCGAGCATCCCGCCGCGATCGGCATACCACGTCGGGGTGAAGGTGGCGTCGTAGTTCGGCGCGATGTTCCAGTAGAACGGAATCGCGACGAAGAACCCGGCGCGGCTGCGCTTGCCGAACGACGGGTACAGGAAGCCGGTCTGGCGCTGGTTGTCGATCGGAAAGCGCATGTACGGCAGCCACAGGAACGGCACGCCCTTCAGGCGCATGGTCACGTCGCGGGCGCGGCCGACGCCCTCGTCGCGATCCATGGTCATGGTCCTGGCCTCGATCTCCCACACCCGGTTGTGGAGGTCGCAGGTGGAATAGGTGACGTCGTGCAGCTTGTCGCGATCCTGGTCCAGCATGATGGCCTGGCTCGCCACGCCATTGCCGCGCGAAGTCAGCAACTGGTACTGCACGTTGTCGGCGACGCCGTATTCCGGGGTGGTGGTGCCCTTCATGCTGTCGGCCGAGAACAACATCCCGCGTTCCTGGTAGCGGATGTGGCCTTCGGCGTCGTAGGCGGTGGTGTCGGCGTTGTAGGTGAGCGAATCCGCGCGCAGCAGCTGGTCGAGCCGCTGCAGCGACGTGTTGCCGGAAAGATGGAAGAGGTTGCTGTCGGGACTCGAGAAGCGGTCGCCGTAAACCTGTGCCGGACTGGCTTCGCGATTGCCTTCGGTGGGCAAGCCCGGTTCGTAGAAGTTCAGCAGGTCGTTTTTCCTGCACAGCGCGAAGTCGTTTTTCACCACCGGGCAGACAAACGCGCCGAGCGGGCAGGTGCCCGGCGAACCTTGCGCCAGCGCCATGCCGGGTGCGACCGCCAGCGTGATCGCAAAAGCCAGTGCACGCGGGGTCAGCGGCATCGGTCGGCGCGGCACGGGGCGTTTCCTTGGCGCAAAGTGATCCGCGTAAACTAGCAGAACGCACCCGTCCTGTTGAGCGCCGGCCCGTGCCGTTCAGGCGGCTTTCGCGGTTTTCAGCGGGGCGCAGCGCAGGTCCAGCCAGGCGCGATCGGCGGCATCGTCCAGCAACGGCGCGAGTCGTTCGCGCACGTTTGCGTGGTAAGCGTCGAGCCATGCGATCTCGGTCGTATCGAGCAACGACAGCTCGAGCAGACGCGTGTCGATCGGGCACACCGTCAAGGTTTCGAACGCGAGGAATTCGCCGAATTCACCGTCGCCGGCGGGGATGGTCGCGGCCAGGTTCTCGATGCGCACGCCGTGCCTGCCGGGCTTGTAGATGCCGGGCTCGATCGAGGTGATCATCCCGACGTCCATAGCTTCGAATTGCTGGCCCGAGCGCGGCGGCCGGATCGATTGCGGCCCTTCGTGCACGTTGAGGCAATAACCGACGCCGTGCCCGGTGCCGTGGCCGTAATCGACCCCCGCGGCCCAGATCGGCGCGCGTGCCAAGGCATCCAACTGCTGGCCCGACGCGCCGCGCGGGAATTTCGCGCGCGACAGCGCGATCACGCCCTTCAATACCAGCGTGACGTCGCGGCGCTGCTCGGGCGTGGTTTCGCCGAGCGCCCACATCCGCGTGATATCGGTAGTGCCGCCGAGGTATTGCGCGCCGGAATCGATCAGCAGCATCCCGAGCGGCTTCAAGTCCGAATGCGATTCGGGCGTGGCGCGGTAGTGCGGCAACGCGGCATTGGCCTGGTAGCCGGCAATGGTCGAAAAGCTTTCGCTGACGAAGCCGGGTTGCTGTGCGCGCAGCTCGCGCAGCTTTTCGTCCACGTCGAGTTCCGTGATGCGCCGGCCTTCGTGCAAGGATTGCTCGACCCAGCGCGCGCCGCGCACCAGCGCCACGCCGTCGCGGCGCATCGCTTCGCGGACGTGGGCCATTTCTTCGTCGGATTTGCGCGCCTTGGCGCCCGTGATCGGCCCTGCCGCTTCGACCAGCGTGACGTGATCGGGAATGGCGTGCGCAACGGAGGCGGAGATCTGTGCGGGCGCGAGCAGCAGTTTCGTCTCTTGCGGCAATCCGCCCAATGCATCAGTGATGGATTCGTAAGGTGCGATGCACACGCCGTCGGCGCGCAGACGTTCCAACAAATTGCTTCCTCCGCTTGCGGCTGTTCTCCCTCCAACGTTCACGGGGGAGGGCTGTGGTGGGGGTGAAACTTGCGAGAGAATTCCATCACCACTCGCGATGCCTTTCCCCCCTCCCAACCTTCCCCCGCGAGCGGGGGGAGGGGTGCTCGTTTCGACCTTGCCCACGTCGACGAACAACGTCGCGCCGTTCACGTCCATCAGCAGGTGCGCGAGGAACACCGGGTTGTAGTCCACGTCGCTGCCGCGCAGGTTCAGCACCCAGGCGATCTCGTCCAGTGCGGAGACGACGTGATGCGTCGCGCCGGCCTGTTGCGTCGCACTGCGCGCGTCCGCGAGTTTCTCGGCGCGGCTGCGAATGGCGTAATCGAGCGGGTGTTCGTAGATGGGTGCGTGTGGCAGCGGCGGGCGATCGCTCCAGATCGCGCCGGGCAGGTCGTCTTCCACCAGCTCCGCGCCGTGCTTCGCCAACTCTTTGCGCAGCGAACGTTCCGACGCCAGCGACAGCATTTCGGCGGCGCACGCAATCCTGTCGCCTGCGTGCACGCGCTCGCACAGCCACGCCACGTGCTCGGGCGTGTGCGGCACGTTCAACTTCATCAGTTTCACGCCACTGCCCGCGAGTTGGCGTTCGGCTTGCGAGAAGTAGCGCGAGTCCGTCCACAACCCGGCGAATTGCGGCGTGACCACCAGCGTCCCGGCCGATCCGGTGAAGCCCGACAGCCATTCCCGCGCGGTCCAGTGTTCCGGCAGGTACTCGGAAAGGTGTGGATCGGCGGTGGGCACGATGCAGGCGGCGATGCCGCGCTGTTGCATCGCATCGCGCAGCGCGGCGATGCGCGACGGAATCAAGGAAGCAGTCATGGCGACGCCCATGGCGAAAAGACCATTCTGGCGAATCCCCGCGCGAAGTGGAAATGTTCGTGTACTCGCGGAAGCCGGCGGTCGCCGCTAGAATGACGCTTTCCACACACGGTCCGACCATGACCTCCCTGATTTTCGTCACCGGCGGCGTGGTGTCCTCGCTTGGCAAGGGCATCGCGTCGGCGTCGCTGGCGTCCATCCTCGAGGCCCGCGGCCTCAGTGTGACGTTGATGAAGCTCGACCCCTACATCAACGTCGATCCCGGCACCATGAGCCCGTTCCAGCACGGTGAGGTGTACGTCACCGACGACGGCGCCGAGACCGATCTCGATCTCGGGCACTACGAGCGCTTCGTGCGCACGCGGCTGTCGGGCAAGAATTCCATCACCACCGGCAAGATCTACGAGGCCGTGATCCGCAAGGAACGCCGCGGCGATTATCTCGGCGCCACGGTGCAGGTGATCCCGCACATCACCAATCAGATCAAGCACGTGATCGACGAGGCCACGCGGGGGTTCGACGTGGCGCTGGTCGAGATCGGCGGCACGGTGGGCGACATCGAATCGCAGCCGTTCCTGGAAGCCGCGCGCCAGTTGCGCATCGAGCGCGGCGCCGACAAGGTGCTGTTCATGCACCTGACGCTGGTGCCGTTCATCAAGGCCGCGGGCGAGATCAAGACCAAGCCGACCCAGCACTCGGTGAAGGAACTGCGCGCGCTCGGCATCCAGCCCGACATCCTGCTGTGCCGTTCCGAGGAACCGCTGCCCGAATCCGAACGCCGCAAGATCGCGCTGTTCACCAACGTGCCGGAGAACGCGGTGATCAGCGCGGCCGATGCCGACACCATCTACAAGCTGCCGCTGTGGCTGCACAAGGAAGGTCTGGACGACATCGTGGTCGATCGCCTGCGCCTCGACGCGAAACCGACCGATCTTTCGCAGTGGCAGCGCACCGTCGATGCGGTCGAACACCCGAAGGACGAGGTGCGGGTCTATATCGTCGGGAAGTACGTCGAGCACAAGGATGCCTACAAGTCGCTGGGCGAGGCGCTGCGCCACGGCGGCATCCACAATGCGACGCGCGTGCGGCTCGAATGGATGGATTCGGAGAACATCGAGACGCGCGGCGCCGACGCGGTGCTGCACGACGCGGATGCGATCCTGGTGCCTGGCGGCTTCGGCAAGCGCGGATTCGAAGGCAAGATCCAGGCCGTGAAGTACGCGCGCGAGCGCGGCATTCCGTATTTCGGCATCTGCTACGGGATGCACGCGGCGGTGGTGGAGTTCGCGCGGGACGTGGCCGGCATTGCCGGCGCGGGTTCCACCGAAAATGACCGCGATTGCGCCGACCCGGTGATCGCGCTGATCACCGAGTGGACGCAGGGCGCCGGCGACGTGCAGCGCCGCGACGAAGGGTCCGACCTGGGCGGGACGATGCGCCTGGGTGCGCAGGAATGCCGCCTGAAACCAGGCACGCTGGCGCGCGAACTGTACGGCGCCGACACCATCCGCGAGCGCCACCGCCACCGCTTCGAATTCAACAACCGCTACCGCGAACGCCTGGAGAAGGCCGGGCTCGTGATCGCGGGTCTGTCGGTGGACGACCTGGTCGAAATCGTGGAACTGCCGGCGCAGAAACACCCGTGGTTCCTGGCCTGCCAATTCCATCCGGAATTCACCTCGACGCCGCGCGACGGCCACCCCCTGTTCAACGGCTTCGTGCGCGCCGCGCGCGAGTACAAGGCGATGCGTGACGCGCCCAGGCTGGCCAAGGAAGCTGCCGGATGAATTTGTGCGGCTTCGAAGTCGGTCTGGAGAAACCGTTTTTCCTGATCGCCGGCCCGTGCGTGGTCGAGTCCGAGCAACTGCAACTCGATACGGCCGGCAGGCTCAAGGAAATTACCGGCAAGCTTGGCATCCACTTCATTTTCAAGTCGAGTTTTGACAAGGCCAACCGCACTTCATCGCAGAGCTTCCGCGGACTCGGGATGGAAGAAGGCCTGCGCATCCTCGGCGAAGTGAAGAGACGGATCGGCGTGCCGGTGCTCACCGACGTGCACGAATACACGCCGTTCGATGAGGTCGGCGAGGTCGTCGACGTGCTGCAGACCCCGGCATTCCTGTGCCGGCAGACCGATTTCATCCAGAAGGTCGCGCGTGTCGGCAAGCCGGTCAACATCAAGAAAGGCCAGTTCCTGTCGCCGTGGGACATGAAGAACGTGGTCGAGAAGGTGCGCGCGGTTGGCAACGAGCAGATCCTCGTATGCGAGCGCGGCGCGAGCTTCGGTTACAACAACCTGGTGTCCGACATGCGCTCGCTGGCGGTGATGCGCGACACCGGCTGCCCGGTGGTGTTCGACGCGACGCACTCGGTGCAATTGCCTGGCGGACAGGGCACCAGGTCCGGCGGCCAGCGCGAATTCGTGCCGGTGCTGGCACGCGCGGCCGTCGCGGTCGGCGTCGCCGGCATGTTCATGGAGACGCATCCCGATCCGGACAAGGCGTTGTCCGACGGTCCGAATGCGTGGCCGCTGGGCAAGATGGAAGCGTTGCTGACGACGCTGAAAGAACTCGACGCGACAACCAAGCGTGCCGGCTTTCTTGAGGTACAGCAATAAAGACTGTCGTCATTCCGGGGCCGCGCACAGCGCGGAACCCGGAATCGGTTTGGGACTGTTGTGCATCAAGACACCGATTCCGGGTTCTGCCTTCGGCAGCCCCGGAATGATGAAGGCCCTTCATCGAACGATTGCAGAGAGCCATGACTACAGCCATCAAGACGATTCACGCCCGCGAAGTGCTGGACAGCCGCGGCAATCCCACCCTCGAGGCCGAAATGACACTGAGCGACGGTGCGTTCGGTCGCGCGATCGTGCCGTCGGGCGCATCCACGGGCACCCGCGAAGCGGTGGAACTGCGCGACGGCGACAAGTCGCGTTATCTCGGCAAGGGCGTGACCAGGGCGGTCGGCAACGTCAACGGTGAAATCGCGAAAACGCTGGCGGGTTTCGATGCCGCCGACCAGAAAGGCCTCGACGACAAGCTGATCGCGCTGGATGGCACGCCGAACAAGTCACGACTGGGTGCAAACGCCACACTCGGCGTGTCGCTGGCCGCCGCGCACGCCGTGGCGGCTTCGCGCAAGCAGCCGCTGTGGAAATACCTGGCGAGCGATCGCACGCCGGTGTTGCCTGTTCCCATGATGAACGTGATCAACGGCGGCGTGCACGCCGACAATCCGCTGGACATGCAGGAATTCATGGTGATGCCGGCGGGCTTCGACCGGTTCTCCGACGCGCTGCGCGCGGGCGTCGAGTGTTTCCATGCCCTGAAGACGCAGTTGAAGAAGCGCGGCATGAACACCGCGGTCGGTGACGAGGGCGGCTTCGCGCCGGCGCTGCGCACGCACGAGGAAGCCATCGAGGTGATCCTCGAAGCCGTCGAGGTTGCCGGCTACAAGGCGGGCAAGCAGATCTGGATCGCGCTCGATCCCGCATCGTCGGAATTCTTCGACAACGGCGTGTACGACCTCAAGGGTGAAAACCGCAAGCTGGACGCGGCCGGAATGGTGGAGCTCTACGCCGACTGGTGCGCGAAGTATCCGATCATCAGCATCGAGGACGGCTTGGCCGAGGGCGACCAGGCCGGCTGGAAACTGATCACCGAAAAACTCGGCAAGAAAATCCAGTTGGTCGGCGACGACCTGTTCGTCACCAATCCCGCAATTTTCCGCGAAGGCATCGCCAACCACATCGCCAACGCGATCCTGATCAAGGTGAACCAGATCGGCACGCTCAGCGAGACGCTGGAAGCCGTCGCGATGGCCGACCAGGCGAAGTACGCCGCCGTGATGTCGCACCGGTCGGGCGAGACCGAGGACACCACGATCGCCGACCTCGCGGTCGCGACCACGGCCACCCAGATCAAGACCGGCTCGCTGTGCCGCTCCGACCGCATCGCCAAGTACAACCAGTTGCTGCGGATCGAGGAACAACTCGGCGTCGGCGCGAAGTATGCTGGTCGCGACGCGTTTCCGAACCTCAAGGCGTTGCCGGGTTGAGATCATGTCCCTGACTTTCCGGAGAGCCGGCTGGCACGGCGCATCTTGCGGGGCGGCTGTTGTGGAAAGTCAGGACATGGATGCCCGTTCTGGCGTTGGTGGACCCAAGGCGGGGCCGTTTGCCCCATCATGGATCGATGCCGCGATCATGGATGATCGCAATGCTTAGATGGATAGCTTTGATCCTGATCGCCCTGCTGATCGGCTTGCAGATCAAGCTGTGGGTGGGCGACGGCGGCATGCGCGACCTGCGCGCGATCCGCGCGCGCCTGTCCGAACAGCAGGCCGAGAACGCGAAGCTGAAGCAGCGCAACGACGCGCTGCACGCGGACGTCGAAGACCTGAAGCATGGTCAGGACGCGGTGGAAGCCCGCGCCCGATCCCAGCTTGGCCTGATCAAACCCGGGGAGGTGTTCTATCAGGTCGTGAATGCGCCGGCCGGTGCTGCGAGCGCCGCGCCGCCGCCGGCTGCCACCGCGGCGCCGGCTTCCAGCGGTTGATTCGCCGCGTGGCGCGGGTGCGATCGGCTAAACTTGTCGGCTGCGCAAGTTTTCTTTCGGGGTTGGGTGGCGATGCGGGTTTTGCTGAGCAATGACGACGGCGTGGATGCGCCGGGCATCCGCGTGTTGGCCGAACGACTGGCGGAACTAGGGGACGTGACGGTGGTGGCGCCCGATCGCGATCGTTCCGGCGCCAGCAACTCGTTGACGCTCGATGCGCCGGTGCGGGTAGCGAAACTCGACGATGGCCGCTACCGCGTCGCCGGCACGCCGACCGATTGCGTGCACCTGGCGTTGTCGGGTTTGCTGGACGACGAACCCGACATCGTGGTGTCGGGCATCAACAACTCCGCCAACCTCGGCGACGACGTGATCTATTCCGGCACCGTCTCGGCGGCGATGGAAGGACGATTCCTGGGCCTTCCAGCGATTGCGGTTTCATTGGCAGGTCCGGGCGAACTCCACGACGGCAACGGCCATCATTTCGATTCCGCCGCGCGCGCCGTATCGCTGCTGATGCGGCGCCTGCTGGTCGATCCGCTGCCCGCCGACACCATCCTCAACGTCAACGTGCCCGATCGCGCGTGGGAACGGATCGAAGGGTTCGAAGTCACGCGCCTCGGCAGTCGTCACCGCGCCTCGCCGTGCATCGCGCAGCGCGATCCGCGCGGGCGCACGGTGTGGTGGATCGGCGCCGCGGGCGACGCCGACGATGCCGGTCCCGGCACCGATTTCGACGCGGTGCGGCGCGGCTTCGTTTCGGTGACGCCCATCCACGTCGATCTCACCCGTTTCCAGGCGCTGGAAAAAGTCTCGAACTGGATCGGCGGACTGACCGCGCAACTGCAGGGAGAGCAGGCGGCATGACACACCTTTTTGGCGCCGCACCAGCCTCCGCGCACGGGCATGGCATGACCTCGCAGCGCGCGCGCGACCGGCTGGTCGCGACGCTGCGCGACGAGGGCATCAGGGATTCGCGCGTGCTGGACGTGATCCGCACCACGCCGCGCCACCTGTTCATCGACGAGGCGCTGGCCGCGCGGGCGTATGAAAACAACGCGCTGCCGATCGGGCTGGGCCAGACCATCTCGCAGCCGTGGGTGGTGGCGCGGATGACCGAACTGTTGATCGAGCATGGCGTGCCCAAGCGCGTGCTGGAAGTCGGCACCGGCTCCGGGTATCAGGCAGCGGTGCTCGCGCAACTGGTGGAGACGGTCTACACCGTCGAGAGGATCGAGGAACTGCTGCGCAAGGCGCGACGGCTGTTCCGCAACATGAAGATCGAGAACATCCGTTCGCGCCACGACGATGGCAATATCGGCTGGCCCACCGAAGCGCCGTTCGATGCGATCGTGCTGACCGCCGCCGGCGAATCGGTGCCGCGCGCGCTGCAGGATCAACTGGCGGACGGCGGGGTGATGGTCGCGCCATTGGGACCTCCGGGCGCGCAGCGGCTGACGCGTTTCCGTCGCGAGGGCGAGCAATCGCACAAGGAGGAACTCGAGCCCGTGAGTTTCGTGCCTTTGCTCGGCGGCCTCGGATGACCACCTGATGCGCCTATTTCGTCCGTTGTACGAAAAAGCCCTCGAATGGGCCGCCAAGCCGCGTGCCGACGTGTGGCTGTGCGTGCTGAGTTTCTTCGAGGCTTTCATCTTCCCGGTCGCGCCGGAAATCATGCTGGCGCCGATGACGTTGGCGCGACCGAAGCGCTGGTGGTATTTCGCCTCGATCAGCCTGGCCGGCTCGCTGGCCGGCTCGGTCATCGGCTACGAACTCGGCCATTACGCCTTTCATTACCTGCAGCCGTTCCTCGCCGACATTGGTTGGTCGCAACATCTGGATGCGATGGTGCAGAAGTTCGGAACGGCCGCGAAGCAGCATCCCTGGGAAGCATTCTGGATGCTGGTCGCAGCCGGTTTTCTGCCGATTCCCATGAAGGTCGCGAGTTGGGCGTGCGGCATCGTGGGCATGCCGATGCTGCCGTTCCTCGCCGGCATCCTGATTGGCCGCGGCAAGCGCGTGTTCCTGGTCGCCGGCGTGATCCGCCTCGGTGGCGAACGCGCCGAGAAGGCGCTGCACAAGCACATCGAAACCGCGGGCTGGGTGATCGTCGCGATCGTGGTAGTGCTCGGTTTGTATTTCTATCTGCGTTGATTGTTTACGGCGCTGGTGGCGACGGCTTTGGTGGAAAGTCAGGCCATGGATGGCCGTTGTGAAGCTTCCAAGTGTGGAACGCGCTGTTCATGCCATGGCTGGTGGCACAGCGATCATGGACGATCGCACGAATACGTTATCCTTGCGCGCATCATGCGAACGACACGTTTTCTGAAATCCTTTCTTGCCGTCGCCGTGTTCCCGCTGTTGCTGGCGGGTTGCGCATCCACCCCGGCGCCGGTGGTCAATCACTCGTTCGGGGGCAGCAGTCCCGAACCGGCCACGCAGCCGTCGCCGGCGCCTTCGCAGCCCGCGACGAGCAACCGCGGTGTGCAGACCTTCGGCCTCGGTGGGCACGCCAACGGCACGGTCGGCAACGCCGGCTACACGGTCGCGCCCGGTGACACGCTGTACAGCATCGCATTCGCGCACGGCATCGATGCGCGCCAACTCGCGGCGCTGAACGACATTCCGCCGCCCTACACGATCCATCCGGGCCAGGTGTTGAAGCTGAAAGCGTCTTCATCGATGTCGCCGCCGACCGGCGCGGTCGCCGCGGGCACGACGGTGGTGACGACCAACACGATGACGACCGCGCAACCGCCGGCGCACGTGCAACCTCCGCCAACGCAACCCGCGGAACCGGTGTTCGGTCCGGTCACCACGCAGACCATGACCTCGAACGGTGTGGCGCCCGCCGAATCGTCGGCCAGTGCGCCTGCCGCACCCGCAACCGCGACGGTTGCACCCACATCGACTGCTGCGCCGCCGCCCGCGCAAGCCGCGCCTCCGATCGTGGCAACCACGCCGACGCCGCCACCCGGCGCGACCCGCAGCGTCGACGGCATCACCTGGCAATGGCCGGCGAGCGGCAAGATCCTCGGCGGCTTTCAGTCGGGCAGCGGCGGTGACGGCGCCGGCGTGGACATCGCGGGCAACGTGGGCGATCCGGTGCGCGCGGCGGCTTCGGGCACCGTGGTGTACAGCGGCAACGGACTGATCGGCTATGGCGAGCTGATCATCATCAAGCACAACGACACGTTTCTTTCCGCCTACGGCCACAACAGCAAGCGATTGGTGAAGGAAGGCGATCGCGTCAGCGCTGGCCAGGAGATCGCGCTGATGGGCGCGAGCGGCGCGCCGCGCGTGGAACTGCACTTCGAGATCCGCAAGGACGGCAAGCCGGTCGATCCGTTGGGTTATTTGCCGGGGCGGTGAGAGCGCATGTCCGTCGGTGATGGTGCTCAGGAAACGAACGACAGATTCGGACGACGGATTGTACGCACCTCGCCGGATTGGTTGGACGCCGATGGCGCAAAGATCTACACGATATCGATAGCCGACAGTACTGTCGATCGGGTGTGTTTTGTCGAACGCCTGGGTGAAGTCAAGCGCATGCGTGGAATTGAGTGGTCGCGAACGCCACACTTTGCGATATTCCATTGCGGATCGACCTGCTTGTATCTGGTGCTCGCATGGTGGGGCAACGACAACGAGTTGTTCACCTCTGTGTCGGTCAAGACCGCGGCGGGTTGGATTGAACAGCCGGATCGGTATTCCTTCTGCATCTACGATCTGGAAGTCATGTGGGAAGAGCGGCAGGTTTACATCGACACGATGTATCGCGAGCATCGCGATATCTGCGCCTACCGCGTGCGACGGCGTCAGGATTGGCTGTCGGATTGATCGGCCAAGACAAACACCGCGACGGCGTTGCGGCCTTCGCTGGCCAGGATGTCCCAAGTGCGCGCAGCGGCGGCGTTGTCCATCACTTCCACGCCGACGCCTCGTTGCAGGAACGCCGCCAATACTTCCTGCGAAGGAAACCGCTGGCGCGCGCCG
>JBQCCP010000128.1:0-4647 GCA_051962095.1 Rhodanobacteraceae bacterium
GGTGGCGCTGGCGCCCGGTTCGCCGGCCTGCACCCAGATCGCGGGAATCGAGAACTGCGGCAGCGCGCTGATGCCCAGCAGCGTATAACAGAGGATGCCGATAGCGAGCACGCCGGCCGCCAGCAGCGACGTGCCGATGGGGCGTTTGACGAAAGGCGCGGAGATGTTCATGGTGAGCGGCGAGGGGCGCGCGCGGCGCGATGGCGCGACAGTCTTGCGCCCCCGCTGCTCGTCCCTCGTTCCTTATGGGTCATTTTCCGCTCTCGGAAGCCAGTTCGGCGTGCTGCTGCCCGCGACGCTCGCGCAGCCAGTCACCGAAGCGTTCCATGTACAGGTAGATCACCGGCGTGGTGTACAGCGTCACCAGTTGCGACAGCAGCAGGCCGCCCACGATCGCGACGCCCAGCGGGCGCCGCAGTTCCGCGCCGATGCCGTTGCCGAGCGCCAGCGGTAGCGCGCCGAACAGCGCGGCGAAGGTGGTCATCATGATCGGACGGAAACGCAGCAGGCACGCGCGGCGGATCGCGTCGTGCGGCGTCATGCCGCGCCGCTGCGCGGTGATCGCGAAATCGATCATCAGGATCGCGTTCTTCTTCACGATGCCGATCAGCAGCACGATGCCAACGATGCCGTCCACCGACAGCGGCATCCCGAAGATCATCAGCGCCAGCAAGGCGCCGACGCCCGCGGGCGGCAGCGTCGAGAGGATCGTGAACGGGTGGATATAGCTTTCGTACAGCACGCCTAGCACGATGTAGATCACCACGATCGCGGCCAGCAGCAACAGCGCTTCGTTCCCCAACGACGATGAGAACTCCGCGGCCTTGCCGATGAAACCCGCGCGCACCTGCGGCGGCAGGTCGAGCGACGCCTCGGTGCGGTTGATAGCATCGACGGCCTGCGACAGCGAATAGCCCGGCGCGACGTTGAACGAGATGATCACCGCGGGCAACTGGTTCTGGTGCGCGATCACCAGCGGCGCGTCGGTGACCGTCGCGGTCGCCAGCGTGGACAGCGGCACGGTGCTGCCGCCGCCCAGGATGATGCCGGTGTTGGATTGGCCGATGCCGGTTGCGGTCGACGAGTTGGACGACCTCAGCATCCCGAGGCTGGTGGCGTTGCTGCCGGTCAGCGCGCCGCTCGCGCCGTTGGAGCGCACCCGCAGCATGTTCATGAGGTCGGAGCGGTTGCGGAACTGCGGCGCCACTTCCAGCACCACGCGGTACTGGTTCTGCTGGGTGAAGATCGTCGAGATCTGGCGCTGGCCGTAGGCGTCGTACAGGGTGTCGTCGATCGTCTGCACCGGCACGCCGAGACGGCTCGCGACCGTGCGGTCGATGTCCAGTTTCAGCGCGCGCCCGTTCATCGCCAGGTTGTCGGAGACGTCGGCCAGTTCCGGCAACTGCTTCACCGCCTGCACCATCCGTTGCGCGTGTTTCGCGAGGTCCGTCGCATCGACTTCGGACAGCGCATACTGGTACTCGGTGGGCGCGACCGTGGTGTCGAGCGTGATGTCCTGCACCGGCTTCAGGAACAGCTCCACGCCCGGCACGTCGGACACGTCACGCTGCAGGCTCGCGACGACGTCATCGAGGCTGCCGCGCTGGCCGCGCGGCTTCAGCACGATACTGACCTGGCCCTGGTTCAGCGTCGGATTGATCGCACCGGCGCCCACGAACGCGGCCACGCCCGCGACTGCCGGGTTGTGCCGCAGCGCCGCGGTCACGGCCTCGATGTGCCGTTCCATCGCGGGGAACGCGACGTCGCTGTCGGCCTGCACCACGCCCGTGATCAGGCCGGTGTCCTGCTCGGGCAGCAGATCCTTCGGGATCACCACGTACAGCAACACGGTCACCGCGACCGAAGCGGCCGCGACCAGGATCGTGGTGCGGCGATGCGCCAGCACCCAGTCCAGGCTGGGTTCGTACCAGCCCATCATCCGCGCGTAGAAGCCGCGGCGGTTTTCCAGCGCCTCCTCGTCGCCGGTCGGCAGCGAGCCCGGCTTCAGGAGATACGCGCACATCATCGGCGTCAGGGTCAGCGACACGCCCATCGAGATCGCGACCGCGATGGTCAGCACCCACGCGAATTCGTGGAACAGCCGGCCGGTGACGCCCGGCATCAGCAGCAGCGGCAGGAACACCGCGATCAGCGAAACGGTCAGCGACAGCACCGTGAAGCCGATTTCGCGCGAGCCGATTTCGGCGGCATCGCGGCCGTTCTTGCCCTGCTCGAGGTAACGGACGATGTTCTCGATCATCACGATCGCGTCGTCCACCACGAATCCGGTGGCGACCGTCAACGCCATCAGCGACAGGTTGTCCAGCGAGAACCCCGCGGCCGCCATCACCGCGAACGTGCCCATCAGCGACAGCGGCACCGCGACCGCGGGAATCACGGTCGCCCACAGCCGTCGCAGGAACACGAAGATCACCGCGACCACCAGCGCGACCGCGATCAGCAGCGTCACCTCGACGTCGTGCACCGAAGCGCGGATCGTGATGGTGCGGTCGGCGAACACCGACAGATGGATGCCGGCCGGCAGCACCGCGCGCAGGGACGGCAGCGTCTGCTCGATCTGGTCGACGGTGTTGATGATGTTGGCGCCGGGCTGGCGGCGGATGTCCAGCAGCACCGCCGGCTTGCCGTTGGCCCAGGCCGCGAGCTGGTCGTTCTCGACGCCCTCGATCACGTCGGCGACGTCCGACAGCCTCACCGGCGCGCCGTTCTTGTACGAGATGATGGTCTTGGCGTAATCGGACGCGCTCTGCAACTGGTCGTTGGTGCCGATTTCGTAGGTCTGCACCGCGCCATTCAACGAACCCTTGGCGGCATTGACGTTGGCCTGCGTGAGCGCCGAACGCACGTCCTCCATCGTCAGCCCGAGGTTCGCGAGCTTGCCGGGATCGACCTGCACGCGCACCGCGGGGCGCACGTTGCCGGCGATCGAAACAAGCCCCACGCCCGGCACCTGCGCCAAGCGTTGCGACAGGATCGAATCGGCGTAGTTGTTGACGTCGCGCAGCGGCACGGTGTCGGAAGTGAGCGCCAGCGTCAGGATCGGCGCGTCCGCCGGATTCACCCGCTTGTAGATCGGTGGATAGGGCAGGCTGCTCGGCAGGCGGGCGGTGCGCAGTGCAGACTGCACGTCCTGCGCCGCGACATCGAGATCGGTGTTCATCGCGAACTGCAGCGTGATCGTCGACAGGCCCGCGGCACTGTTCGAACTCATCATCGTGAGGCCCGAGATCTGGCCGAGCTGCTGTTCCAGTGGCGTCGTCACCAGGTTCGCGATCGTGGTCGCGCTGGCGCCGGGATATTGCGTGGTCACCACCAGGCTGGGGGCTTCGATCTCGGGCAGCGCCGACACCGGCAGCGCCTTGTAGCCGATGATGCCAAGCAGCAGCACCGCCGCCATCAGCAGCGATGTCGCGATGGGCCTGCGGATGAAAATGCTGGAGAAGCTCATGGCTTCGAGATTCCGGCCGGTGTCGTCAACGGCGGCGCCCGCGTCCGCTGCCGCTCGACATCGCGGCCTTGATCTGCGCGGTGGTGGGTGGCGCCGGCACTTCGCCCGGCTTCATCGGCGTCACCTTGCTGCCTTGCTTCAGGCGGAACTGGCCCGCGGTGACCACGAGGTCGCCGGCCTTCAGGCCCTTGGTGACGATCAGGCCGGTGTCGCCGGCCTCGCCGCCGGTGACCACCGCCTGCATGGTGACGTACTTCGCGGGCTTGTTGTCGGGGGCGTCCTGGTCACCGCCGCGCGCGCCACGCCGGCCCTTGGCGTTTGCGGCGGGGGGTGCGCTGGTGTCGGCGCCCGGCGGCGCCTTGTCGGTGACCAGCCACACGTAGTCGCCGTTCGGGCCGCGCTGCACGGCCGCGGCCGGCACCACCAGCGCGCCGCTGTTGGTGCTGACCTTCAACCGCGTGTTGGCGTACTGGCCCGGGAAAAGCTGGTTGTTGCCATTGGGGAACTCGGCCTTCAACTGGAAGGTGCTGGTGTTCGGGTCGATCTGGTTGCCGATGGCGATCAGCGTGCCGTCATCCTCGACCAGGTTGTTGTCGGCGTCCAGGATCGCGACGTTCAACGGCGCCTGCGCCTGCGCGGCTCGCACTTCATCGAGGTATTTGCCGGCCAGTGTGAAGATCACATAGATGGGATGCATCTGCGTGACGGTGACGATGGTGGTGCTGGTCGTGATCACGTTGCCGGGATCGACCTGCCGGATCCCCGCGACGCCATCGATGGGCGAGGTGATCCTGGTGAAGCCGAGCTGCACCCTGGTGTCGGCGATGCTGGCGTTGTCGGCTGCCACCGCGGCCTGCCACTGGGCGACGGTGTTCTTCTGGGTGATGCGGTCGATCTCGGCGACGTAGGGCGCGTACTTCGGATTCGAGGAACGTTCCAGGTTGGCCTTCGCGGTGGCGAGCTGGGTCTGGTCCTGCGCGCGCTTGGCCGTGGCCTGGTCGAGTTGCGCCTGCAGGGTGCGCGGATCGATCTCGGCTAGCACCTGGCCCTGCTTCACGGGCTTGCCTTCCACGAAGTCGAGCTTCAACAACTGCCCGCCCACCTGCGGTTGCACGTTGACGGTGTTGAGCGCCTGCACGGTGCCCGCGCCGGTCAGGTAGATCGGCACGTTTTCGGCT
>JBQCCP010000129.1:0-12006 GCA_051962095.1 Rhodanobacteraceae bacterium
GGAGGTGCCGGGCAACCCGCCGGAAAGATGCACTTCCACCGTCACCAGCGGCGCGGCGACGCCTTCGGATGCTCGGGTGAGTGCAACGGCAAGGCTCATCGGGCGGCTCTCTCGAACGAATGACACCGGCTTGCGCAGCCGGCGTGCATCGGGGAGCCGCTGCCGCGGTTATGCGTTCCGCGCGGTTTCCAGTTCCGTCACGCGCTTTTCCAGCAACGCAACCTGTTCGCGGGTCCGCTCCAGTACCGCGCGCTGGGCATCGAATTCTTCGCGGGTGACGAGGTCGAGGCGGCGCAGTCCATGCGCCAGCACGTCCCGAAAATTGGCTTCCATGTCGTCCCGCGCCTGCGCCAGTCCCGGAGGAACCAGGGTAGCCAGCCGATGCGCGAGTTGGTCTATGGAGTGCACGTCGATCATGTCGTGGCCTCGATGCGCGCACAGGTTAGAGCGTCGGGATCGACGTGCCTATCGGTGGGCGCCGCGTTGTGGTGTAGGGATTTTCCTACAAGAGTATCTTAGTGCGATGATCCATGATCGCTGCTTCGTTCAGCGGCGGGGAAACCGTGATTTTGCTCCTCACCCCGGGATGCTCGCGCCATCCATGGCGCTCGCGCTACGCGCCGCCTTCGGCGTTCGCGGTTGCATTCCTGCAAACGCAGTCGCGGAGCGATATCCGGGACCCCAGTGACTTTGGCACGTGACCGCACGGGGTTATCAAAAGTCGCTGGCTACTCGCCGCATCCTGCGGCTCGCCCCCCGGGCCATCGGCTGTGCCGATGTTCGCTTCGGCATCCTGTCTTCGCAGTCCGGATCGCCGCTTTGCGGCGTCCGGCATGACGCCAAAGAACGGCGCAGGCGATGAGGCGGGGTTTGAAGCCCAGAACGGCCTTCGATGCCCTGACTTTCCACGCAAGCCAGTTCCGGTAAGCTTGCCGCCATGAAACTGATCACCGCCATTATCAAGCCGTTCAAGCTGGACGACGTGCGCGAGGCGCTTTCGGAAGTGGGCGTCAACGGCATCACCGTCACCGAGGTCAAGGGTTTCGGGCGCCAGAAGGGCCATACCGAGCTGTACCGCGGCGCCGAGTACGTGGTGGATTTCCTGCCCAAGGTGAAACTGGAGATCGCGCTGCCCGACAACCTCGTCGAACGCGCGGTGGAAGCGATCAGCCATGCCGCCCGCACCGGCAAGATCGGCGACGGCAAGATCTTCATCTCGACGCTGGATCAGGTGATACGCATCCGCACCGGTGAACTCGACGCCGATGCGCTTTAGGGAGCGCTGGTTTCTCCGGACTCGTCACCCCGGCGAAAGCCGGGGTCCATTTTGATTTAATTGAAAGAAAAGATGCACTACGCGCCGCTCCTGCGGCGAGCCCTTCGGGCCGTCGGCTTAGCCGATGTTCGCTCCGGCATCCTGCCTTCGCGGTCCGGCTTTCGCCGGAATGACGAGCAAAAGCAGAGCTTCCTTGTCGTCTTGCTGTGGCGTTCGCCGGCTACTTCAATTCGGACTGGATCCTCGTCGCCGTGACCCGTCGATGGTGGATCAGCAGCCCGGCGTAATACGCGATGTAGTAGCCCAGCAGCAGGCCCAGGATCACCATCGTGAGCGGACTGCGCTGGTACGTGGCGAAACCGCCCGAAGCCGCCTGCGTCATCTCGGGATACAGCACCATCAGGCGGTATAGCAGTCGCCCGAGGAACAGCGCGGTCAGGGCCATGCCGATCCACGGGTTCGGGAAGTAGCAATCGTTCTGGCCGTCGATCTCGAAGCGCGTGAGCTTCAGCGCCAGCATGCCCAGCAGGACGCCTCCCGCCAGTCCCGCGGCCAGTCCGGCTGCGAGGCGCGGATCGAGCAAGCCCTGCGTCGCGACCAGCAGCGCGACTACCGAAAAAATTGCCACGCGCATCCACATGCGTTTGGGCTGGATCGGCTGGCGTCCGAAATTGCGGCGCGTGCGCGCGTAAAGGCGCCACACGATCAGCGGCGCGACCACGATGGGAGCAATCAGGTTGGGCGTCATGCGGTCATCTCCGGTGGCGTGGCCATGGCATTCTGGCGCAATCGCGGGAGCCGTGTCTCGTGACGGCTGTCATGCGAAGTGCGCGCGGGCCGTTGGATGCAAATCCTCAGCGGAGCCGCGATCGTGGACGATCGCAGTCAACGCTGGCAATGCGGGCACCAGTACGTCGTGCGCTGTCCGACGACTTCGGCGCGGATCGGCGAGCCGCAGATCTTGCACGGTTCGCCCGCGCGGCCGTAGACGAAAAGCTCCTGCTCGAAATAGCCCGGCGCGCCGTCTGGCGCGAGGAAGTCGCGCAGCGTGGTACCGCCACGCGTGATCGCGTAATTCAACACGTGCTGGATTTCGGCGGCGATGCGCGCATAGCGCGCGCGCGACACCGCGCCGGCAGCGCGCTTGGGATGCACGCCGGCTGCGAACAGCGCTTCGCTCGCGTAGATGTTGCCCACGCCGACCACGATCGACTGGTCCATCAGGAAGGTTTTCACCGCGGCGCTGCGCCCGCGCGAGGCGTTCCACAGCCAGTCGCCGTCGAACGCATCGCCCAGCGGTTCCGGGCCGAGGTTCCGGAGCAGCGGGTGTGTTTCACCGGTCGGTTGCCACAACAGCGACCCGAACCGGCGCGGATCGTTGAAGCGCAGCGCCTGACCCGAATCGAAGATCAGGTCGTAGTGATCGTGGCTGCGCAACGGCGCCGCGGGATCGGTGATGCGCAGCGATCCCGACATCCCGAGGTGCAGCAGCGCCGAGCCCGCTTGCGTGTGGAGCAGCAGGTATTTCGCGCGGCGCTCGACGCCTTCGATGCGCTGGCCTGGCAGCTTCGCCGTGATCGCGCGCGGAATCGGCCACCGCAAATCCTTGCGGCGCAGCAGCACGCGTTCCACCACGCGCCCGGTGACGAAGGGCGCGATCCCGCGCCTGGTGGTTTCGACTTCGGGGAGTTCGGGCATGAGAGGGTAAACGGTGAAGTCGGCCGCGTCGCGGCGTGCAAATGGTAAAGAAAAAAGAGGCGCTCTCGTGGAAAGGCAGCTCTTACTCTGTACCCTTTACAGCGAGCGCAGCGAGCGACTTTACTCTTTACTGTTCTTGGTCAGCATCACTTCCGGCGAATACTGCCTTGGCACCAGCGCGATCTTGTCGCCGACCCGCACGTAGCGCAGCTCGTCGATCGCGGTGAGGCCGCCGTATTCGAGGCGCGTGCCGTTCAACACCAGGGTGGCCGAAGGGTGATCCAGCCCCACTTTGGCCAGCGTGCTGTCCGACAACGGAATCCAGCGCGCGACCGAACTGGCGGCGAGGTTGGCGAGTCGCTGCACCCGCGCATCGTCGGCGCGCGCTTCGGAAGGTTTCACGCGCCACCAGCCGTCGGTGCGCCGCTCGAACGCCTGCGAGGCGATCGCGGGAATGTCGAGTTCGATGCGTGTCACCGCGTGGGGGTCGAGCGTGGTCAGCGTCGGCGGATCGCGCAGGTATTCGCGTCGCCCGACCCACAACACCGCCGCGACCAGCACGACCGCGATGACAGCAAGCACCATCAGATTGCGATTCGCGCGCGTCACTGCCGGCGTCGCCGCCCACTGATCACGAAACCTATCAGGATCAGGATGACCGGCAGCGCGACGAGATAACCGAAGGTGAGCGCGCCGAGTTGCGCGCGGGTCGGTTTCAGCACCGTGTCGGGCGCGGACTGCGGCACACTCGCCAGCGCATCGTCGCCCAGCAGCCAGTCGAACACGCGTTCGCCGAACGCGAGATTCCCGGCGTCAGCAAGATACGCGTTGGAAAGAAAATCGCCGTCGCCGATCACCACCACGCGTTGCTGGTTCTTGTCCGGACTGGGCGACAGCCGGCTGAGCGCGTAGCCGAAGCTGAGCGGACCCTTCAAGTCACTGGAGGCCGGATCGAACGCGGCGTGCGCGGGATCGACCAGCGCGGTCTGGTTCCAGCTTCGCGCGCTCGACTGCAGGATCGGCTGCACGTTCCACGCGGCACCCGGAAGCGCCGCCAAAGCCGCCGCGCGCGGAAACAGCGTGTTGATCCTGAAGCCGTCCGTGACGGTTTGCGACGGATATTGCGTCGCGACCAGCACGCGCGGATCGCCGACGCCGCTCGCGCTTTGCGCGTCCAGCAGCATGCCCGGCAGACGCTTGATGCCGAGCGCCTGTGCCAGTGGTGCCAGGCCCAGATCGTCGGCGCCGGGTTCGGTGAGCCACAACAGGTTGCCGCCATTGGCGACGTAATCCTGCAGCTTCTGCACGGAACCCGGCGGCAACGCGGCCTGCGGACTTGCCAACACCACGAGGTTTGCGTTGCGGGGCACCTCGGCGGCTTCGGCCAAGTTCAGCGGCAGCGCGCGTATTCCCAATGTGGAAAGTCGCTGCACGAATGCGCCGAGGTCGGCGGCGTTGGTGCCGTTCGCGTCGCGCTCGCCGTCGCCGGTGACGAACGCCACCAGCCGCGTACCGCCGCGCGCGAGGCGCACCAGCGCATCGGAAAAACCCGGCTCGTCGAGCTGGGTGACGCGTTGCGAGCGGCCGTTCCAGGTCAGCACCAGTTCGCCGTCGGCGGCGATGCCGGCGTCCTGGGTCGCGACGGGATCGAGGTCCGGATCGACGAACTTCAAGTCGATGTCATGCTTGAAGCGCGCGTAGCGATCGATCAGCAACCGGGTCTTGGTGCGCAACACGCCGGGTCGCGCGTAGCTCGTGACTTCCAGCGGGCCTTCCAGTTGCTTCAACAGCGACTGGCTTTGCGGCGTGATGGTGGCGCGCGCGCCGGCGCTCCAGTCCGCCGTGAAGGAAAACCGCGCCGACAGCGCGGCGAGGCACACAGCGATCACCACGCACAGCAGCGCGTACAACCAATTTCGCCACGCGCCGCGCATCAGCCGCGCTCCCGTTCCGCGTCGACGCGGTGGATCGCCAGCGCCAACGCGAGTGCCGCGATCAAAAGGAAATAGATGAGGTCTTCGCTGCGCACCAGCCCGCGCATCGCGGGTTCGAGATGCGTGTGCAAGGCAAGGTAGCCGAGCCAGCCGCCCGCGCCGCCGGTGATGCGCAGGCCCGCGTCGATCAGCGAAAGCGCTTCGCCGATCAGCAGCGCCGCCGTCGCGGCCAGCGCGGGTTCGGGCGTGAACGCCGAACACACGATGCCGATCGCGGAGAGTGCGGCCACGCATAACGCGGCGGCGATCAACGCGGCGCCAAACTGGCCCCAGTCGGGATGGGTCGCCCCGCTAAGCACCAGCGGCAGCGTCGCGACCACGATCAGCAGCAGCCACAGGAACACCAGTCGCGCGATGAATTTGCCGAACACGATCTGCGCACCGGATGCGCCCGAGGCCGTCAGCAACGCGAGCCGCTGCGCGCCGCGTTCACCAGCCAGCGCCTGCATCGTGATCAGCGGCGCGATCACCAGGCACAACTGGATGTAGTTGAGCAGGTACGGCGCGACCACAACATCGATGAAACCCGGCCCGGTGGCCGGCCCCGGCACCGTGGGTTGCGCATGCAGGAACGCGGAAACCCCCAGCAGGAATTGCCACGCCATCATCGCCAGCGCGATCCCGGCCAACGTCCACGCGAACGGCCGCACCGCGAGCCGTTTCAGGTCGATGCGTGCAACCGTGGGTGCGCTCATGCGGCCGCGCTCGCGGGTAGCGCGGCGATCGCGCGGAATTGCGCGTCGAGCCTGCCGCGTTGGCCGTCCGTTTTCCCGTCATGGCGGACGCGGCCTTCGTGCAGGATCACCACGCGGTCGCACGTCGCTTCCACTTCGACCAGCTCGTGGCTGGAGAAAATGATGCCGCGCCCGGGCCTGAGTTTGCCGATCAGCTCGCGCAATTGCGCGGTCTGCACCGGGTCGAGTCCGTTGCCGGGTTCATCCAGCACCAGCAGGTCGGGTTCGTGCAGCAGCGCCTGCGCCAGGCCCACGCGGCGTTTCTGGCCCAGCGACAACTGTCCGCAAAGCCGATGCGCGACGGCTTGCAATTCCAGCCGCGCGAGTTCGCGTTCACTCGCCGTCCTGCGCGCGGATTTCGACAAGCCGCGCAACCGGCCGCAGGCATCGAGCGATTCCGCAACCGTCAGCTCCGGCCACAGCGGCACGCTTTCCGGCACCCAGCCGATGCGCGCGCGTATGGTGCGAAGATCGTCGTTCACAACGCGATCATCGATACGCACCGTTCCCGCGTCGGGCCGCAACACGCCCGCAATGATCGCCAACGTCGTCGATTTGCCGGCGCCGTTCACCCCGAGCAGGCCGAGCACGCTCTCGCGCTGTAAACTGAACGTAAGGTCGTGGAGCACCTCGCGTCCGGATAGCCGGCGGCTCACGTGTTCGAGGTGCAGCAACGCCGGCGACGTCCCCATTCGACTATTTGTACGCAAAAGGCATTGAAATAATTGTTGCGGTCATCACATTGTTTAGGCAAGCCTGTGGCGACGTCGGGGGATCTCCCCTAGACTCGTCGACACAGGGTCTTCCTGCTTCCTCTGCCAGCCATCCCGTGATGTTAGACGCTTTCCTGAACTTTGCCGCGAGCGGCCTGGCGAACGCCGGCTGGCTCGCGATCCTCTTGTACGTGCTGGTCACCACCCAGCTCACCATCTTCGCCGTCACCCTTTACCTGCATCGCAGCCAGGCGCATCGCGGGGTGGATTTCCACCCGGTCGTCGCGAACTTCCTGCGTTTCTGGAACTGGCTCGGCACCGGCATGGTCACCAAGGAATGGGTGGCGGTGCATCGCAAGCACCACGCGCATTGCGAAACCGAGGAAGATCCGCACAGCCCGCAGGTCGCGGGCATCGGCAAGGTGTTCTTCGAGGGCGCGGAGTTGTATCGCGCCGCGGCAGCCAACGAAGCCGACCTGCAGAAGTACGGCCGCGGCACGCCGGACGACTGGATCGAACGCCGCCTCTACACGCCGCATCCGTATCTCGGCGTGACGCTGCTGGCGATCATCGACATCGCCCTGTTCGGCGTGCTGGGCGCGGCGATCTGGGCGGTGCAGATGGTGTGGATTCCGTTCTGGGCCGCGGGCGTCGTCAACGGCCTCGGCCACTGGTGGGGCTACCGCAACTTCGAAACCGCCGACAAGGCCACAAACCTCACGCCGTGGGGGGTATGGATCGGTGGCGAAGAGCTGCACAACAACCACCACGCGTTCCCGAGTTCGGCCAAGTTCGCGCTGCGCCGGTTCGAAGTCGACATCGGCTGGCTGATCATCCGCGGGCTGGAAAAGGTGCGCCTGGCGAAAGTGCTGCGCGTGGCGCCGTCCTTGGACGAACGTCCCAACGTGTCGCTGCCCGACATGGACACGCTGAAGGCGCTGCTGACGCACCGCTTCGAAGCGATGACCGATTACTACAAGACGGTCATCAAGCCGACCGTGCGCGAGCAATCGAATGTGGAAGGCACCCGTCGGTTCGGCGCGATGCCGCGTCGCCGGCTCCGCCGCGCGCTTGCGAACGGTGGACGCTGGCTGGACCAGACCGGCAAGGCGCGTCTGGCCGCCATCGTGGAAAACCGTCCGCGCCTCAAGCAGATCAGCGAATACCGCGCGCGCCTTGCCGCATTGATGGAACAGCGCAAACCCGAATCCGCGCTGGCCGCCCTGCAGCAGTGGTGCCGCGAAGCCGAAGCCAGCGGCAACCGCAAGCTGATCGAATTCGCCGCAAGGCTGAAGCGGTATTCGGTGGCGCGCGCGCAGGCGTAGTTTTTCACGCCGAATCGCGAATGAAAAAACCCGCCGCAAGGCGGGTTTTTTGCTGCGCGCCGGTCGCGTGCCACAATCCGCGTCGATGACGGCCTTGTGGCATCCCGCAATACGCGCCGACTGGCTTGTGCTGCGACGCACCGGTGTGACTGCATTCGTGCGGGTGCTCGGCGTCCCACTGTTGCTGTTGGCGTGTTGTGTCGCGCTCGCGTGCGCCGACTTGTACGCGGGCTATGGGTGGTGCCTGGCAGCCGCTGCGTTGCTGGCGCTGGGCGGCAGTTATGCGATCACGCATCAGCGGTTGCTGGATGCGCTGGAGCGATGGCGGTTCGGCTGGTGCGGTGCGCTGCCGGTCGCGCGCGGTGCGTTGGCGTTCACGGCGCTGCTGGTCACGGCCGCGGCATTGATCGCTTCACTCGCGGCCGTTGCGGCGTTGCTGCTGGCCGTTTCCGTGGGCGCTCCGCATCGCGGGGATCTGCCTTATGCGCTGGCCGGCGTCGAGCTTGCGCTTGTCATCGGCACCGCCGTGGCGGCATTGCGCGTGTTCCGCGGCGGAATCCGGACGCGGCATGAAGACGGCATTCGCGAACCGCTGCTTGCGCTGCCATGGCTGAACGATCCACGCCTGCCGCATCTGCTCGATTGGCAGCGGCGCATGGCGCTGGTGCGGTGGCGGCGTGGCGGCAGTTTCGTGACGGTAGGCATCGTGCTGGCCGCGGTGCCCATGGGTGCATTCCTGGTGCCCGTCGCAGGACTGGTGCTGCTGGTGCTGTCATGGACATGGTTCGCGGTAGTGATGCGAGCCAGCGCCGACACGTTCGCCGCGGCAGCGCGCCTGCTTGCGGCGCTGCCATGGGACGCCCGTTCCGCACGCCTGGCTTCGCTTCGCTATCCGCTGATCGCAACGTCGTGTGCGCTGGTTTTCATGGCGATCGGGACTGCATTGATCCGGCACGGCGTCGTTGCGGTGGTGTGGATTGTCTGCGCGGGCGTGGCCTCGGCCTGGCCGCTCGTTTGCCTCGCGCGCGTCACGCGCTTTGTGGGTCCTCGCGCATGACAGGCTTGCTCCATGCCGTGGACTTGCGCGTGGCATACGGTGATGTTCCTGTGCTCGACGGTATCGACCTCGAAATGGCACGGGGCGAATTAGTCGCGCTGATCGGCCCCAATGGCGCCGGCAAGACCACCTTGCTGCATGCCGTCGCTGGTATCACGCCTTTGTCCGGCGGCACTGTCGGCATTGCCGGGCACGATCTGGTGAACGCGCCGCGTGGGGCGAAGCAGGCGATCGGACTGGCGATCGACCCGCTTAGCCTGCCGGCATTGCTGACAGGCCGCGAATGCCTCGCCCTGTTCGCAGGCGCGCGCGGATTGCCGTCCATTCCGCCCGCGACGCTCGCGCTCGGCGAAACCCTGTCGTTGACTTCGGTGCTGGACCGGCGCATCGCCAGCTATTCGCTGGGGATGCGACAGAAACTCGGGATCATGGTGGGCCTGATCGGCGAGCCGCCTTTGCTGTTGCTGGATGAGCCGTTCAACGGCCTCGATCCTCGCAGCGCACTGGCGTTCAAGATGCATCTCGTTGCGCTGGTGGCGCACGGCGGCGCCGGCGTGCTGCTCGCCACGCATTCGCTCGACATCGCCGAACGGCATGCGACGCGTGTCGTGTTGCTGATTGACGGACGGGTGCGGCACACCTGGAATGCCGCCGAACTTGCCGCGATGCGCGGGCATCCGGAGCGGTCACTCGAAACGTCGATGGCCGATGCGTGCGGCGGTTGATCAGAATGGCAAGGCGCGCTCGGCTGGTGGAAAACGTCCGCACTTGCAGCAGATCAGCGATACCGTGCGCGCCTCGCCGCGTGGATGGACAACGCAAATTCGAGTCACCGCTGCCGCGCTACAGCAGCGGTGGCGCAAAGCTGAAGCCAGCGGAATGGTTAGCGCACGTAACGGCGCGTTTCCGGGTCACTTCTTCGCGTACCCACAGCGTTTAGCAAGCTTCGCGAGCTGATCAGGGAAATCCCCTAGTCCAAAATCCTGATCAAATGACGCTGTTGGGTCGACCTCCATGTCACGCGAGCCGAAGCGGATAACCATCGTTTTAGCCGTGAGCATCCGAGCAACGAACAAAGTACCCTCTGGCGCGTACGCGACGCCAGGTGATCCGCGCCATTTTTCTCCTACGACGCCTGGTTGCTCGCCCATCCGATAGGACACGTCAAACGTTCCGTCGGAGATATTAGGGTTCAATCCACTTCGATGGAACGCAACGCCGTATCCGCCATTGTCGCCACACGTGACTTCCAGTGAGATCATGGACGCCAGGCCCCGATTGTTTAGCGACCATGTCGTTTTTCCGGTAATTGCGTCAGTTTGGTCAAGTAGTAGCCACGGATGCGGCAATGGCTCCCGCGAGGTCCAGCCTCGTCCGGTGCAAGCGGGTCGTTTGCCGAAGCAGATATAAAACTCATCTCCTTCAGCGCAAACACGCCACCGAAAACGAGCAATGCACCAGTAATTGGCACTGCAACGATCACGCCAACGATGCGCGAAGCTTTCATGTATTCCCCTCCCCAGAGTCGCTGCAATAGCGCGCCCGATTCATGCAAACCGGTTTTGACCTGGAAAGCAAGCACACAGAGAGGGACAGTGCAGCGGACCACGACGTTGCAAGTTGCGTCCAAAAACAAAGCCCGCCTTGCGGCGGGTTTCGTAAGAGCAAAGGCACTGGATCCCGGATCACGGCTTCGCCGTGTCCGGGATGACGCGATGGCAAAGGTGTTCGCAAAAAACGCGAACGCGCCATCGCGTCACTTGATCTTGCCTTCCTTGTAGATCACGTGCTTGCGGACAACGGGGTCGTATTTCTTGACCTCCATCTTGTCAGGGGTGTTCTTCTTGTTCTTGTCGGTGGTGTAGAAGTGGCCGGTGCCGGCCGAGGAAATCAGGCGGATCTTGTCGCGCTTGGTAGCCATGGGAGTTCTCCTTACACTTTCTCGCCGCGTGCGCGCAAGTCCGCGAGCACGGCGTCGATGCCGTTCTTGTCGATGGTGCGCAGCGCCTTGCCGGAAACGCGCAGTTTCACCCAGCGGTTCTCGCTCGCGACCCAGAACCGGCGTTCGTGCAGGTTGGGCAGCCAGCGGCGGCGGGTCTTGTTGTTGGCGTGCGAGACGTTGTTGCCGGTGCTCACACCTTTACCGGTGACCTGGCATACGCGTGCCATGGCTTTCTCCTCATGGTGATCCGCGTGGCCCGCGGAAGTTCGGCCCGACGTTGAAGCGTGCGCGAGTGTCGGAAGTGCCGCGTCGGCCCCGCGTCGCGTCGCGGAACGCCCGGGTGGCCGGGCCGGCTGGAAGTCAGCCGCGTAATGTAGCAGGCGGCGGCTTTTCGGGCAATCGCAACGCGTGCATCGCCGCCGATGGTGTGGGACAATCCCCAATCTTTGACCCTTTTCCAGCGGAGCTTGCAAGAACATGGCAGAAGAGATTCCGGTCCAGGGCAACGGCCAGGCCGCCCCCCAGATGCAGATGGCGCTGCAGAAGATCTATGCGCGCGACGTCTCGTTCGAGGTGCCGAACGCGCCCAAGGTGTTCCAGGAAGAGGGTCAGCCGCAGGTCCAGTTGAACCTGAGCCACAAGGCCACCCCGCTCGAGGGCGACAATTTCGAAGTGGTGCTGACCCTCACGGTCACCTGCACCCTGAACGAGCGCACCGCGTACCTGGCCGAAGTGCACCAGGCCGGCGTGTTCTCGTTCGTGGGCTTCGACCAGCAGAACCTTTCGCTGGTGCTGGCCACGTATTGCCCGAACGTGCTGTTCCCGTTCGCGCGGCAAGTCATTTCCGATCTGGTCCTGAACGGTGGTTTCCCGCCGCTGCTGCTGCAGCCGATCAACTTCGACGCGCTGTACGCCGAACAGCAGCGCCAGCAGGCGGGCCAGGGCGGCGGCGATTCCAGGCCGGCCCTGAACGCCTGACGCCATGTCTCGCGCGACGGTTGCCGTTCTCGGCGCCGGCTCGTGGGGCACTGCATTGGCCGCGCTGCTGTGTGGCAATGGCATCGCGACCCGCTTGTGGGGCCGCGATGCCGGAGCCTTGGCACGCATCGCCGCCAGCCATCGCAACCAGCAGTATCTGCCGGATCTCGAATTGCCGCCGGAACTGGCGTGCGTGCCGGATCTGGCCGAGGCGCTGCGGGGCGGGGGCCCCCCGGCGGGGGCGGGGGCGGGCCACCCCGGGCCGCCAAAGCGGCCCCCACCCCCCCCC
>JBQCCP010000130.1:0-3740 GCA_051962095.1 Rhodanobacteraceae bacterium
ACCGAGATGCGCGAGGTTGAGGTGCACGTGGTCGGCATGGTCGCCCACGCCGCGGCCTTCGCGGATTTCCATGGTGATCGCGCGGCTGACCACGTCACGCGAGGCGAGGTCCTTGGCGTTGGGCGCGTAGCGTTCCATGAAGCGCTCGCCCTTGGAGTTGGTGAGATAACCGCCCTCGCCGCGCGAGCCCTCGGTGATCAGGCAGCCCGAGCCGTAGATGCCGGTCGGATGGAATTGCACGAACTCCATGTCCTGCAGCGCGAGGCCGGCGCGCAGCGCCATTCCGCCGCCGTCGCCGGTGCAGGTGTGCGCCGAAGTCGCACTGAAATAGGCGCGACCGTAACCGCCCGTGGCCAGGACGATCGCGTGGCCCTGGAACAGGTGCAGCGTGCCTTCGTTCAGGTCGATCGCGAGCACGCCGGTGATGCGGCCATCGCGCGGATCCTTCACCAGGTCGGTCGCAAAGTATTCGACGAAGAACTTGGCGTCGTGCTTCAGCGCCTGCGTGTAGAGCGTGTGCAGGATCGCGTGGCCGGTGCGGTCGGCCGCGGCGCAGGTTCGTTGCGCGACGCCTTCGCCGTAGCGGGTGGTCATGCCGCCGAACGGGCGCTGGTAGATCTTGCCCTCTTTCGTGCGCGAGAACGGCACGCCGAAATGTTCCAGCTCGATGATGGCCGGAATCGCCTCGCGGCACATGTATTCGATCGCGTCCTGGTCGCCCAGCCAGTCGCCGCCCTTCACGGTGTCGTAGAAGTGATAGCGCCAGTCGTCCTCGCCCATGTTGCCGAGCGCGGCGGCCACGCCGCCTTGCGCCGCAACGGTATGCGAACGCGTCGGGAACACCTTGGTGACGCAGGCCGCGGACAGCCCCTTCGCCGCCAGCCCCATTGTGGCGCGCAGCCCGGCGCCGCCGGCGCCGACCACCACCACGTCGTATTGATGCGTTTCGACCTTGTAGCTTTCAGCAGGCATCGGTGGCCCTTTTCCAGGATTCGATCAATGCGTTTCGATCAGTAGTACGCGGCGCCGGTCAGCCATACCGCGAGGATGGCCATCACGCCCGCCAGCGCGCCCAGCAGTGCGCCGAAGCGCAGCGCGATCTGCAGCGTCATCGCGATCCAGTGGGTGTGCACGTAGTCCTCGATGATCACCTGCAGGCCCAGCGCGCCGTGCCAGAACAGGCACACCACGAACACGATCAGGAAGATCGCGTGCACCGGCTGGGCGATGGTCGCCAGCACGGTCGGATAGTCGGCGTGCAGCACGCCGCCCATCAGGAACAGGAACCAGATCGACAGCGGCACCAGCGCAACCGCAGTGACGCGCTGCAGCCACCATGGGCGCACGCCGGACCGCGATGCGCCAAGGCCGCGCGCGACCTTCAGCGGATCGCGCAAACCTTCCTGTCCCGGATACGTGCTCATGCGGCACCTCCCCCCACGTGCACCAGCAGCAACACCCATACCAACACCGTCAGCGCCACGCTGATCGCGATGATCGCCCAGCCCGCAGGCCAGTAAACCGGATCATGCGTGCGGTCGCGATTGGCCGGTCCGTAGTTCATGCCGGCGTCGCGCATCAGATGCTGGACGCCATTGCACAGGTGGAACAGCAGCGACCACGTCCACAGGAACAGCAGGACCAGGCCGATCCAGCTTCCGCAGAATGCCGCGAACGTCGTCCATGCCGAGCCACTGGAAGCCGCGGCGATCAAGCCCCACACCACCAGCAACGTGCCGAGGCACAGGAACAACCCGGTCAACCTGTGCAGCGTCGACTGCAGCATGTTGACTCGCCAGCGGTAGATGCCAAGGTGCGGCGACAACGGTCGGGAATTCGGCATGTCCTTCGGTTCCTGATGCGATTGGCGCGGTATCCCCACATCGGCCTCTGCGCCGATGAACCTTTCTATTGTCGCACGAACCCGTGCGCGTCGCGAACGACGAGCTTCAAGTGTTCGCTATGAAGAAGCTGTTGTGAAAAGTCAGGACATGGAAGCCCGTTCTGGAGTAGATGGCGTCGAGATGCTTGTGCTCGCGAAGTCCTCCAGGCAACAGCGATCAGGGACGATCGCACTAAAAATCGATGCACCGTCCGTTCTTTTCCCAGTCGCCGTAGCGCGTGGGATCGAGGCCATCGCCTTCCGGCGTCGGACGTTCGCGTGGCGCATGCCCCGGTGCAGGCTCATTGGGCGGCGCGGGTTGCTTCGAAGTGTCGCCTTGCTCGCGTTGCGGGTCTGTCATCGTGCAGCCGATCGAGGAAGCGAATGCGAATTGTCGCACCGGCCGCTGCCGCGTGCAGCCGCACGGCTGCTAACGTAGCGAGATGCATGCAGCGATGTTCCAATCCCACGGATGACTCCTTCCTTTCCCGTACTCGGTACCGCGCACGCCATCGTGCTGGACGGTGCGGACGCGCGACGTTTCGCCCAGGCGCAATTTTCGGGCGATGTCGATGCTCTGCAGCCGGGACGCTGGCAATGGAACGCGTGGCTGACGGCGCAGGGCAGGATCAGCGCCTTGATGCATCTTGCCGACTTGGGTGACGGACGCCTGCTGGCCGTGCTGCGCGGCGGCGATGCGGACGCCATTCGCCAGGGACTGGCGCGCTACCTCTTCCGGCTGCGCGTGGACGTGAGCCTCCAAACCGTCACCGCATGCGCCGGCGGTCCGGTCCCGGCCGGTACCGTCGAACAGAAGCCCGACGTCCTCGTGCTCGGCCATGGAATGCGCAGTCTTCGTCTGGCGACGCACCAGGAATCCCCGCCCGACGTCGAAGCCCGCGATTGCTGGCGGCTGGTCGACATTCGCCAGGGTTGGCCCACCCTACCCTTGGGCGACCCCGAATTCCTGCCCCCGGCCCTCGATCTCGAGCGGCTGGGTGCGGTGGCTTTCGACAAGGGCTGCTACCCCGGCCAGGAAATCGCGGCGCGCCTGCACTATCGCGGCGGCCACAAATGGCGCCTTGCCCGATTGCGCGGAGGCGCGCCGTTGCCCCTCGGCAAAACGCCGGATGAATCCAGCGCGTCCCCAGCCTGGGTTCTCGATGCGGTGGGCGCGGATGGGCAGATCGAAGCCTTGGCTGTGGTTCATGTTGATGCCTCAAGCAAAATCAATTTGTTGAAACATACTTATGATGTTGAATCCGGATTCGACGCGTAACTCGATCTAAACGCCCGGCTTTCCTTACGCTTTTTTAACGCCTTGGCACTTGCGCCCCGGCCAAGCCGCCCTTACCTTTCCCGCAGCTTCGCAAGCCGGGTGTGACGCAATGCCCGGTCTGCGCGCGGTCCGGAAGTCCGCACCGCGCGCAAAGACGGCTACGAACGCCGATTGCCATACGTGTTGGCGCAGTGCGGAACCTTCCAGCCCCGGCCCTTTGCCGGCGATCGCTTCCAGGTTTCGGGTCGACACTTCTTTCCATCTGCGGCGCCAGGTCCCTCGTCGACCCGCCGTGTTCCAAGCCAGGTGCCGGCCTGATCCGGCATGTGGTGCACAGGGCCTGTCCACGCCATGCCACGTGGCCGCGCCGGTGGCCCATGGCCCGCAGGGCAAGGAAGAGCGAGGAAGATGTATGCCGATACATAGACGAACGATGACGCAGCCATGTGGGCCATGGACCCCGGCCCGACGGGTTGCTCCGCAGCGGCTGCCATACCGCGGTGCGCGCCTCGGCCATGGAACCACCATGGCGCTGCGTCGCGCACCTTGTCTGGCAACCGCTGCGGAAGCAACGCGGCT
>JBQCCP010000131.1:0-8555 GCA_051962095.1 Rhodanobacteraceae bacterium
CATCAGCCGCGAAAACGGTGAAGACGTGTTCGTGCATTTCCGCGCGATCGTCGGCACCGGCTTCAAGTCCCTGCAGGAAGGCCAGAAGGTCACCTTCAACGTCGTCCAGGGCCCGAAGGGTCTGCAGGCCGACCAGGTGCAGCCCGCCTGAGCCATCGTTGCCGATGCAACACGAAAAACCCCGCAGCGATGCGGGGTTTTTTGTTTGGTGGGATGATGCACACCATGTACGCGAGTTTCCGTGAGTTCTATCCGTTCTACCTGGGCGAGCACAGCGATCGCCGCTGCCGGCGTTTGCATTTCCTTGGCTCGTGGCTGGTAATCGCGTCCATCGTGCTTGCCATTGCGACGCGCAATCCGTGGTGGCTGATCGGCGCACCGTTGTGCGGCTATGGCTGCGCCTGGATCGGACATTTCGCCTTCGAGAAAAACAAGCCCGCGACGTTTCGCCACCCCGTGTACAGCCTGATGGGCGACTGGGCGATGTTCGCGGACGTGCTGCGCGGCAGGATCGGCATCTGACGCTCGCGCTGCGTTGCAGGCATTCCATCGCATGACTTCCGGCAGGTTCGACACCCCGTCGGCGAACGTCTAGGCTGTTGCCGGTCGCGGGCGGCCGGTTGGCGCCCGCCGCGCATTGACGACTCGGAGGGCGCCGCGATGCACGTACGCTGGGGATTGGGATTCGCTTTGCTGGTGGTTGCGCTGTCCGCGCACGCGGTGACCGCCGACGATCTGGTCGCGAAGAGCATCGCCGCGCGAGGCGGCATGGACAAGCTCGCCGCGATCAAGACGCTCAAGCTGCAGGGCCAGCTGGTATTCGGCGGCACCTACAAGCTCGCCTATACCGAATTGCTGAAACGGCCGGGCAAGCTTCGTGAAGAGGCCAGCCTGCAAGGTCTGACCCAGGTGCAAGCGTGGGATGGCCACCAGGGCTGGAGTATCCAGCCCTTCGGCGGACGCCGCGATCCGATCCCGATGTCCGCCGACGAGGCCAAGGCGCTGGCCGAGCAGGCCGACTTCGAAGGCCCGCTGGTCGACGCCGCGGCAAAGGGCAACGCGGTGACCTATCTCGGTCGCGAGGACGTGGAAGGCACCAACGCCTACAAACTGCAGGTGAAGCTGAAGGACGGCAACACCCTGGTGATCTATCTCGATCCGGATGCCTATCTCCCGATCCGCGAGACCGCGCAGCGCACCGTCAACGGGGTGCAGCAGGTGACCGAGACCGATTTCGGCGATTACGAACAGGTCGACGGCGTGTACTTCCCGTTCGCGATCAGCAGCGGTCCCAAGGGCAGCACGGCCGACCAGCGCATGCAGGTCAGCATCGCCAAGGCCGAGGCCAATGTGCCGATCGAGGATGCCGTGTTCGCGTTTCCGCAGAAGTCCGCAGCCAAACAGGGGAGCACGCCATGAAGCGCTCGCACGGGTTCATCGCGATGGCATCGGTCGCGGCGCTGGCGGGTTCGATGCTCGCCGTCACGGGTTTCGCGGCGGATAGCGGAGCGTGGGCCCGCTACGACAGTGGCGCGATTTCGGGGCTGGGTGCGCGCAACATCGGTTCGGCCGCGATGAGCGGGCGCGTGTCCGCGGTGGCCGCCGAGCGCGAGAAGAACGGCAAGGTCACGATCTATGTCGGCGCGGCGTCGGGCGGGGTGTGGAAGTCCACCGACAACGGCACCACCTTCAGGCCGGTGTTCGACAAGCAGCCGGTGCAGTCGATCGGCGCGATCGCGATCGATCCCAACCACCACGACACGGTGTGGGTCGGCACGGGCGAATCGTGGATGCGCAACTCGGTGTCGGTCGGCAACGGCGTCTACAAGACCACCGATGGCGGTGAGACCTGGCAGTACATGGGCCTGACGCAATCCGAGCACGTCTCGAAAATCGCGGTCGATCCCCGCGACGGCAACACCGTGTACGCGTGCGTGCCTGGCAAGCTGTGGAGCGATTCGCCCGATCGCGGCCTTTACAAGACCACCGACGGCGGACATTCGTGGTCGCTGGTGCTGAAGGGCGGCAACCTCTCCACCGGTTGTTCGGGCCTTAGCCTCGATCCGAAGGACCCGAACGTGCTGTTCGCGGCGATGTGGGACTTCCGTCGCAAGGGCTGGACGTTCCGCTCGGGCGGTCCGTCACCGACCGCGAAATCCGCGAGCGGCCTGTTCCGTTCGGCCGATGGCGGTAAGACCTGGACCGAAGTGACGCCCGCCGCGAACAAAGGGTTTCCCGAAAAGCCGTATGGCCGGATCGCGGTGACGATCGCGCCTTCGAATCCCAAGATCGTCTACGCCTTCGTCGAATCGCCGCATTCGGCGCTGTTCCGCTCCGATGACAGCGGCAAGACCTGGTCGCGGCGCGACAACAGCCAGAACATGGTGTGGCGGCCGTTCTACTTCGCCAACCTGATCGTCGACCCGACCAACCCTGATCGCCTGTTCAAGCCCGACCTGACGCTGATCCAGAGCACCGACGGCGGCAGGACCTTCAGCCAGGTCGGCGGCGGCGCGCACGGCGACTTCCATGATCTCTGGATCGATCCGACCGATCCGAAATACGTGATCGCCGGGGACGACGGCGGCCTGTGGTATTCGCACGACGGCGGCAACAAATGGTGGAAGGCCGACAACCTGCCGATCTCGCAATTCTACCACGTCAGCGTCGACAACGACGATCCGTACCACGTGTACGGCGGGCTGCAGGACAACAGCGACTGGGTCGGCGACTCCGAATATCCGGGCGGGATCACCAACAGCCGCTGGGAAAACATGTTCGGCGGCGACGGCTTCTGGATGTTTCCCGATCCGTCCGACAAGAACTACATCTATGCCGAATCGCAGGGCGGTTTCGTGGCGCGCATCAATCGCCACACGCACCAGATGCAGTTCATCCAGCCGCAGGCCGGCTACAAGGAAAAACTGCGCTGGAACTGGAACACGCCGATTGCGCTGTCGCCGCACGATCCGGACGCGCTCTACATCGGCGCGCAATTCCTGTTCAAGTCCACCGACCACGGCAAGACGTGGCAGCGGATCTCGCCCGACCTCACCACCAACAACCCCGAGCAGCAGAAGCAGGAAGAGTCCGGTGGCGTCACCGTGGACAACTCCTACGCGGAAATGCACGACACGATCTTCTCGATCAGCGAATCGCCCAAGCAGGCGGGCCTGATCTGGGTCGGCACCGACGACGGGAACCTGCAGGTCACCCGCGACGGAGGCCAGCACTGGAGCAACGTGGTCCGCAACGTGCCCGGCGTGCCCGCGGGTTCCTGGGTGAGCTGGGTGCAGGCGAGTCCCTTCGACGCGGCCACCGCTTACGTCGCGTTCGACCGCCACAGCTTCGGCGACATGCGGCCGTATATCTTCAAGACCACCGATTACGGCCGGTCCTGGACCGCGCTGGTGACGCCCGCGAACGACAAGGGCATGCGCGGCTTCGTGCACGTGATCAAACCCGACCTGGTCGATCCGCGTCTCCTGTTCGCGGGTACCGAGTTCGGCTTGTGGATTTCACCCGACGACGGCGGGCACTGGGCGCAATACAAGGGCGGTGATTTCCCCGACGTACCCGTGCACGACCTGGTGGTCCAGCCGCGTACGCGCGACCTCGTGGTCGCCACGCACGGGCGCGGCATCTGGATCATCGACGACATCACGGCCCTGCGTCACCTGACGCCGGCCATGCTGGATACCGACGCCACCTTCCTGCCGACGCGGCCGGTGGTGCAGCGGATCGAAGCCTTCGGCGGCTGGGCGGAGGGCGACGCCTCGTTCAGCGGCCCGAATCCGCCGACCGGCGCGGTGATCACGTATTACCAGAGGAGCCGCCACCTGTTTGGGAAACTCAAGCTCGACATCTACGACAGCGACGGCAAGCTGATCGACACCCTACCGGGCAACGTGCGTCGCGGGATCGCGCGGGTGACCTGGAACATGCACGTCGCGCCGCCACGCGTGCCGCCCGCCGCGGCCGTGGCCGGCAACTCGGCGCAGGGCCCTCGCGTGGTGCCCGGCGTGTACACCGTCAAGCTGGTCAGCGGCGACAAGACGTACGAGCAGAAACTCGAGATCGGTCTCGATCCGCGCGACCCGTTCACGCTGGCCGAGCGCAAGGCGCAGTTCGACGCGGCGATGAAGGTGAGCGACCTGTTCGGTCATATGACCGATCTCGATTACCGCATCGTGGCGGTGCGCGACGGCGCGCAGGCGCGGGCCGAACAGGCCAAGTCGGATCCCGCCTTGCAGAAGCAACTGCAGGCGCTGGCCGGCAAGGCCGATGCGATTCGCAAACAGATCGTCGCCACCAAGGAAGGCGGCGCGATCACCGGCGAGGAACGCCTGCGCGAATACCTAGACGACGTGTACGGCGCGATCAACGGCTACGAGGGCGCGCCGACTGACTACCAGCTCGCACGCGTGGACGTGATCGCACGCGAACTGGGCGACACTGCGAAGGAGTTCGACGCCCTGCGCAACGGCGACCTTGCAAAGGCCAATGCCGCGCTGAAGGCAAAGGGCATGCCGGAAATCGCGGTGCCGGACAAGGCGCCCGCCGATTCGGGTGGCGTGTCGGCAGGCGGCCAGATGCTGCGCGACCGCGACGCGTTGTTCGAACGCGACTGATCGCGGAAAGTCGATGAAACGGCCGGGCGTGGCGAGCGCCCGGCCGTTTTGACGCCGCGGCGCGCGTCGTGCGTTGACTGCGCCCGTATCATTGTCGCGATGAGCGATCCCAGATTTGCAGGCATCGAGCGCCTGTATGGCGCCGGCAGTGTGGCGCGCCTCGCCGCCGCGCGTGTCGCGGTGGTGGGCGTGGGGGGCGTGGGCTCGTGGGCCGCGGAAGCGCTCGCGCGCAGCGGCGTCGGGTCACTCACGATGATCGACGCGGACGAGGTGTGCGTTTCCAACGCCAATCGGCAATTGCACACGTTGGCGGGCACGCTCGGCAAGCCCAAGGTCGCGGTGATGGCCGAGCGCCTGCGCGGGATCAATCCCGCGATGAAGCTCGATCCGGTCGAGCGTTTCGTGACACGTTCGAGTCTGCCCGAACTGCTGGATCGCGGTTTCGACCTGGTGCTGGACACCTGCGACGCGTTCCGCGTGAAAGTGGAAATGACCGCTTGGTGCCGCCGCCGCAAGCTGCCGCTGATCGTGTGCGGTTCGGCGGGCGGGCGTACCGATCCCACCATGATCCGCGTGCGCGATTTGTCGCGTACCGAGCATGATGCGCTGCTGAGCCTGATGCGTCGCAAGCTGCGCCAGGAATTCCGTTTTCCGTCGAACCGCGACCGCTACTTCGGCGTGCCGGCGGTGTATTCGCTGGAGAATGTGCGCTATCCGCAGCCCGACGGCAGCGTCTGCGGCACGCGCCCGGAAGGTTCGGATTCGCTGAAGCTGGACTGCGGCGGCGGACTGGGCGCGGCCACGCACGTCACCGCCGCGTTCGGTTTTGCCGCGGTGGGTCGGGCGCTGGAGATATTGTTGAAGGCGAAAGCCTGACGCTCAGTTCGTATGCAGGAACAGCCGCCGCGCGTTCGCGGTCGTGATCGCAGCGACTTCCGCCGGATTTTCGCCGCGCAATTCGGCGACACACTCCAACACTTCGACCAGGAACGCGGGCTCGTTGCGTTCGCCCCGGTGTTGCGCGCCGGGCTGATTGGGCGCGTCGGTTTCGAGCAGCAGGCTTTCGATCGGCAGCGCGGCGACCGTCTTGCGCAGTCGGCTCGCGCGCTCATGGGTGACGGGGCCGCCGATGCCGACGTGGAAACCCAAGTTCCACAACTGGCGTGCCTGCTCGGCGCTGCCGGAAAAACTGTGCACCACGCCGCGCAGTGGCTGGCCGAATCGGCGCAGCTCCAGGATCATTTCTTCGAACGCATGGCGCGCGTGCAGGACCAGGGGCAGATCGAACTTCCGCGCGATCTCGAAGTGGCCGCGCAGCAGCCGTAGTTGCCGATCGTGGTCCGGCTGCAGGCCGTCCAGCCCGCATTCGCCCACCCCGACCACCGGATGCGTGTCCAGCCAGTCCCCCAGTGCTGCGAGATCCCGCTCGTCCGAATGCTGTTCCAGATAACACGGGTGCAATCCATATGCCGGCTGCAGGCCCGGTTCGGCCTCGCACAGGGCGTGCAGGTTCGGCCAGGCCGCAGCGGTTACCGCCGGCACCAGCATCCGTTGCACCCCTGCCGCGCGCGCCTTTTCGAGGACGCGCGGGCGGTCCTCGTCGAATTCCGGCGCGTCCAGGTGCGCATGGCTGTCGAACAGGGGGACCGGTGGGCGGTTTTCGATCATCGGGGTACGCTGGAACGAAACATGAACCGATTCAGACATGTTGATGAACGGTTCATTGTCAGGTTGTTTGAATCAGGTTGCCATCAGGGGCCATTGGGGCCGGGAGAGCATGATGAAACACCAATCAAAGTTGACACGCGCGGTACTAGCATCGCTGGGCATCATTGTCGTTGCAGCCTTGGCCGGGTGCGGCCAAGGGAACAATTCGCAAGCCCAGGCCACGCCTGCAAACATGTCGATGGCCACCCCGGCGGCCACCGCACCGTTGCCGCCGGGCGAGGCGCCGCCGGCGGGCAACAACGGTCAGGCCGGGAACACCGCCGCGGCACAGCCGCAGTTCGCGCAGGTGGTGGCCGTGCAACCTATCACCGAGTCGACCACGACCAGTGCGCCGCGGCAGGTGTGCCGCGACGAGCAGGTTGCCGTTCCGGAAACCTACAAGGACAAGAACCAGATCGGCGGCGCGGTGGTCGGCGGACTGGTCGGCGCATTGGCCGGCCATCAGGTCGGAGGCGGCAAGGGCAAGACGCTGGCCACGGTCGGCGGCGCTGCCGCGGGCGCCTTCGCAGGGCACGAGATCCAGAAGCGCCACCAGGAAAACAACCAGGCGCGTGAAGAAACCCGCAATGTCTGCCATACCGTCAACGACAAAGCCACGTCGACCAAGCTGGTCGGCTACGACGTGACCTATACGTTGAACGGCCAGGCGGGCCACATCCGCATGGACCACAACCCGGGTGTCGGCACCGGTCTGCCGGTGCGCAATCGCGTGGTCGTCGCCAACGGCAAGCCGCCGGCAGGCAGTTACTACCAGTAGTGAACGGCCCACACAAGGAAGAGGAGTAGAGCCATGTCGAAACCAGCATTTTGGAAGCGCCGGAAGGCCACGCGTGCCGTGGCCCTGTTGATCAGCATCGTGGCGGCCGCGCTGCTGGCGGCCTGCGGCCCCACCTACAACACCCGTCCCGGTTATGGTGGACAGTCGGGCTATTACGGTGGCGGTGGCGGACAGCAGTGCTACCAGGGTTGCGGCTACGTCCGCGACATCCGCGAGGTGCAGCTCGGCAACAGCAACGGCGCGGCGGTCGGTACCGTGATCGGTGCGGTGGTGGGCGGCCTGCTGGGCCACCAGGTCGGTGGCGGCAAGGGCAAGACGGCGGCCACGGTGGCCGGCGCGGTGGGCGGCGGCTTCGCTGGCCATGCGATCGGCGAGCGCGCCGGCAACGGCGATTACGGCTGGCAGGTCGTAGTGCAGCTCCAGAACGGCCAATACGCCACGGTGACCCAGCGCAATCCGCCTCAGGTCCAGGTGGGTGATTACGTGATGATCAGGAACAACGAAGTGTATCGATACTGATCGACGGCCGATGGCTCATACGAAAGCGGCTGTTGTGGAAAGCCAGGCCAAGGAGTCGTTCTGATGTTGCCGCGATCGAGGCAGTCCAGCAAGCGAACGCTTCTGGCGAAGCGGCGATCCGAGACGACCGCATAGAAAAGAGCCCTCCGGATGGAGGGCTCTTTTTTCATTCCGGCGATCGCTCGATCAGTCGACGACATAGAACTCGTGGTCTCCGATGGTCGCCACCGGGTTCTTGGCCCAGGTCGCGGTGGAGCCCAGCCGAATGAAATGGTTGGCGTGCGGCACCACCAACTTCCGGTCCGCAGCCGGCTTGTTCCAGATCGAGATCGCCTGGCCGGCCACCTGCCAGGCCTTGTTCCATGCCGCCGTATTGTCGATCCTGAAGCTCTTCGGCGTGGTGGTCAGCGCGAATTGGTAGGGCGAAGTGACCACGTCGCAAATGGTGTTGCCGTAGCGGCCCATGTCGAGGCGGTCGAGGGCGACTTCGGCGACGGCCAACTGGCCGCGGGTGGGTTGGCTGCGCGCCTCCATGTACACGGTGGCAGCCAGACAGGTTTGGTCGGCGACCGGCCGCGGAAGCAGTGCGATCATGCCGAGCAACAGGCCCAAGGTCATCGGGTCGTTCTCCCGGGACTGTCCGCGCCATGCCACGTGGCCGCGCCGGTGGCCCATGGCCCGCAGGGCAAGGAAGAGCGAGGAAGATGTATTCCGATACATAGACGAACGATGACGCAGCCATGTGGGCCATGGACCCCGGCCCGACGGGTTGCTCCGCAGCGGCTGGCCTAACCCGGTGGGGGGGGCCCGCCAAGCAAGCCCACCGGCAGCGCCAGCGCCCCCTCGAACGGGAACCCCCCGGGCACGCCCCCCCCACCCGAGGAGATCGCGGGCCGGAC
>JBQCCP010000132.1:0-13840 GCA_051962095.1 Rhodanobacteraceae bacterium
TGCCACATCGAGCGGCGGATCTCGATGTCGACGCCCGCGGTGGGTTCGTCCAGGATCAGCAGGCGCGGCTCGTTCATCATCGCGCGCGCGATCATCAGCCGGCGCTTCATGCCGCCGGACATGAAGCGCGTCGCCTGGAACGCCTTGTCCCAGATGCGGAGCTCCTTCAGATATTTCTCCGCACGCGGCTTGGCGACCGAACGCGGGATGCCGTAGAAACCGGCGACGTTCACGCAGATGTCGAACGGCGTCTCGAACTGGTTGAAGTTGATTTCCTGCGGCACCAGCCCGATCTGACGCATCACCCCGCCGCGGTCGGCGTGGATCGACAACCCGAACACCCGCGCATCGCCGGCGGTCGGATTGACCAGCGAGGACAGGATGCCGATCAGGGTGGATTTGCCCGCGCCGTTCGGCCCCAGCAGCGCGAAGAAATCGCCCTGCGCGACCTTGAGCGACACGCCCTTCAGTGCCTCGACACCGCTGGCATAGGTCTTGCGCAACCCGACGACCTCAAGCGCCGGGATGGCGCTGGAAGAGTCGATGGGCGTGTGTGGGGAAGGTGTCGGCAAAGCGGAATCGGCAGCCATCCCCTATTATAGGCGTTTCGTCTGCATGTCCCCATGCCAGACGGCCCCCGCAACCGCCACGCCGGCATTCCGCCTGCCGCCGCATCACGCACGATGATCGAACACTTCCAACTAAAGCTTGCCGACAGCCACATGCTGGCGCCGACCGTGCGACACCTCGCATTCGAGCGCGCCGACGGCGCGCCGTTCAAGTTCACGCCCGGCCAGTTCATCCAGATCCACTTCAACTACGACGACGGCAAGCCCACCAAGCGCAGTTATTCGGTCGGCACACCGGCCGCGGGCGCCGAAGTGGACAAGCTGGAACTGGCGGTGTCGTACGTCGAGGGCGGCGCAGCGACCAGGCTGTTCGATGGCCTGCAGGAAGGCGGGCAGGTAGAAGCCAGCGGTCCCTACGGCCGCTTCTGCCTGATGGATGACGACGCCAACCGGCGCTATCTCCTGATCGCCACCGGCACCGGCATCACGCCATACCGCGCGATGCTGCCGAAGATCGAGAAACTGATCGCCGCGCGCGGCACCCGCGTCGCACTGCTGTACGGCGCGCGCAACGAACAGGAACTGCTGTACGGCGAGGAGTTCGAGGCCTTCGCGGCGAAGCATCCGGAATTCACCTTCCATGCCTGCCTTTCGCGCGCGGGGCGCGCTTCGCCGCGGCCATACGACCGCCGTGGCCACGTCCAGGACATGCTGCCGGAACTGCAGCCCGATCCCGAGCACGACATCGCCTACCTGTGCGGCAATCCCGACATGATCGACGCCACCTTCACCCAGCTGAAGGAACTCGGCATGCCGATCAAGCATATCCGGCGCGAGAAGTACGTCTCTTCCCGCTAACGCTGGGTCGCCGGTTGCGCGCGCAGCGCGACTTGCGCGTACCAGCGCGATCTCATGGGCTTTCGTGCGCGCGCGCTGGTCGAGCGCAGGTCCGCGACCAGTTGCCGGTACATCGCCTCGCTGCGGTCGCGCGCACGCAGGATCGCCGACGGATGCCAGGTCGCCATGCCGACCGCGTGTTCGCCCAGCACCCGCCATTCGCCGCGCTCGCGGGTCAGGCGAAACGCATTCCCGAACAACGTCTGTGCCGCCATCGCGCCCAGCGCGATCACGATTTTTGGGCGCACCCGCGCCAGTTCCGCGGCCAGCCACATTCGGCAGGCCGCCTGCTCGGCCGCGTTGGCGCGCTTGTGCAACTTGGCGGTGCCGCGTTGCTGGTATTTGAAATGCTTGACCGTGTTGGTGAGGTACAGCGCAGCGCGATCGAGCCCGGCTTCCGCCAAAGCGCGATCGAGCATCCGTCCGGCAGGGCCGACGAACGGCTCGCCTTCGATGTCCTCGTGCAAGCCGGGCTGTTCGCCGATCAACATGACCTCCGCATCGGCCGGCCCGTCGCCGAACACGGTCTGCGTGGCAGGCTTCCACAACGGACACGCGTGGCAGTCGCGCGCCTTGCGTTTCAGCGCCGCGAGGCTGCCACCCGGTACTTCGGCAACCGGTTTGGCGAGGGGAACAGCGGGTTCGATGGTTTTGCGGGGCATGGCACGACCGTGTGTCTTTGGCCGAGTCAAACCTGCGAAGGCAATCGCCCGCGCACGTTTTCGGCGTCGAACGGACCCGGCAACGCGATCAGATTGCGCGCCGCATCGACCTGGCCCCAGGTGTTCCACAACAGCACGCCGCGCACGCGGCCGGCGTCGAGGTAATACACCACGCCTTCGCGGAATGGCGTCACCCATTGCTCGACGGTTTCCAGGCGGGAATCGAGCACGCCGACCGCCTCGTAGCCGAGGTCGAACAGGTCCGAGTAAAAGAACGGCAGTTCGTCGTAGGGCGCGTCCTGTCCGGCCATGCACTTGCCCGCGCGGGTGCCCATGCTGATTGCGGCATTCTCGTGCTCGACGCGCAGGCGGCGGCCCAGCGCGAACGCGGGAAACGAAGCCACGTCGCCCGCGGCGTAGATGTCGGGATCGGAGGTTTGCAGGTGATCGTTCACCACGATGCCATTGTCGACCTCGAGCTCCGCATCTTCGGCGAGGCGCGTGTTCGGGGTGATGCCCAAGCCCGCGACCACCGCTTCGGCCTGCAGCATGTCGCCGTCGGACAACTCCACTTTCACGCTTTCGCCATCGCTCGCGCCACCTTTCGCCGTCACGCCGGCGCGCACGTCCACGCCTTTCTCGCGGTAGTACGCGGTCACCGCGTCCGCCAGCGACTCGGGATAGACCCGCGCGCCGATCGCATCATCCGGAAACAGCATCGTGACCTTGCAGCCGTTCATCGCCATCGCGGCCGCGATTTCGCTGCCGATGAAGCCGCCACCGATCACCGCGATACGCGCACCCGTTTTCACCGCCTTGCGCAGCCGCCGGTAATCATCGAACGTGCGGTAGTAGATGAAGTCGTCGCCGCCGGAGGACAACCTGCGCGGCGTGCCGCCGGTGGCGATCAGCAACTTGCGGTATTGCCAGGTGTCGCCCGCATCGTCGTGCACGACGTGCGCATCGCGATCGATCTTCGTTGCACGCCGCGAAAGCTGCACGTCCGCGCGCGCCTTGTCGATCGGCCGCCAGATGCCCGATTCCTTGCCATCCTTCCACAAGGCCTTGGTCAGCGGCGGGCGGTCATAGGGCGGGTGCGATTCCGCGCCCAGCATCCCGATGCTGGCGTTCGCGTCGGCTTCGCGCAACGCCTGCGCCGCGGCTTCGCCAGCCATTCCCGCGCCGACGATCAGGTAGTCGAATGCATGCTGCATGACGGCATCCTTGTTCCTGCGAGAGTCAGCCGAGGATACTCCGCGACGTTGCGCGTCCACAACGCGAGGTGTGCGAACCAGTGCGGGTGAACGCTGGCTGCCTTACTGGCGCGTGCCCCGCAGGTTCGCCAGCATCGCCGCAAAACCGGGTGTGGCGCGCCACGGATTGATGTCGATGCCGCCACGGCGCAGGAAGCGCGCGTACACCAGCAGTTGCAGCGGCGCGCATTGCCGCTGGATATCCACGAACATGCGTTCGACGCAGGCCTCGTGGAAATCCGCATGTTCACGGAACGAAACCAGGTAACGCAGCAGGCCCGCGCGATCGATCGGCATGCCGCGATAGCGCACCTGCACGCTCGCCCAATCGGGCTGGCCGGTCACGGGGCAGCGCGAACGGAACGCGTGGCTGACCAGCGCCTCCTCGACCATGCGCGCGTGCGGCTGCACGCGCAGGTGCTCCGCGCGCGGTTCCGCGTAATCCGCGATGTCGAGGGCTTGTTGGTCGAGCGCCTCGCCCGCGAAATCCGCCGCCTGAAGACGAGCGAATTGTACCGGTTCCAGCAGCACGGCTTCGATGTCCGCGCCCACGCACGCGGACACGTCGCGCGCGATGCGCTCGCGCACCGCGAAGGCGTCGTCGAAGCGCGTCATCGCGTAGCCGTTGAGGTACAGCTTGAGCGACTTCGACTCCACGATGTTCGGCGAATCGCAGGGCACCCGCAGCTCGACCACCGCGATGCAAGGCTTGCCGCGCGCGTCCAGCCACGACAGTTCCCACGCGTTCCAGATGTCCGCGCCCGTGAACGGCAGCGCGGCCGCGTCGATGCCGAGCGGCCCGCGCGCCGCGGCGCGCGCGACCGGAAACAGCACCGTCGGATCAACAGTGTGCGGGTATTCCGCACGACGCCCCAGTGGAATCGTATCTTCCGGCATCGAATACCTGACCTAGCCCTACCCCTCGGGCGCGACGATGTACTGCTCCAGCTTGCCGTCGGGCTGCACATAGGTGGTGATCGAAAGCGTGGTTTTCGGGAACGTCACGGTGTAGCCGCGCATCTGCATGCCGCCGCGCTTGCGCGACGCACGGATGGTGAACGACTGCGGCTTGCCCAGCGGAGCGAGGCTGGTCTGGTAATCGTGCAGCGCGGTAGCGTCGAAGTAGCTGTTGGCATTCGCGGTGAACAGGCTGCGGTCGATCCTGCCCTTCTGCAAGCCGGCGAAGATCGCCTTTGCCTGCTCCAGCGCTTTCGTCGCGGCGGGATCGTGCACCTCGAACAAGGCCTTGGCGGTGTCCTTCGCAATCGCACCGAAGGTGCCGACCGCGTCCTGGTTGGTCAGCACCACCACCGCGACCTTGTCGTCGGGAAAAATGTAATTGCCGGCGGTGAAACCCATCACCTCGCCGTCGTGCGAGATCATCCGGTGATCGTCCATCTTGCCAACGAACACGCCGAGGCCGTAGCCGGAACCGAGCCCGTTGTTCAACAGCACGTCGGTCTGCATCGCATGCCACGAGGCCGGCTGCAGCAGCGTCTGGTCGATCATCGCAATGTCCCACTTCGCAAGATCACTGGCCGTCATCGCCAGTTCTCCCGCGCCGAACATCCAGTTCACCCCTTCCTTTTCGGACGGACGCAGCGGGCCGAGCGCGAAGCGCGAGTAGCCGCGGGCGTCCTTCTCCGGCAGCGCATGCAGGTTGGTGTCATACACGTCGGTGATGCCGAGCACTGGGAAGACGTGCTGCTGCAGGAATTCGAAAGGTGTCTGGCCGGTGAGCTTCTGCACGATCGCGCCCGCGATCACGTAGCCGGTGTTGCTGTACTGCCATTGCGAGCCCGGCGCGAAATCCAGCGGCTTCTTCGCCCATCCATCCATGATGTGCATTGGCGTGGTCGGCTGCTTCATCATGGGCATCAAATAGTCCTGCGGCCAGTAGTCCTGGTAACCGGACGTGTGCGAGAGGATCTGCCGGATCGTGATGTGGCCGGCATCCGTCAGGTCGGGGAAGAACTTCGCGATCTTGTCGTCGAGACTCAACTTGCCCTGCTGCTGCAGCATCAGGATCGCCGCCGCGGTGAATTCCTTGCTGATCGAGCCGATGCTGTAGCGCATCGCGGGCGTCGCCGGCGTCTTCGGATCGAGCCGCGCGTTGCCGTAGGCCTTCGCGTAGGCGAGCTTGCCGTCGCGCACCACCGCGACCGAGGCACTCGGCACGCCCGACTTCGCCAGCGCGTCGTTCGCGATCTTGTCGATTCTCGCGGCGAGATCGGCCGGCAGCGTGTCGGCCGCGAAGGCGGGCGCACTCGCCAACGCAAGCAGGGCGGTCAGGATCAGGCAGCGCAGGATCGTTCGCATCGAAGGAGCCTCGGCACGCGGAAAGGAGATGCGCACGATAACACCGTCGATCGCGCCGCGCGGCAGGAGGATCGAGCTACCAGAAGTACACCTGCAGCGAGGACGGCTTCGGCTTGGGCGGGATCGCCTTCAGGAATTCGCGGTGATCCGGGAAGTTCATCGCACTGCGGTCGAGCAGCGTGTCGATCTCGGCCATGCTGTAGCGCGCTTCCTGCTGCGTGGGCGCGCGCATTTCGCGACGGTCCGGAAACAGCCCCACGCCCGCGAGCAGGCTATACCAGGACATGATCGGATAGCCACGGCCGAACGTGCCCTTGGCGATGCCGGCGGTGATCGGCTTGCTGGCCAACCATGTGCGCAGCAGTTGCTGCAGCGGTGCGGACAAATGCGTGTTGGCCGCGTTGGCGCGCCAGTAGTCGGTGTCGGTGAGGGTATTGGTCTTGAAGTGGGTGACGATGTAATCGCGGGTGCCTTCGACGCGCGCGTTGAGCGTGTCGTTGAATGCCTTCCGCGTCGCCTCGCCGAGATCACCTTTTTCCAGCGCCGCCACCAGCATCTCGGCGGTGCGCTGCACGAACAGCAGCGTAGTGGCTTCGAGAGGTTCGATGAAGCTCTGGGCCAACCCATTGGCGACGCAGTTGCGGTTCCACGGCGCGGCCACGCGGCCCGGACGGAATTTCAGGTGACGCGCCTGGATGTCGGCGTCCAGCAATCCAAGGTGTTCGCGCAGTTCCTTTTCCGCGTTTTCGGGCGTGCAGAAGTCGGAGCTGTAGACATAGCCGTAGCCGTAGCGCGTCGTCAGCGGAATCTTCCAGGCCCAGCCGTGCCGCAACGCCGTGGAAATCGTCTGCGGCATGATCGCGCCGCCGTGCGGTGCCTGGATGGCCACTGCAGCGTCGTTGAACAGGTTGTCCTTGAACGACACGAACGGCGTGCCGAGCGCCTTGCCGATCAGCAGGGATGCGAAACCCGTGCAGTCCACGTAGAAGTCGCCGGCCAGCGTGGCGCCGTCCTGCAGGCGCAACGAGGCGATATCGCCCGCGTCGTTCAGTCGCACGTCGGTGACATGGCCGGCGACGTGCCGTACGCCGCGCTCCATCGCCTTCTTCTGCAGGAATTTTCCCAGCAGCACCGAATCGAAGTGGAAGCCGTACCACACGTCGAACGGAAAGCTCGGCTGCGGGCGCGGCGCCTTGCACGCGCGCGCGAGCCGCGCGGAAATGAAGAAGCGGTTCGGGTGCGCATGCACGTCCGCGCGTTCGAGCCGCGCGTGCACGTTGTCGATGAAAGGCGCCATCGTCATGTTGTCGAGCATCGACGCGAAGGCGTGGAAGTAGCTCTCGAAGCCAGGCCGCGTGGACCAGTTCTCGAACGTGATGCCGGCCTTGTAGGTGGCGTGGCATTCCGGCATCCACTCGGCTTCCTCGATGCCGAGGCTCTCGAAGAACCCGCGCAGCCACGGCGTGGAACCCTCGCCCACGCCGATCACGCCCACCTGCGGCGATTCCAGCACCGTGATCTCGAGGCGCGCGCCATAGGCCGAATTCGCCAGCAGCAGCGCGGTCATCCAGCCGGCGGTGCCGCCGCCCACCACCACGATGTGCTTGACCGGCGGTTCGGCGTCCGTGCGGACGCCCGGCCGCTGCGCGACCACGTTGTGGTTGAAGACGGTGGCGGTGGCTTCGGACATGGCAGGACGTTCGCGCGTGCGTCAAGCGCGCACGATAGCACCGCCGTCGCGGGCAGGCGGCGGGTTCAATGCGCGGCTTCGCGATTCGCCGAAGGCGCAGTGCGGAACGCGTGCACGAAGGCCTGGAGATCGTTTTCGGCAACGCTGGACACCGCGACGAACCTGAGGCCGGCATCGTCCCACTCCAGCACGTGGTAGCCGTCGCGTGTCCGCGGCGAACCCGTGGCCCCCGCGTTCCCCGGCCACTGGAACACGTTGATCATGTGCAGGTGGCGCTTGTACACCAGGGCGGCGACCGGCTTGCCGTCGAGCACGTCGAGTCGTCCACCGACCAGTTCGAACCCCTGCGCGGAAAGATCCTTCACCTGCGGCGAGAAATCCACGCGTCCGTCGAACCACGGCTTCACCGTGTGCTGGTCGGAGGTGCGCACGTCGATCAAATGCCCGGGCAACAGGGAGCGCACGTGGTCGGATACTGCCTCGGCGACCAGCGCATCGCCGGCTTGCCGCCCGAGTTGCAAGGTCTGCCATCCGGCGAACACCGCCGCGATCACGACGAGCGCTGCAAGCGCGGCCAGCGCCAGGCTCCAGCCGCGGCGGTGCGGGAGACGGCGTGCTTCGCGGGGCAGCGGCAATCGCGCCGCGATGCTCGCGCGCAGCGCAGCGGGCGCCGGACGATACAAGTCCGGATTGCGGAGGCTGTCGCGCAGTTGCGCCTGTCTGTGGAGGCGCTGCCGGCAATCCGCGCACCCCGTCACGTGCCGCGCGACCGACAGGCTGTCCGCCGCACCCAGTTCATCGTCGAAATACGCGTGCAGCAGCAGGCGCACGTCCTGGCAATTCATGCCGCCACCTCCCGGCCGCCGAGTTCGCGTTGCAGCCGCACGCGTGCACGCGCCAGCCGCGACATCACCGTCCCGATCTTCAGGTTGGTGATCGAAGCGATCTCCTTGTAGGAACACTCCTCCAGTTCGCGCAGCACCAGCACCTCGCGGAATTCCGGTGGCAGGCGCTCCAGCGCATCGCGCACGGTTTGCGCATCGGCGGCGCGCAGCAGTGCGGATTGGGGGTCGTCGTGGTCTTCTCCGCCATGGATCGCCTCGTCGAATTCGTCCACCGCACCCGGCGATGGCGCCTGCGCACGCAACGTGTAGAACGTGTTGCGCACGATCGCCAGCAACCAGACCTTCGCGTCGCCGCCGCGGAATCCGCCGTAGAAGCGAAACGCGCGCAATGCCGCTTCCTGCACCACGTCCTCCGCGTCCTGGTCGTTGCGCGCCAGCCAGCGCGCAAGGTTGTACGCGGCATCCAGGTGCCGCATCACTTCGCCCTCGAAGCCGGCGCGAGTGTTCATCGGGTCATCTCGCGCCGGTGCGCGCGCCGCGGGTCCATTCCAGGAAGACCGGCGCGGCCGCGGATTTATTCCCGCAACCGACGCCCGGGAATATCCAGGCGTCCGCCCCGGTATGGCATTCCGGATGGGGCGCAGCACGCGTCCCGTCGAATCCGTTTCCAGAGAGGGTACTTCCATGAATGACGATCGCGACGACATGCAACCGGAGCGGCGGCGTTTCCTCGAATGCATGGCGTGGGCGGGCGCCGGTACGCTGTGGCTGATGAAAGGGGGAGTGGCGCACGCGGGCATGTTGACGACCGGCGCTTCCGCGGCGGACGCCACCTTCAGTTTCGTGCAGATCAGCGACAGCCATATCGGCTTCCACCAGGCGCCGAATCCCGATCCGGTGGCCAGCTTGCGCCAATCCATCGCGCTGATCAACGCGCAACCGGAGCAGCCGGATTTCGTCGTGCACACCGGCGACCTGTCGCACCTGTCGAAACCCGATCAGTTCGACACCGTGGCCGAATTGCTGAAGGAAGCCAAGGCCGGGCAGGTGTTCTACGTCCCCGGCGAGCACGACGTGATCGGCGACGACGGCAAGGCCTATTTCGCGCGTTTCGGCAGCGGCGTGGACGACAACGGCTGGTACAGCTTCGACCACCACGGCGTGCATTTCGTCGCGCTGGTGAATGTGCGGCACCTGCAGGCCGGTGGCCTCGGCTTTCTCGGCGCGGACCAGATCGCGTGGTTGAAGCAGGATCTCTCCGGTCTGTCATCCAGCACGCCGATCGTGGTGTTCGCACACATGCCGATGTGGTCGCTGTATCCGGCGTGGGGCTGGGGCACGCAGGACAGTGCGCAGGCGCTGGCGTTGCTCAAGCGGTTCGGTTCGGTGACCGTGCTGAACGGGCACATCCACCAGATCCAGCAGAAGGTCGAGGGCACCCTCACCTTCCACACCGCGCGCTCGACCGCGTATCCGCAGCCGGCGCCGGGTGAAGCCGCGGCGCCCGGTCCGCTGAAGAACCTGCCGGCCGGCAAGCTGCACGAATACATCGGCCTCCGCGACGTCAGGCACGTGCGCGGCAGCCGCGCACTGGCGATCACCGAGCGCGCGCTCGGCTGAGCCTTCAATGCGCCAGATCACTCGGCGGGTCGAGACCCGCCCCGCGACCTTTCAACTCACCAGGGAGTTTTGCATGCGACGGTATTCCATCGTCCCCGTGGCGCTGCTCGCGCTTGCGCTGCACGCACAAGCCGCTGCGCCCGCGTCTTCTTCTACTACATTTCAGGTGGGCATCCGGAATTTCCATTTCGAACCCGCCCGGCTCGTGGTGCCGGCCGGCGCGACCGTGACCTGGACCAACCGCGACGAGGAACCGCACGTCGTCGCCAGCGTGGGCAACGGTTTCAAGTCATCGCCGGCGCTGGACACGGGCGACCACTACACCGCAATCTTCAGCAAGCCCGGCACGTACACCTATTTCTGCTCGATCCATCCGCAGATGACCGGCACGATCGTGGTGCGCTGAAAAAAACGGGGCAGCTTGCGCTGCCCCGTCGATACCAGCCGGAAGATCAGTGTGGCTGCGGTTCGGGCGGCGGCAACACTTCGATGTCGCCGGCGTCCTCGCGGCCTTCGGCGTGATGGTCCTGGCCCAGCAGCAGGTACATCGCCGGCACCACGAACAGCGTGAACAAGGTGCCGATCGAGATGCCGGTGAAGATCACCAGGCCGATGCTGTGGCGGCCGGCCGCGCCCGCGCCGGCGGCGATCACCAGCGGGATCACGCCCAGCACCATCGCGAAGGTGGTCATCAGGATCGGGCGCAAGCGCACCGCGGCGGCTTCCTCGATCGCATCGCGCTTGCTGAACCCGTGCAGGCGCTGTGCGTCGTTGGCGAACTGCACCATCAGGATGCCGTGCTTGCTGATCAGGCCGATCAGAGTCACCAGGCCCACCTCGGTGTAGATGTTGAGCGTCGACAATCCGAGGTTGATGAACAGCAACGCCCCGAATATCGCCATCGGCACCGACACCAGGATCACGATCGGATCGCGGAAGCTCTCGAACTGCGCCGACAGCGCCAGGAACACGATGATGATCGAGAACATCAGCGTGAACAGGAAACCGCCGGATTCCTGCATGTACTGGCGCGACTGGCCCGCGTAGTCGGCGGAGTAGCCCGACGGCGCGACCTGTTTCAGCGTGTCCTGCATGAACGTGAGCGCCTGCCCCAGCGATACGCTCGGCCCGATCACACCGCCGATCGTCGCCGAGTTCAACTGCTGGAAGTGGTTGATCGACTCCGGCACCGTCTGGTAGGTCAGGTGCGCCACGGTCGAGGCCGGAATCATCCCGCCCGAAGGCGTCTTGATGTAGTAGTTGTCAAGCTGTGCGGGGTTCAGCCGATCGACCTGCGCGACCTGCGAGATCACGCGATACGCGCGTCCCGAGATCGAGAAGTAGTTGACGTAGTTGCCGCCCAGCGCCGCCGACAGGGCTGCGCCGACGCTCTGCTGGGTCATGCCGAGCGCCGCAACCTTGCTGCGATCGAGCGTCAAGGTGGCTTGCGGCTGGTCGATCTTGAGGTCGGAATCGACGTAGAAGAACATGCCCGAGGCCTTGGCCTTGGCCAGGACCTGCTGCGCGACGTCGTTGAGGTTCTGCAGCGGTTCGGTGGTCTTGATCACGAACTGCACCGGGAAGCCGAACGCGCCCGGCAGCGACGGAAACTGGAACACCGCGATGTTCGCGCCCGCGATCTGGCTGACCTTCTGCTGCACTTCCTGCTGGATCTGGTCGGCGCTGCGGCCGCGCTCGCCCCACGGCTTCAGCATGATGCCGGCGAACGCGCTGTTCACGCCCTGGGCGCCATCGACCTGGAAGATGTGGGTGTATTCGGGCAGCGACTTGGCAATGTCGAACACCTGCTTCGAGTACAAGCCCATCTGGGTGATCGTGGCGTTTGGCGGACCCTGGGTATTGGTCAACACGATGCCCTGGTCTTCCTGCGGCGCCAGTTCCGACTTGGCGGTCTTGAACAAGTACACGTTGCCCAGCAGGATCAGCGCGCCGAACACGATCGCCACGATCCACGTATCCAGCGAGGAATGCAGGATCCGGCGGTAGCGGTCGCGCACCGCGTCGGCCACCCTGTCGATCCGCTTGACGAACGGCTTTTCATGATCGGCTTCGCGCAGGAAGCGCGAGCACATCATCGGCGACAGCGTCAGCGCGACGATCGCCGAGATCGCCACCGCGCCCGCCAGCGTGAACGCGAATTCGGTGAACAACGCGCCGGTCAGCCCGCCCTGGAAACCGACGGGCACATACACCGCGACCAGCACGACCGCCATCGCCACGATCGGGCCGGCCAATTCGCGCGCGGCCAGCAGCGACGCCTGCAGTGGTGTCTGGTGTTCCTTCATGTGGCGGTCGACGTTCTCGACCACGATGATCGCGTCGTCGACCACCAGGCCGATCGCCAGCACCAGCGCCAGCAGGGTCAACAGGTTGATCGAATAGCCCAGCAACAACATCACCAGGAAGGCGCCGATCAACGACAACGGCATCGCGATCACCGGGATCAACACCGAACGCAGCGTGCCGAGGAACAGGAAGATCACCGCCGTCACGATGATCAGGGTTTCCGCAAGCGTCTTCACCACCTCGTTGATCGAGGTCCGGATGTAGTCGGTGCCGTCGAACACGATCCGCGCGGTGATGCCGGTCGGCATCTGCGCCTGGATCGACGGAAACACCTGGCGTACCCGGTCGATCACGTCCAGAACGTTGGCATCCGGTGCGGCGTTGATACCCATGAACACCGAGCGGTTGCCGTCGAACGCGACGTTGAAGTCGTAGTTTTCCGCGCCCAGCGTGACGTCGGCGACGTTTTTCAGGCGCACGATGTCGTTGCCGTTGGCCTTCACCACCAGGTTCTTGAACTCGTCGACGGTGTGCAGGTCGGTGGCCGCGGTCAGGTTGACGCTGACCATCTGGCCCTTGGTGGTGCCGATCGCGGACAGGTAATTGTTGGCAGCCAGCGCCTGGTTGACGTCGCTGGCGGTGACGCCATGCGCCGCCATCTTCACCGGATCCAGCCACGCGCGCAGCGCGAAGGTGCGGCCGCCCAGGATCTGGGCGTTCTGCACGCCCTCCACCGCGTTCAACTGCGGCTGCACCACGCGCGTCAGGTAGTCGGTGATCTTGTTGGTCGGCAGCGTGTTGGAATAGAAGCCGAGATACATCGACGCAACCTGCTGGCCGGTCTGCAGCGTGATCACCGGTTGCTGCGCCTGCTGGGGCAACTGGTTCTTCACCGAATTGACCAGCGCGCTGATTTCGGTGAGCGCCTTGTTGCCGTCGTAGTTGAGGCGCAGGGTCGCGGTAATGAACGACACGCCGGGCGTGCTGGACGACGACAGGTAATCGATGCCCTGCGCCTGCGCGATCGCCTGCTCCAGTGGCTGGGTGATGAAGCCCGCCATGGTCTGGGCGTCGGCGCCGTAGTACACGGTCTGCACCGTGATCGTCGCGTTCTCCGTCTTCGGGTACTGGCGAACCGGCAGCGAGGTCACGGCGCGCAGGCCCAGCACCAGGATCAGCAGGCTGACCGTGGCGGCGAGGACCGGGCGCTTGATGAAAAGGTCGGTGAATTTCATGCGGAGACCTGCTGAAAAATTTTTGGACGGCAACTTGCCTTGTCGTCATTCCGTGGCCCCGAAGGCGGAACCCGGAATACACTTTGACTTGAAGGCGGATTTACAAGGTCCATCCATGGACTTTGCACTGCGGGCCAACCTTCGGTTGTTCAAATTCGTTCCAGACGAATTTGTGGATCGCGGCTGGACCGCGTCCGGAATGACGGAACTGCGCTACTGTTCCACTGGCTGCGGATTCGGGTTGAACGCCGGCTGCACCTTGTTGTTGATGTTCACTGGCGTGCCGTTCTTCAGCTTCAACTGGCCGCTGGTGACGATCACGTCGCCCTGCTTGATGCCGCTCTCGATCGCGACCTGGTCGCCGCGGGTCTGCCCGACCGTCACGACCACCTGCTGCACGTAGTGCGACGGCCCGTTCTTGTCCTTGGCGGGAGCTTTTGCGT
>JBQCCP010000133.1:0-23597 GCA_051962095.1 Rhodanobacteraceae bacterium
ACACTGACTAGCGAGAGTGAAGACAGCGATGCGATCGTCGAACGGTCAGCAACCGGCCCCAACAAACCGCCCCCCGCGGTTTGGCTAACTCAGCGGGCGCGATCCTACAGCACTCTTGCACCAAAATGCCAGTGCATGCGCGCTGGGTCACTTGCGATTGTTCACCCAGGGGATCAATCCCGCTCGATCCGCCGGCGCTGGTTTTCCTCGATCCCGACCAGCGCCGCCAGCCCGCCGCTGAGCACCAAGGCGGCGAGCCCGTAGCCGATCAGCCCGAGCACCATTCCAATCGCCATCGGTACGGGCGCGCCGCGCGAGACCGCGGACACAATTCCGTAGGCAATGCCCGCCGCGATCAGCAATATGCCGATCCAGGCAATCACCCGCGCAGTCGCCAGCGCCAGGCCCAAATGGCGGCTTTGCAGGTTCCGATACGGCAGCCAGCGGCGTGGTTCCATGAGCAATCCTGTTGTCGCAATTCAAAGCGGCTGTTGTGAAAAGTCAGGCCAAGGATGGCCGTTCTGGTGTTTGTGACTCTCCGACACCGTTCGAATACGGGCAATTCAAAGGTGCCGCGATCAGGGATGATCGCAAAGCTTGTGTTGAAAGTCAGGCCACGGATGGCCGTTCTGGACTGCATTGACTGGAGGGCCTGACACCCGCAAGAGAAGTCAACGAAGCGGCGATCAGGGACGATCGTACAAGATCGCATTGAAAAACATCCGATAACTGCCGATGGTTTCTCCACGCCAGATCGGATTGTTCGCGAACAGCACGACATGGCCCTTGCCGTAGCGTGCGTCCACCACCGCGGGACGGCCGGCCATCGCGCTGCCGTTTTCAAGCAGTCCCGAGATCAGCAGCTTGTTCGCGTCGGCCCAGCGCGCAACGACCACGGGTCGATCGTTTTTCGGAATCACGAAGGGATTGTTGCGGGCCTGCTCCGCATTGAGGGGCACCGCCTGCCAAGGCTGCACGTCCGGCAGCTCGGGCGGCGCCTGGTACGGGCGGCCCTCCGGCACGTCGGCATCGTCGGGGCCGCCGCGCCCGGTCGGGCGCTGGTAGTCCTTCGCGGTCGTGAGGCCGTGGTTGCCGATGGTCTGGTCGGCGATGTTGAAGGACATGCCCTCGGAACTGTAGAGCGCGAAGGCATCGTCGTAACCCGCAGCCATCGGGCTGTTCTTGTCGACCAGGTTCGCGCGCAGCACGCTGCCGACCACGCGCAGGTCGTCGGCCTTGGCCACCGAAACGCCCGGCGCCAGGCCGATGTCGATCGCGAATCGCGCGGTGTCTTCCGAGGTGATCAGCAGCCCGCCTCCGGCCACGAAGCGTTTGAGGTTCGCCACGCCTGACTCGCCGAGCCCCGGACGGACATCCGGCGTCGAATCGATCCGGCCGAGGTTGGGGGTCAGCTCGGTTTTCTGCCAAGGCATCGGGTTGCCGTACATCGGCAGGCCGTCGATGATCAGTTTGGTATTGGCGTATCCGACGGGGCCGAACAGGATCACGTCGTACTTGGCCCGCAGGTCGGGCTCGCGCGAAACGTCCTGGGTGCTGATGTAGCTGTACGGCACGTGCAGCTTGTCCAGCGCCATGCGCCACCAGCCTTCGGTCTGCGTCGAAAGCCAGGTGTGCATCAACGCGATCCGCGGCACCCGACCCTGCACGCCAAGCGATGCCAACGAGAATGCGGGCTGGTCGAAATCACCCTGCACTTCCGCCATCGGCACCTTCAACACCGACGTATCGACCACCCGCGCCACATCCACGCCGAACAGATCGCCGAACGACCAGCCGGTGTCGTCGTAGGGATGTTTCTGCGGATCGTCGGGCGACCAGTATTGGCGATCCAGCAAGGTATCGGCGATCCGCGAATACGGCTGATCCATCCGGATAATCCAGCTTCCCGCCGGGAAGGTGCGCTTGGTCGTCGCGACTTTCGGCGGCACGACCGGTTCGGCGGATTTGCCTTTCGCCTTGCCGCTGCCGCTGCTCTCGGTGTCGTCCGCCACCTCGACGGTGAAGGGCGCGCTCGCACGGCTGATCTCGACGTGCTGCAAATGCAGCGCGTGCAGCAGGTGCATCTGCGCACCCTTGTGCTTTTCGTCGGCAGTCAGCACGTACGCGGCCGGACCTGCGAGCTGCGGCTTCTCGATCGAACGTTTGGACTTCAGCCAGAAGTTGTCGAGGAAATGCTGGCCGTGCTGTGCGAAGTAGTACAGCGCGGTCAGCAGGCCCGATTGCTCGTAGTTGTTGTTGTTTCGCTGCGACCACAGCACCTTGGGCAGCGGCGGATTGGGCTTGTACCAGGCGCGCGCGTATTCGTCGGGATCGAGGATGCGTTCCTCGGTGTCGGCGCCGCCGTTGCCGAAGGTTTCGTAGAGACGGCTGATGCCGTTGTGCATCGCGGCGATGAACATCAGGTAGCCCGGACTCCAGGTATCGAAGTTGCCGTGAGTGAACACTCCGGGCAAACCGAGTTTCGTCAACTGTTCGACGTTGTTCCAGCCGACCTGCTGCCACTCGCTGGTGAGGATCGGATCGATCCAGGCGTTGTACGGACCATCGCCCACGGTGTTGTCGTACAGGAACGGCACCGACTCGTGCAGGTCGTGCAGCACCTGCGCGTGCCAGTCGACGTAGGTGTTCAGCACGTTTTTCGTGAGGTCCAGCGTCACCCCCATCGCATCGCGGTTGTTGTCGTGGGCGACGTAATGACCCCAATAGATCAGGCGCGGATAGTTTTCGCCCGGGTGCGCGCGGTGCCACTTGTAGAGATCGACCATCCGGTCGCGGCCGTCCACCTCGACGACCGGCGTGATCAGGGTGATCATGTGCGAACGGATGTACTGGATGTACGGCGCGTCATCCACCGCCAACCGGTAGCCCAGTTCCATCAGCGCGGTCGGCGCGCCGGTTTCGGTCGAGTGAATCGTGCCTGTGATGTAGTAGACCGGCACCGTCTCCTTGATGAGCTCCGCGGCCTTCGCGTCGTCCATGTCGAGCTTGCGCGGATCGGCCAATTGCGCGAGGCGCGCTTTGTTGGCGTCCAGGTCCTTCATCAGCGATTCGTCGGCGATCGCCACCGCGATCATCTCGCGGCCTTCCTCGGTCTTGCCGATCGTGAAGACCTTCACCCGCGGCGTGGCCTTGGCCAGCATCCGGAAGTAGCGGTACACGTCTTCCGCGTACGGCAGCATGTTGGGCGCGCCGGAGACGTCGCCGAGCACCGCTTCCGGCGTCGGCACGGTCTGCGATGCCGGCAGGTAGTCGGTCAGCGGTGTGTTGAAATAAGGCTCGGTGGTGTACTTCGCGATCTTCGCGGTGTACGCCTGATCGACCGGCTGGCTGGGATCGCGCGAGTAAGGATTGTTGGCAGCGGCCAGGGCCGTACCGCACATCGCCAACGCCAGCCACGCCAAACCCTTCCAGATGCGCCGCATGTCCCCACTCCCGACTTGTTTTCGATCCCGCCAAGCGTAGCCAAATCCAACGCGCGGCGGGGGTGTCGAAAGACATGGTGGGATGCGGCCGCAACGATCGTCTCAATCGCAGACCAGCCACTGCACACTGAACTGCCGGGCCGGATCGGTCCAGACTTGCGCAACCCGCAACCCGGCGCGGGCCGCGAATCGCGCGAACCCTTCCTGCGTGTACTTGCAACTCAGCTCGACCCGCATCGCCTCGTTTTCGGCGAAATGGAACGTGCGTCCATCGAGGTGCACGTCCTGTTCGCGGCGGCTGACGATGTGGGTTTCAATCCGTTCCGCCAGCGGATGCCAGCGCGCACGGTGCCGGAAACCGGCGAGGTCGAAATCCGCGCCCAGTTCGCGATTCATCCGCACCAGCAGGTTGAGGGTGAATTCCGCGGTGACGCCGGCAGCGTCGTTGTAGGCGGCCTCCAGGACGGCCTTGTCCTTGACCAGGTCGATCCCGATCAGCACGCCGCCGTCCAGCACGCCGCCGCCCTGCCCGGCTTCGTTGCGCATCTGCCGCAGCAGGCGCAACGCATCATCGGGCGCGAAGTTGCCGAGCGTCGAGCCCGGAAAATACACGACCGTCTGCCGTGGTGCGCGCGCCGCGCGCGGCAGCTTGATCGGCTGCGTGAAGTCGGCGCAAACCGGCAGCATTTCGATGTGCGGAAACGCGCATTCCAACTTCGGCACGCTCTCGGCCAGTGCGCTGCGCGAAATTTCCACCGGCACGTAGGCCACCGGCGATTCGAGGTTGCGCAGCAGCAGGCGCGTCTTCAGGCCGCTGCCGCTTCCGTATTCGACCAGGCGCACGTCCGCGCCCAGGGCCGCGGCGATCGCGGGGATGTGTCCGCGCATGATCGCGAGTTCGGTGCGCGTGGGGTAATACTCCGGCTGCTCGCAAATGCGTTCGAACAGCTCCGAGCCGCGTGCGTCGTAGAAGTATTTGGACGACAGCAGTTTCGGGGAATTCGAAAGTCCCGACAGCGCATCAGCCAGCAGGCCCTCGCCGGGTTGGCGGTCGTCGAGACGATGAGCACGTGCTGCCAGCGGACTCGGTTTCATGCGTCCCCCGCCAAACGGATGCCGCTGAACTGCCAGCGCGCCGCCGGATAGAAGAAATTGCGATAGCTCGCGCGGACGTGCCCCGGCGGCGTCGCGCAGGAACCGCCGCGCAACACCCATTGTCCGCACATGAACTTGCCGTTGTACTCGCCGAGCGCGCCGGCGGCGGGCTGGTAGCCGGGATAGCCGACGTACGGACTGGACGTCCATTCCCATACATCGCCGAACATCTGCAGCGGGCCCGCGCGGTCGCGCGCGCGTGCAGGCAGCGGCCGCAGGCATCCGGAATCGGCGAAATTGCCTTCGACCGGAAGGTCCCACGCCATCGCTTCCCATTCGGCTTCGGTCGGCAGGCGTGCGCCGGCCCAGCGTGCAAACGCGTCAGCTTCGAAGAAGCTGACGTGGCAAACCGGCGCGGACGGATCGATCGGACGGCGCCCGCCCAATGTGAACGCGGTTTCCAGCGTGTCGTCCCAATACAACGGGTGCGACCAGCCTTCGCGGCGCACGGAGTCCCAGCCTTCCGCGAGCCACAACGCGGGCGTGCGATAGCCACCGTCGTCGATGAACTCGCGAAACTCCGCGTTGGTCACGGAACGGTTTGCGATTGCGTGCGGGTGAAGCAACTCGCGATGCCGCGGCAGTTCGTTGTCGTAGGCGAAGCCATCGCCGGCATCGCCGATCTCGACGACGCCGTGACGGCCGGCGAGGAGTTGCAGCGGGACCGGCTCGGCTTCCGGCAGCACTGGCGCTTCACGAAATACCGGCTGCAAGGGATTAAACGAGAACAGGTGCTGGAGATCGGTCAGCAGCAACTCCTGGTGCTGCTGTTCGTGGTTCAGTCCCAGGGTGACACGCTCCATCACTTCCGGATCGCCGGCGCGGTCGCGCAACAGCGCACCCATGGCTTGGTCCACGTATTCGCGAAAGTCCATGACTTCGCGCAGCGTCGGTCGCGTCAGAAGACCCCGCTGTGGGCGCGCGTACATCGGCCCCACTGTCTGGTAATAGGAATTGAAAAGGAATTCCCAGCCATCGTGAAAGCGCCGATACGCCGGATCGAAATGCGCCAGCAGGAACTGTTCGAAAAACCAGGTCGTGTGCGCGAGATGCCACTTGGCCGGACTGGCGTCGGGCATCGACTGCGCGACCGTGTCCTCTGGCGCCAGCGTCGCGCACAAGGCCAGAGTGGCATCGCGCACACGACGGTAAGTCGAACCCGCGTCCTCGCGGTCTTGGCTTTCGCAACTCGGCCGGGGCTGTGCAGACATCCGGGCTTCTCTCGATATGGCGCGGAGTCTTGCTACCCTACTCCCGCAACCTTAATTGCAACAGTCCATGCGTTCAGCCGATGTGAGGGTGCAATCCCGCCGCTCCGCCCGGACGCTTGCCCATGATCACGAAGACCCGGACAGGACGAGAACCATGACACCGCCCGACGACGAGCTTGCCACGCAGCCGCTGGAACGCGCCTTCGCGTTGCCGGCGCATTGCTACACCGGCACCGAAAGCCTCGCGCGCGACCGGCGCGCGGTGTTCGCGCGCGGCTGGCAATGCCTGGCGCGTGCCGGCCAGCTCGCCCATCCCGGTGACCACGTCGTCGCCGAAATAGCCGGGGTGCCGCTGCTGCTGGTGCGCGGGGACGATGGCGTGCTTCGCGCGCTGCACAACGTGTGCCGGCACCGCGCAGGTCCGCTTGCCACCTGCGACGGCCGCGGCGCCAAGCGTCTGCGCTGCCACTATCACGGCTGGAGCTACGCACTGGACGGCCGCCTGCTCAGCGCAACCGAAATGGACGAGGCCTGCGGCTTCGACGCGGCCTCCGTACGGCTGCCCGAAGCGCACGTGGCCGAATGGCGTGGGCTGGTGTTCGCTTCGCTGGAACCCGCGGTGCCGTTCGCGGAGCTGATGGGCGGCGTCGATGCGCGGCTTGGCGACCGGCTGCTCGACCGCTATGTCTTCCATCGCCACTACGCCTATGACATGGCTTGCGACTGGAAGACCTACATCGACAATTACCTCGAGGGCTACCACGTGCCGCACATCCATCCAGAGTTGAACCGGATGCTGGACTACCGCGATTACGTGGTCCAAACCGGCCGCTGGCATTCGCTGCAGCACAGTCCGCTCGCGAGTGACGCAGCGTTGTACGGCGAGGGCGAGGCGCTGTACTGGTTCGTTTGGCCCAACACGCTGCTCAACGTGCTGCCGGACCGGATGCAGACCAACCGGGTGATTCCGCTGGCGCCCGGACGCTGCCGCGTCACGTTTGATTATTTCTATCCGCCGGATACCGCCGAGGTCGACTCACGCCACGCCAGCGATCACGCCTTCAGCGATCTCGTGCAGCGCCAGGACATCGAGATGTGCGAGGTCGTGCAGCGCGGGCTCGAATCGGGTTCCTACCGCGCGGGGCGTCTGAACCCGAAGCGCGAAAACGGCGTGCACCACTTCCACGAGCTGCTGCGCGAAGCGTACCGCGCCGCGCGTTGAACGCGGCGCGGTACGTCCATTCACAACACCGGCGAATCGTCGTGCAGCATCTCGCGGCGCACGATCGCGATCGGCGCGAAGCCGTGCTGCATGAAGTCGTCGTGGAACTGTTCCAGATTGAAGTTCGCGCCTTCCTTCTTCTCGACGTCGGCGCGCAGCTTCAGGATCTCGAGCTTGCCGAGCGTGTAATACAGATACGTCGGGTCGGAGGTGCCGCGCTTGGTTTCCACTTCGCCGACCGCGGGCGACTGGTAACCCTCGTCCACGAAGAATTGCTTCGCCTGGTCCAGCGTCATCTGGCCCGTGTGCAGCTTGATGCCGACGATAAAGCGCGCGTTGCGCAGCAGCGCGTCCTGCAACTGGCCGAGCCTCAACAGCAACTGCTGGCGGCGATCCTTCGGGAACTCGTACTGCGCCAAGCCTTCATCCAGCATCATCTGCTCGCAGTAGTGCGCCCAGCCTTCCGCGTTGGTGGCCGAACCGAGCAGCTTGCGCACGCGATCGTTCACCTTGTGCATCCACAGGAACTGGATGTAATGACCCGGATACGCCTCGTGCGTCGCGACGCTGGTGATCACCGGATAACTGAATTGCGCCATGAATTCGTCGATGCGCTGTTTCGGCCAATCCTTTTCCGGCAGCGTGACGTTGAAGTACGCGGTGGTCGCCTTCGTTTCGTACGGGCCGGGCGTATCCATCGACGCGAACGTCGTGGCGCGCATGAACGGTGGCGTTTCTTCCAGCGTCGGGCGCACCATGGACGGGATCGTGATGATGTGGCGACTGTCGATGAAGCCAATCAGCGTGTCGAAGGTGGACCGGAAGGTATCGAGCAGCTTGTCGGGCGCCGGATGATCCGCGGCGAGTTCCGCCAGCACTTCGCGCGGGGTCTTGTTCGGGTCGAGCTCCTTCGCGACCTTGGCGAACTCGGCCTGGTTCGCCTTCATGTTGGCGTCGTCGAGCGCGACCAGCTTGTCCAGCGGCAGGTCGACCATCTCGTCGTATTTCAGTTTCTCGCGGAACACCTTCGCGCCGATCCGGAAGTCGCCGTGCGAGTTCGGCAGCACGTCCTTCTTCAGCCATGTCTGGTAATCGCCGAGAGCCTTGATCACGGCGCCGTTCGAGGCCGCGAACTCCTTCTTCAGTGCCGGATCAGTGACATCACTGAAAGCCGATGGCACGTCGTGCCGGAAGAATTCGATCAGCCCGGGCAACTGTTCCAGCGCGATCTCGGTGTAGATCTTCGGCGGGTTCTTCAGGTTCGCGCGCGCGGCCAGCAAGGCGGCGGGCATCTGCCGCTCGCGTGAAACCAGATCGCGCAGACGCGTTTCCGGTGGTGCGAACTTGCGCTCCATCAGCGTGAATGCACTGGACGTGATGCCGCTGGAATAGAAATCCGGATTCTTCTCCCACGGCCGGATCGCCTGCAGCGTCAGCAGCGAACTGCGGATATTGTTCAGCACCAGGTCGCGATCGCCGCGGACGAACAGGCCGAGTGTCCCGGGATTGACGGCCGCGACACGCCGCTCCCAGCCCTTCAGCGCTTTCACTTGCGCGGCGATGCCTGCGCGCGAGTAATCCTCCAGCTTGCCATCGTAGAGATGGATGCCGTAGCTGGTCGCCGCCGACGGGTTGGTCGGCAGGTAGAACGCGTCGAAATATTGATCGGCCAGGCGCGAGAACGCCTGGTCGGCCGACGCCGTATCCGCGGATGCCGCCGCACCCGCCGCGAGCGGCACGAACAACAAGACCAGCAATCCCAGACGCCAATCGCGCTTGCCCAATCGACCCTGCATGCCGCCTCCCGATCATGATGATCCTTCGATGCCAGGCGCTGACGCTAGCAATACTGCGGGACGGACGCCCGTGCCAAAGGTCTGGATTCCCGTCACACAACGTCGCGCAAAAAAAGACCCGGCTGCGGGAGCCGGGTCCTGGAGTGACACTGGAGTGCGATCAATGACCGTCGCGGCGGTAGTAGTGCCCGCGGCCGTCGTAGCGTCCGCCGCCCCGGTAGTAACCGCGGCCGTCGTAGCGACGGTCACCGCGCCAGTGGCCGCCACCGCTGCTGTACACCACGCCGACGTTCACGCTGCTGCCGTAGCCGTAGCTCGGATAGCCGTAATAGCCGGTGCCGTACGAATAGGCCGGATAGCTGGGGTACGCGGGATAGCTCGGGTAGCTCTGGTAATACCCCTGCGCCGGATAGCTTGGTGCCGGGTAGTAGCCGCTGTCGTAATAGGTGCGATCGTTGTGACTGGCGCTGGCGATCACGCCGCCAATCACCGCGCCCACCACCAGGGCGCCCAGCACCTTGCCGGAATCGTCGCGGTGGCCGCGGTAGTAATCGTGGGCCATCGCCGCCGGGGTCGCCAGCACGGCCGCTGCCGTCAGGGCGCAGGCAAGCATCAGTTTGTTGCGAATCGAACCGGGTTTTTTCATGGCTGACTCCCCGTGTGAAGGTGGCGTCAGTATCCCACACGCAGGTAAATCTATACTGAAGAGTTTTGTTATGGAAACGCTAAGCGTTCAGCCAGCGCCGGGGCGCGAATCAGGCACCCTTCGAAGCCGCCGCCTCGCCGCCACGGTCCTTGCGCTTGCGCGATTCCAGCAGCGCCTTCAGGTTCGCCACCGCCTGCTCGTGACTGATCGCCTTCGGCTTGGGCGCGCGCGGCTTCGGCGGCTTGCGGGTCGGCGTGTGCGCGGCCGGACTGGGTGAACGGGGCAATTCCACGGGGCCGCCCAGCATCCAGTCGTCACCGAAGCGCGAGCGCGGGATGTACGAAGGCGGGCGCCGCTTGGCATTGGCCCGGGCCGCGGCCAGCGCCTTGGCGGCCGTCTTGACCGATGCCGGGCGCGCAGCGGGTTTCGCCGGAGCCGCAGACTTCGCGGTGGGGGCGGCAGGCCTGGCCTGGCTCCGCGGAGCGGCCTTGGCAGCGGGACGCGCTTTCTTCGCGGCCTTGGCGACCGGCTTGGCCGACTTGCGCGGCGCGGCCGCTTTCGTCGCCTTCGGCTTGGTCGGCTTGCGTGCCTTGGCGGCCTTCGGGTTCCGTTTTGTCACCATTGCAGCTTTCCTCATGTCGTCACAACGCACACCCCACGTACGGGTTGTCCACGGATGTGCCAAATCGTTCGAGACGGAGCCCCTGTTGCCGAACCGGCCTTGCTAGAAGCTGCGTCCGTCCACCTGCTGGATGTCCAGATCGGCCGGCTCGATCCCCTGAAGGCAGCGGACGTTCACCGCTGCCATCGGGTGTCCGCCGCGCTCTCCGTCCGCATAGGGCGCGACGCCGCAGACGGAGCAGAAGTGGTGGGCGATCTTGTGTTTGTTGAACCGGTACGTGCTCATGTTGGCCTCCGGCGTGGACAGCCGCAGCTGCTCGCGCGGCACGAACCACAACAGGTAACCCTTGGGCCGGCAATGGGAGCAGTTGCACTCCATCACGGTTCCGATTTCGCCCTCCACTTCAAAGGCGATCCGGCCGCAATGGCATCCACCACGCCAAGTCGTCATGCGGTCCAACCCCAGCGTCAGTTCGACAATTATCGCATGAACCGGGCTTGCCCGCACGTGTATCCTGTTGATCCCCCTTCGAACATGCAGGGTCCATCACCCTCGATGCGCAGTTTCGACGACGACCAGGGGCGCCCCTGGCAAGCCGCATTGTTGGAGGCCTCCTTCGGCAATGTCTTGATCGTTTTCAGCCGCATTGGCGGTGAAGGCGTTTTGCACAAGACGCTGGATACCGCCAATTATCGCGAAGCGGAACAATGGCTTGCCGCGATCGACGCAACACGGCTCCGGAGCATGCTGGCCGAGGCGCAACCCTGGCGGTGACGGGTCGCGCGACCTGCAGCCCCTGAAAACGAAAACGCCGGACGGAAGGTCCGCCCGGCGTCGTACGAACAAGGCGTTGATTACAGCGCCTGAACCTGATCGGCCTGCAAGCCTTTCTGGCCCTTGGTCACTACGAAGCTGACCTTCTGGCCTTCCTGCAGCGACTTGAAACCGCTGCCTTCGATCGCGCGGAAATGCACGAACACGTCTTCGCCGCCTTCCTGGCTGATGAAGCCGAAGCCCTTGGCGTCATTGAACCATTTGACGGTTCCGGTTTTACGATCCGACATGGATTACTCCTTGCAACAATGCAACAAATGAAAGACCGCCGCCACGAGGCAGCGGCATGGACTGGTTGCAGGGAGAAGCAAGCGGGGAACGATGAGCGGGATCGCGCGATCATGCGCATCGGGCCACGATTTACCGTGACCCGGCAAACACAGTGCGCGCATTATACATGCGATACGTGCTGTTTCGGGGAATCGGGAGCGATATTTCAGTCCGATTCAGTGGCCGCGCAAAGAGAGCGCCAGCCCGGCCAGCGAACTCAGGAAGACCAGCCCGAGCAGGGTGCGATAGCCGAGCAGCCATCGGCCGCGCGCAGCGCCGCGCGTTCCCAGCAGAAACAGTGCGACGCCGGCCGCGAACAACACTGTGCCCCCGAACACCGTTGCAAACGACCCGCCAGGGTGCCGGCGATCACCCCGGCGTTGCCGAGGTTGAACACGATCCATTCACCTGCAATCCAGCCGGGCGAGGCCACGGGCGAGGAAAGCGCCGCCTGCCCCGCGCCGAACACGATCTGGGCGACGCCCACGATCAGCACCAGGTACGCCGACATCCACACCAGCTTCTGGACCGGCGCGTGAGCGACCGCCGCAGCGACGAGGCCGCCGGCGATGACCGCTGCGATACCCAACCAGGCAAACGGACGAGCCGCGCGCCAGCGGAGCTCCGGTTCCGGCGTCAGCACCGCAGGGCGGCCGTCTCCCGGATGCCTTCGGCGACGGCCGGATCGAGACCCACGTTGTTGCGAGCCAGCACCTGCTCGGCGCGATAGCTGGAGCGCACCAGCGGTCCGGACACCACTTCCAGGAAGCCCATCCCCAACGCCAGATCGCGATATTGCTGGAATTGCTCAGGTGTCACGAAGCGCGCCACCGGCAAATGATTCTGCGTGGGGCGCATGTACTGGCCCATCGTGACGACGTCCACGTCGGCGGCGCGAATGTCGGCCAGGGCGCGTTCGATTTCGGCATCGGTTTCGCCGAGGCCCAGCATCATGCTGGTCTTGGTGACGGTCTGGGGCGCGTAGCCCTTGGCGAACTTCAGGATGTCCAGCGTCTGCCGGTAACCCGCGCGCGCGTCGCGCACCGGATGCGTCAGCCGCTCGACCGTCTCGACGTTCTGCGCGTAAGTCGCGAGCCCGGCATCCAGAACCGTCGCGACGTGTTGATGGCGACCGGCAAAGTCCGGCGTCAGCGCTTCCACTGCGGTTTCGGGCATGCGGCCGTGGATCGCGCGGACGCATGCCGCGTAATGCGCCGCGCCGCCGTCGGGAAGATCGTCGCGATCGACCGAAGTCAGCACCACGTACTTCAAGTTCATCAACGCGACGGCGTCGCCAACGCTGGCGGGCTCCATCGGATCCAGCCAGCCGTGCGGATTGCCGGTGGACACCGAACAGAACTTGCACGCGCGGGTACACACCGAACCCATCAGCATCAGCGTGGCGGTGCCCCGTCCCCAGCACTCGGCGATGTTCGGGCACTTCGATTCCGCGCACACGGTCGACAGCTTGTGCGTGCGCACGATGTCGCGGATTTCCTCGTACTTCGCGCCGGCCGGCAGTTTCACCCGCAGCCACGGCGGCTTGCGCGCCGCGTCGGGCATGCGCGTCAACGCGCTGGGACGAATGCCGTCCTTGACCGCGCGCGTGCCCTGCGGGCTGGTGAACTTGCTGCCGGGCAGCGGACGGAGCTTGTCGGCGGATTCACTCATCGAGGTTTCCGTGTCTGGTCGGGACGCCAGGCGTCGCCTTGCAGCCACCTATTGTAATGGTCCTCGCATCACATCCCGAAACTCGGGCTCCGCAGCTGCTGCAGGAAAAACGGAATCACCCGCGGCTCCATCAGCACCGTGAACACGATGCCGTAGGCCGCACCCCACATGTGCGCGCTGTGGTTGATGTAGCTGCCGCCGCGATGATCCATCCAGATCGAATAGCCGACGAACGCGACCGCGTAGAGGATCGCCGGCACCGGAAAGAAGAACACGAAGATCATCGACCATGGCGACAGCAGGATGAACGCGAACAGCACCGCCGACACCGCGCCCGAAGCGCCGAGGCTGTGGTAGTTCGCGTTGCGCCGGTTCTGGATGTAGGTCGGCAGTATCGAAACCAGCAGGCCGCCCAGATAGAACCACAGGAACCCGAGCGGGCCGAGGTGGCGCGCATACAGCCACTCCATCGCGCGCCCGAAGAAGAACAGCGTGATCATGTTGAACAGCAGGTGCTGGAAATCCGCGTGCACCAGCCCGTAGCTGAGCAGGCGCCAGTATTCGTGCTTCTTCTCGACCGCGGGCGGCCACAGCAGCAGGCGCTGCATCAGCTTGCCGTCCTTGAAGGCGATCCAGGAAACGATGCAGGTCACGGCGATGATGGCGAGTGTGAGGATCATGTCGATTCTTTGGGGTCAGGGATCGGTACGATTTCATGAATGAATCCGTAAAGCACAGGTGTAACTTTCCGTCACGTTTGGTGCTACGCTGCACAGGCTGTCCAGGGGGCCATCGACTCAATGAGGAGGAGGACGCCATGTACGCTTCGCCCCGTAACGGATCGCCACGCAAGGCCGTGATAGTAGCGGCGGGTGTTTTGATCGCCATCAGCGCCGCCGCCGCAATGGCGCCGGAACCCATCGTCGGACCGCCCATCGCGATCGGCGAAACCGGCGCGGCGGTGGCCGATCCGCTGGTGCCGGTGCCGCCGGAAACGCCCTGTGTCGTCAGGCTCTACACGGCCGACTCCCCCACCGGCACGTTCGACGATTATTCCGCGCACCCGTTTGATTACGCGCCGCCGCCGGGCTGCAAGGGGCCATGGAACAAGGTGGTGTTCAAGGCCGACTTCAACGTCAGCACAGGCCGCCAGTACGACCGCACCGCGAGTGTGTGGGTCGGTGGCGTGAACCTGTATTTCGGCACTACCCAGGAGCCGTCCGCCTCGCGCAGCCCGAGCTGGCACGTGGAACGCGACGTCACCGACCTGTCCGCGGCGCTGATGGCGCCACATCCGGGCAATGCGGTGGTCTACAACATCTACAACAGCACCTACAACGGCTCGATCACCGGCAGCGCGGAACTGGATTTCTACCCCGCCACGCCGGAATTCCCGGCGCCACGCGTGCCCGATCAGGTTCTGTCGCTGGGCAGCGATCCGGCGGGCAACACCGTCTCGATCTACACCGACCAGACGCCGATGTCGCGCACCTTCACGTTGCCGACCAATGTCGATCGCGCGTACCTGGTGGTCACGGCTGAACCGCAGTCGGGCGACGAGTTCTGGTACTCGTGCGGTCCGGATGCCTACGCCTCGATCACCGGCTGCGGCGGCACCGCATTCCGTGAGGCGGAAGTGGCGATCGACGACAAGCCCGCGGGCATCGTGCCGATCTCGGGCTGGGTGTACACCGGCGGCGTCGACCCGTATCTGTGGCGGCCGATTCCCGGCGTGCAGACCTTGAACTTCGAGCCGTACCGCATCGACATCACGCCGTTCGCGGGCCTGCTGGACAACGGCCAACCACACACGATTTCCGTCGGCGTCGTGACCGGCGACCCGGCCTTCCAGAACAACAGCCAGCGCTTCGACACCGCGGCGACGCTGCTGTTGTATCAGGATCGACACGCCACGCAGCTGACCGGCGCGCTGACCCAGGACGCCGACTCGGGCGTGCATCCCGTCCAGACCAACACCGTCAATCCGGATGGCGTGCACTACGCCTTCGCCGTCACCTCGCAACACAGTCTGGTGACGCGCGGCTATCTCGACACGCCGAGCGGGCGGGCATTCTCCAACGTGGTGCAGGACGTGCGTTTCAGCAACAGCCAACAGATCGTCAACAGCGCCACGCAATTCGAGCAGGACATCACCCAGACCAGCACGGCCCTGCAGCGCTCCTTCGGGCGTCCCGACGATGGCCCGGCGAATGCCACGACGAACTGGTCGTTCCCGCTGACGATGGACATCAACGTGCAGGTCGCAACGGACGGCAGCGAAACGCAGGCAACCACCGTCGTCCAGAACTATTCGCTGCAATACAGCGAAGGCGGTCCGGGCGGCCATTACGCGTTCGACCGCAATCAGTCCGACCATGCGGCCGATACGCTGAACTTCGATGCGAACGGCAACTTCACCGGACCCGCCGGTCAGCAGGCTTCGCAGGAATACACGTTCGCCGCGTCGAACGGTTCCTGCTACAGCCGCACGATCGCGGCGGCCGCCGGCGCGGTAACGCAGGTGAAGGACGGCGCCGCCTGCCAAGTGCGCCGGTAATCATCGGCACTGACGGAGCTGGTGGCGACGGTCGCCCGGCAATGGCGACCGTCGCCGCCCCGCAAGGTAGTATGCTGGACGATGCGATGGGGGCATCCGGCGCCGGAGCGCGTGTCGAGTGTCGCCTTGCAGTCCATCCACTCGTCCGAGGAGTCTTCATGTCGCCCTCCCGCCTTTTGCCCTGCCTGGTCGCCGCCCTCGCGTTCGCCGCTGCCGGCGCGCCGCTGTCCGCACTGGCCGCCTCGTCGACCACGGTGACGTTCCAGCCGAACAACCCGTGGACCCAGGAAATCGGAAAGGTCACGCGCATGGACAACGCGCAGGATTACACCGTCGCGATCGCGGCCGGCAAAACGCTCCAGATCAATCTCGTCACCCGCGACCCGAACGTGTTCTTCAAGGTGCGGAACGACACCCAGCGCAAGGACCTGGTGGACACGCTCAGCACCGGCGCCACCACATGGTCGGCGTCAAACACGGACGCGGGCACCTACACGATCCACGTGTACGTCCAGCCGGACGCGATGCAACGCGGCGAAGTCGCGGACTACGCCTTGCAGATCGGGCAATACGGCGAATCGGACATGCGCTCGCCGACTACCACCGTAACCTTCGAGGACAACAAGCCATGGGTACAGGCCGTGGGCACGCTGGATTCCCAGGGCGCGGCGCGTGACTACGCGGTCGCGATCGCCGCGGGCCAGACCCTGGCGGTGAACCTCGTGACACGCAACTCCAACGTCCACTTCAAGGTCGAAAACCAGGGCAATGGCCAGACGCTGGTGGACAGCGCCACCGGTGCGAACACCAATTGGACCACGCCGGTCGAAACCGCGGGCAATTACACCATCAGCGTGTACGCCGATCCCTCGGCCCTGCCGCCCGGCACCAAGGCCGGCTATGCGTTGCAGATCGGCCATTACGCGCAGGCCAACGCCCAACCAGGAGCTGCGGGCACCGCCGCCCCGCCCGCCACGGCGGCTTCCGCCGCCGCGGTGCCCGCCGCATCGGGCAGCGCACAGCACTGATCGACGCGTTGGCGCAAGCAACCGCCGCGCGACCGTGCCTTTCAGCACAGTCGCGCGCGCTTACCGCTCGCTAAAGTCGCAGGTTTCCATGGGGAAGCCTGCCGATGCGCAAATCTCTTCTCGCGACGGTGTTCGCCGTCGCCGCCTGCTTCGCCTGCGCGGCTTCGCTGCCGGCGCACGCCGACTCCGCGAAGGGCAAGGGCGACAACAGTTCGGATTTCCAGTTGCCGCCGCTGCCCGCCGCCGCAAGCAAGGCGCAGAGCGTCAGCCTCAATGGCCGCACGCTGGACTACACCGTCACGGTGGGCTGGCTGCCGGTGCGCGACGACAAGGGCAAGACCATCGCGCAGGTCGTGTATACGTCCTACACCGTTCCCGGCAAGGATCGCCCGGTGACGTTCGCGTTCAATGGCGGTCCGGGCGCGGCGTCGGTGTTCCTCAACATGGGCGCGATCGGACCGAAGATCGTCAGCTTCGGCGTCAACGGCGATTCGCCGTCGGACCCCGCGACACTGCACGACAACCCGAGCACCTGGTTGCCGTTCACCGACCTGGTGTTCATCGATCCGGTCGGCACCGGCTACAGCCGTTCGCTGGTGGACGACAAGCAGTCGACCAAGGATTTCTATTCCACCGACGCCGATATCGCGTACTTGTCGCGAATCGTCTATGACTGGCTGGTGAAAAACGGGCGGATGGCGTCGCCGAAATACATCACGGGCGAAAGCTACGGCGGCTTCCGCGGCCCGCGCATCACCTATTACCTGCAGACGCGCCTCGGCGTGGCGATGAACGGCATGGTGTTGCTGTCGCCGTATCTCGATCCGATGGCGTGGAGCGACGAGTTCGTCTCGCCGATGGCGTGGATGACCACCCTGCCCTCGATCGCCGCCGCGCATCTGGAACGCGAAGGCAAGCTCGATGCCGCGAACATGGCGCCGATCATCGCCTACACCCGCGGCGAATACGCTCAAACGCTGATGAAAGGCCGTAGCGACCCCGCGGCCTATGACGCGATGATCAAGAAGGTCACCGAACTCACCGGCCTCGACCCGACTTTCGTGAAGAACTCGGGCGGACGCCTGGAAACGCAGGCGTACCTGCGCGAAGTGTATCGCTCGGAAGGCAAGCTCGGCAGCCGCTACGATTCCAACTTCACCGCGTGGGATCCGTTCCCGTACGCGCCGCACCAGCGTTCGGGCGATCCGATCCTCAACGGCATCATCGCCCCGACCACCACGGCGATGGTGCAATTCGTGACGCAAACCGTCGGCTGGAAATACGACGGACGCTACAACACCCTGAGCTACGACGTGAACCGGTTGTGGCACGACGACGACGACGCGAACGATGGCTCGGTGAAACAGTTGCGCGAAGCCGTCGCGAACGACCCGAACCTGCGCGTGCTGATCGCGCACGGCTGGGATGACTTGTCCTGCCCGTTCATGGTGTCGGTGCTGGCGGTCGACCAGATGCCCGCGATGGGCGACCCAACCCGGGTGGAGGTGAAGGAGTATCCCGGCGGCCACATGTTCTATGCACGCGCAGCGAGCAACGCGGAATTCGTGAAGGACGTCCATGCGCTGTTCGAGAAGCATTGACGCCTTGCGGGCGGCAATGACCCGGCGATCGCGCCGGGTCGCCGTGGCACTGCTCGCCGCGATCTCATTGCTGGTGTGCTCGCAAACGTTCGCGCAAGGCGCGCATCCGCACTACCGGGTGATCGGCTATGCGACGGGCTGGAATGCCTCGCAGGACAAGCATCTCGACAAGATCGATACGCTGATCTTCGCGTTCGCGAAAGTGGAAGGCGGACGGCTGGCACTGACGGACGGGGCCGCGCGCAAACTGCAATCGCTGGTTGCCCTCAAGGCTCGCGATCCGAAGCTGAAGGTGGACATCTCCGTCGGCGGATGGGGGGCGGGCGGATTTTCCGAAGCCGCGCGCACCGCGGAAAGCCGCAAGGGATTTGCCGACAGTGCCGCTCGACTTCTAGTCGAGCACGGTACGGATGGTCTCGACATGGATTGGGAATACCCCGGCCACAGCGAGTCGGGGATCGCCTCCAGTCCTGATGATCGGCAAAATTTCACGCTGTTGCTCAAAGCGGTGCGCGCAAGCCTCGATCGGGCGGGCGCCGTACACGGCCGGACCGGCGTCGATCGCTACACCCTCAGCATCGCGGTGGCCGACGGCCCGCTGGTCAGCGGCATCGACATTGCGGCCGTCGACGGGTACGTCGACTGGTTCAACCTGATGACCTACGATTTCTGCAATGCGATGACGCCCGAGACCTGTCACCACGCAGGCCTGCACGCGTCGAAACTGGCGCCGGCGGACGCGCGCACCACCGACCGTTCCGTCGCGCAGTTCCTCGCAGCCGGCGTGCCGTCGCGCAAGCTGGTGATCGGCGCCGCGTTCTACGGACGCGAATTCGGCGGCGTGAATCCGGCGCACGAGGGTCTTTATCAACCTTATGAGAAATTCATCGCGTTCGTGCCGTGGCCGAAACTCGAAACCGACTTCATCGACAAGCACGGCTTCACGCGTCATTGGGATGCCCAGGCCGACGCGCCGTGGCTGTGGAACGCCGGCACCCGCACCTTCATCAGTTACGAAGATCCCGAGTCGATCGCCGCCAAGGCGGCTTTCGTGAAAGCCCACCACCTCGGCGGCATCATGTACTGGGAACAGAGTCTCGATCCCGAGGGCGATTTGCTGGGCGCGATCTGGCGCGGGCTGCAATAGCCGCGCTTCCGGCTCCCGTGCCGCACCCGCCCAGCGGGCAGGCCAATGTTCCTGCGAGGCGATTTCCCCGACCGATATCGCGCTCGATGATCCGGTACAACGCCTCGGTGAAGCTCACCGCATCGCGCGTGGCCAGATGCGACCATTCCGGCAGCCAGAAGCCCTGCAGTTCCGGATGATCCTGGAAGTGCACACCGGGCGCGCCGGTTTTCGCCAGCAGCACGTCCCAGGTTTTCGCGCGCGGGAACACCTTCTCCTCGAATGCCAGGTAAGCACCTGTGCTGGGCGTGCGCACGAAAATCACTTCCACGCCGCGCTTGTGCAGTTTCGCGACCGCCTTCGCCGCCCGTTCGATCTGTTCGTCGGCGGTCTTGTGCAACTCTGGCAGCGTCGGCATGCCGGGGCCAAGGGAAAAGTGCTGTGCCCAGATGCTGCGGGCCAGCGCGGCGTAAGCTGGATCCTTCTCCAGCTTGTCCCAGATATGACTGGCGCGATCGGAGGCCGTCACGACCATCAACTTGCGCACGTCCTTGTGCGGATGCATGCCCGGCCGTGTCGGCCACCAGTCCTGCCGCGCAAGCACCGTCGGCAGCGCATAGTCGGGGTCATCGAACGCGAGGTATGGTTCGATGAAATGCATGGACAACCATTGGCCCGCGCGCTGCGAAGGCGACTGCTTGCGCATGTAGGCCAGCAGGTTGTCGCGTGCGGCGAAGCCGCTGAAGAACAGATCGGGCGCCACGCCGACCAGCAGGCGGCCATTCCTGAAATGCGGATCGGCCGCCAGATCCTCCAGCGCGAACATCGGCGAGGTGCCTTCCATCGCAAGCTGGATCGGACGCTGGCCCGAGAGCTTCTGCCACACCGACAATTGCAGGTCGAACAGCATGCGCGACGACCCGATCAGCACCGTCGTGCCATCCCCTTCGCCATGGTCGATGCGGCGGCGCTGCGTCGCCCACAGCGCATCGCTGTTGGCGATGCTCGGCTCGACGCCGAACGCGCGCCAATGCCATTCCCATGCACCCAGCATCAGCAATGTCAGCACCAGCGCAGCGAACAGGATCGCGCCCCAATGCCGATCCGGAATGTCGCGCTCCGGCACGGGTTGGGCCTGGCCCGGACGATCGGCGGCCGTCAGCCGCAGCCCGGACCGCAGCGCGATGCGCGCCTCGGCGCTGGCGGAACGCCGGACAACCAGTTCCGAATCGGCCGATCCAGGGAAGGTCCGGTCTTGGCTCATCGCGGCATCGATCGAGGGCTGCTAGAACTGGAAATAAATGAAAGCACTACCGTTGCCTTGCGTCGCGATGATCGCGAACGCCATGACCGCCCAAGTGCACGACAGCACCGCCGCCGGCGCACGCGCCAGCACCGATTCGAGTGTGCGGTTTCGCATCAACCAGTGCGTGGCGACCAGGCCGGCGATGATCGCCGCCACCACCACCAGCGACTCGGTGCCGAGCAGCGGCACGGCATGGCCGTTGGTGCCGGCCATGCCTCGCAGCACCATCCACGCGCGGGAAAAGGTCTTGGCGCGAAAAAACACCCAAGTGATATTCACGAGTGTGTAGGTGACGAGGCCAAACGCCAGCAACGCCCAGACATTCGGCCGGAATCCAGCGAAACGCTTGCGCAACCAGCGTTCGACGGAAAGATAGATGCCGTGCAATCCGCCCCATGCGACGAAGGTCCAGTTGGCACCATGCCACAGGCCACCCAGCAGCATGGTGCCCATCAGTGCCGCATAGGTGCGGCGCGGACCGTGGCGATTGCCGCCCAGCGGGATGTAGAGGTAATCGCGCAGCCAGGACGACAGCGTGATGTGCCAGCGCCGCCAGAAATCGGAGAAACCGACCGCAGCGTACGGAAAGCGGAAATTGTCAGGCATCGCGAAGCCCAGGCACATCGCCACGCCGATGGCTATGGTGGAATAACCAGCGAAGTCGCAGAAGATCTGTCCACTGAAGGCAAGCGTGCCCATCCACGCATCCAGCGCGCCGGGAATCTTGTCCGTGTCGTACACGGTTTCCGCCGCATGCGCGAGGAATCCGTCGGCCAGCACCACCTTGTTGAACATGCCGATGGTCATCAGCGCGAGACCGAAAAACAGTTGTTGCCGGTTCGCCCGACGCGGTTGCTCGAACTGCGGCACCAGTTCGGTCGGACGCATGATCGGGCCGGCGACGAGGTGCGGAAAGAACGTCACGAACAGCGCGTAATCCAGGAAATTGCGCGCCGGCAGCGCGCGGCGCAGATACACGTCGAGCGTGTAGGACATCGTCGCGAACGTGTAGAACGAAATCCCCACTGGCAGCACGATGTCCGGCGCGGGCGCGTGGTAGACCACACCGACGGCTGCCAGCAGCGCGGTGAAGTTCGCCAGCAGGAAACCGCCGTACTTGAAATAGCCGAGCATCCCCAGGTTGGCGACCACCGACAGCAGCATCCACGCGCGCCGCGCCATCGGACGCTGCGCTCTCACCAGCCCTTGTGCGGCATACCAGTCCACCACCGTCGAGATCCAGAGCAGGATCACGAACGGTGGATTCCACGCGGCATAGAAGATGTAACTCGCGATCAGCAGGTTGATCTTTCTGATCTTCCACGCGAGCGGGAGCGAGTGGATCGCGAGCACGATCGCGAAGAACGCGATGAACGTCAGCGAGTTGAAGACCACGCAGGCCTCCCGGCCCGTGACCGGAGGCGGTCCGCAGGCGGCGGGAGTATGTCACAACCGGCGGGTCGCGCCAGTGCCGGTCCGCGACCCGCCCTGGAGGCCGGGAGTCCCGCGCGCAGCGGCATCCGCGCGCCCGGGAATGCCTCACGCCATCACTTCACCGGCTTCTTGAACCGGTAGATGAACTGGCTGGTGTGGCCGCGGATCGACGGGTCGAACACCTTGATGTTCAGCGGATCCTTGGGGTTGACCAGCGCATCGCTGGAACCGTCGAACATGAAGCCCGCCGACTCGACTTCCTGCTTCACCACTTCCGGATCGATGCGGTGCAGCGTGTTGGTGTCGCTGATGCCGGAACCCGCCGGCGCGATGTGGTCGATCACGATGAACACGCCGCCGGGTTTCAGCGCCTCGTAAACCTCCCTGTCGAACTTCTTCATGTCCACCGGACCCATGAACGGGTCGTGGTAGTCGTGGTAGTTCTGCGAGGTGAACACGACGTCCACCTTCTGCGGCACGCTCAGCATCGCCGCGGGCTGTTTCAGCAGGCTCACGTTTTTGTAGGTGTCTTTCACGAGGCCCTGCCAGTTCGCGAAGCTCTTGGCCGAAAACTTCGCCATCTCGTCCGGCCATACCGTATAAACGTGACCGGTCGGCCCGACGATCCGGCTGAACACACGCGTCCAGTAACCCGAGCCGGGATCGAGTTCCAGCACCTTGTCGCCGGGCTTGACGCCCGCGAACGTCATCACTGCCGCAATCTCGCGGCGGGCATCGTCCTTGCGGTCGGCGGCGCGCGCCGGATCATCGATGGCCTTGGTGACGTAGGCGGGAACGTTGGCCGCTTGCGTGGCCGGAGCGGACGACGACGCGGTGGACTGCGCGTTCGCCGCAAGCGGCAGCGCCAGCGCGGCAAGCAACACGACACTTGGGTTACGCATCACATTCTCCTTTCGGGGGCGGGCCAATCATTGTGCTCCGAAAACCACCGAAGGTGATACGGCAGCGCCCCGAAGGTCGTCGCGCCTGGTCGCGACGGCCGCCAAGCCAGGCCAGCGCGCTGGCTTCCCTGGCGAATTCCCGCAGGGCCAGCCAGCGTCCCATCGCGACGCCGGCGCCGAAATCGTCCGGATCGATGAACTCCGGCCGCATCATCACCGCGAGCCGCACCGCACCATGACCGGCGACGGAGAGTTCGCTGATGATTCCGTGGCGTTCCGCGATCATGGGCGGCCCGGTGTCCATGGCGCCGATGTCGATCAGCAGCTTGCCGATCCCGCCTGCTTGGTGCGCTCGATTGCCAGACCGGTCAGCCGCACGCCGTTCTCGATCCCTCGAGTATCGGTCAGGCGAAACCCCGCGATGCCGCCGACCACTTCGTGACAGTGCATCCATTGCACACCTGCGCGCGCGTGACGACGCCGTAAGCGACCCGATGGTAACAATGCCCCCGACGCGGCACGCCGCGCGGACGCCTCAACCCGCCACGACCCATGGATCGCGGCCGCCGGACTTCCGCGATACAGCGCGGCATCGGCCGCTTCCACCCCTTCGCGCACACTGCCGAATCCGGCTGGACCGCTCGCGAGCCCGATGCTCAGCGTGCAGCGCAGGCCCGGCACCCGCCCCGGCCAGCGGCCGGATTCGCTCGGCGACTTTCGAAGCGGCTTTCAGGTCGGCATTGGACAGCACCACCGCGAATTCGTCGCCGCCG
>JBQCCP010000134.1:0-9289 GCA_051962095.1 Rhodanobacteraceae bacterium
CACGAACGTAATCATGAAGCCGATGGTCCAGAGCATCGGCAGCTCGAAGCGGATCCGGCCACGATACATGGTGAACAGCCAGTTGAAGATCTTCACCCCGGTGGGGATCGCGATCATCATCGTGGTCAACGAAAAGAACGAATTGACGTCGGCGCCCGAGCCCATCGTGAAGAAGTGGTGCAGCCACACCAGGTACGACAGGATCATGATCGCGATGGTGGCGTAGACCATCGACGAGTAGGCGAACAACGGCTTGCCCGAGAACGTCGGCACGATTTCCGAGAACACGCCGAACAGCGGCAGGATCAGGATGTACACCTCGGGGTGGCCCCAGATCCAGATCAGGTTGATGTACATCATCAGGTTGCCGCCGAAGCCGTCGGTGAAGAAGTGCGTGCCGACGTAGCGGTCCAGTCCCAGCAGGAACAGCGTCGCCGTGAGCACCGGGAAAGTCGCGATGATCAGGCCGCTGGTGGCCAGCGTGGTCCAGGTGAACACCGGCATCTTCATCAGCGTCATGCCGGGCGCGCGCATCTTCAGGATGGTCACCACGAAGTTGATGCCGGTGAGCAGCGTGCCCACGCCCGACAACTGCAGGCCCCAGATGTAATAGTCGACGCCGGGCCCCTGCTGCAGTTCGGACACCGGCGGATAGCCCAGCCAGCCGGCCATCGAGAAGTCGCCGAGGAACAGCGAGGTCATGAACATCACCGCGCCGCCGCAGGTGAACCAGAAGCTCAGGTTGTTGAGGTACGGGAACGCGACGTCGCGCGAGCCGATCTGCAGCGGCATGATGTAGTTCATCAGCCCCACGATGTAAGCCATGCCCACAAAGAAGATCATGATCGCGCCGTGGGCCGAGAAGATCTGGTTGTAGTGGTCGGGCGGCAGGTAGCCCATGTGGGGGCCGAAGGCGTAGGCCTGTTGCGCGCGCATCATGATCGCGTCGGAAAAGCCGCGCAGCAGCATCACGGTGCCGAGGATCATGTACATGATCCCGAGCTTCTTGTGGTCCACGCTGGTGAACCACTCGTGCCACAGATAACCCCACTTGCGGTACTTGGTGATCGCGCCAATGATCGCCAGGCCCACGACGACCACCACCAGGAATGTCACGAGCAGGATGCGACCTTCGGTGTCGGGGTTGAGGAACGGGAACGAATGGAACGTCAGCCGCCCGAACAGGAAGTTCCAGATGGCGGCGCGTTGGGGAAGGGCTTCAGGCATGGTTGAATCTCTTCAAAACAGTCAGTGCGCGTCCGCGACGGGTGCGGGGGGCGTCTTCGGCGCATCGGCGGGCATCGGCATGCCCTGCATGTCGTGCATGCCTTGCATGGCCTCGCTGCCGTGCACGTGGCCGGCCATCAACTGGCTCTTGCAGACCTGGCCGGGTTCGACGCACAGGTTCAGCACGCGGTCGTACAGATCCGGCTCGAACTTCGCGTAGTAGTGCACCGGCGCGGCGCGGCTGGGTTCGCGCAGCTTGTCGTAGGCCGCGAGATCGAGATCGCCGCCCGCGGCGCGCACCTTGCCCACCCATGCATCGAAATCCTGTGTGCTCATGCCGTGGAACGCGAAGCGCATGTCGGTGAAACCCGAACCGCTGAAGTTGGCGGAAAAGCCCTTGTATTCGCCGGGCTTGTTGATCACGCCGTGCAGGATCGTCTGCATCCCGGGCATCGTGTAGATCTGGCCCGCGAGCGCCGGGATGAAGAACGAATCCATCATGGTGTCGCCGGTCAGCTTGAACTGGATCGGCCGATCGACCGGCGCGGCCAGCTCATTGACGGTCGCGATGCCGTACTGCGGATACAGGAACAGCCACTTCCAGCGCAGCGACACGACGTTCACTTCAAGCGGCTTGACGTCCGCCGGTACCGGCTTGCCCGAACCGATGCGGTCGATCGGCCGGTACGGATCGGTCTGGTGGGTGCCGATCCAGCTCACCGCCCCGACCGCGATGATGATGAGCAGCGGCCCCGCCCACACCCACAGTTCGAGCTGCGGCGAATGATCCCAGTGGGGATCGTATTTGGCCTTCTTGTTGGAGGCTCGATAGCGCCACGCGACCACGCCGATCGCGATCAGCACAGGCACGATGATGATCGCGATGATGATCGTGGTGATGATCATGATGTCGCTCTGCTGGCGGGCGATGTCGCCGGACGGCGCCAGCAGCACCAGGTTGCAGCCGCCGAGCAGCAGGAGAGGGATCAGCAGCAGCCCGCGAAGACCTTTGGGGAACATGATTGCACTTGGGCGTGATGCGAAAACGGCTTATGATACTCCGTCACTCCACTTTTTCAGACTGATCCGCGTCACGGCACCGATTCGGTTACGCCGCGACGCTGCTCAGGCGCGCACAGCCACGTTCTCGTGCGCGCCTCTTCGTCCCAGCATCGTCACGCGAACACCATGTCCACCAACACCTTGACCGATCCCCCGCTGCCCGGCCGCGCGCACGCGGGGCCTTCGCATGACGAACATGTCACGCCGGGCGACCTCGCGGTCGGCGTGATCGTCGGACGCATTTCCCAATCGTTCGACGTGTTCGTGTTCGGACTGGGCTGCGTGCTGGCGTTCCCGAAGGCGTTTTTCCCGTTCGCGAGCCAACTGGACGGCATGTTCTACGCGTTCGCGATTTTCGCGCTGGGTTTCATCGCGCGGCCGCTGGGCTCGATGTTCTTCCTGGTGATCCAGCGCAATTTCGGGATCGCGACCAAGCTGACGATCGCGCTGTTCATGCTGGGCATGGCGACCGCGGGCATCGCCTTCATGCCGGGCTATGCGACACTGGGCTGGTGGGCGATCCTGGCGCTGGCCCTGTTGCGCTTCGGTCAGGGCTTCTCGCTGGGCGGAAGCTGGAACGGCCTCGCCTCGCTCACCGCACTGGTGGCACCGCGGGAACGCCGCGGCTGGTTCGCGATGCTCGCCCAACTCGGCGAACCGATCGGCTTCATCCTCGCCGCCGGCCTGTTCGCCTACATCTGGTCCAGCCTGCCGGCGGACGATTTCTACGCTTGGGGCTGGCGTTACCCGTTCTTCGTGGCGTTCGCCGTCAACGTGGTCGCGCTGTTCGCGCGGCTGCGCATGGTGGTGGCGCCGCGCTACGAAGAGCAGATGCAGCACCGCGACCTCGAACCGTCGCCGATACGCGAGACGTTCCGTTCGCAGGGGTTCAACATCGCGCTGGGCGCGTTTGCGCCGCTGGCCAGTTACGCGCTGTTCTACCTGGTGACGATCTTCGGGTTGTCGTGGGCGCTGCTGTTCACGCACATGTCCACCACCGAAGTGCTGCTGGTGCAGATCATTGGCGCACTGGTGGCGATCCCGTGCATGATGCTGTCGGGCGTGATCGCGGACCGCTTCGGCCGGCGCGCGACGCTCGCGGTGTGCGGCGTGCTGATCGCGATCTACAGCGGCTGGACCGCATTGATGCTCTCGGGCGGCACGGTGCAGGGTTACCTCTTCATCCTGGTCGGCTTCGCGCTGCTCGGTTTTTCGCACGCGCAGGCGGCCGGAGCGGTCAATTCGAATTTCAGCAGCGAGTTCCGCTACACCGGCGCGATGATCACGTCCGACCTTGGCTGGCTGATCGGCGCCGGCTTCGCGCCGCTGGTGGTGCTGGCGCTGGCGCAGTTCCTCGGCACCGACTACGTTGGCGTGTACCTGCTGTCGGGCGCCGTGGGCACGCTCGGCGCGCTGTGGATTTCAAGGCGGCGCGGGCGCTTGCCCAACGACTGATACACCGTGCTTGCGGTCACGCCTCGCGCGTCCCGCGGACCGCGCGCAGCAGCCGCAGCGCCGCCGGCGTGGTGCGCAACATCGGCTGGAAGCGGCGCTCGCGCAGTGGTTGGCGCTGGCGCACGTTGAAGCGGTAGAGGGCGTAGGCGGCCAGCATCGCGTGGGTGCCGGCGAACCATGCGAACAGCGACCAGGGACCAACCGCCGACATCAAGCCGCCCGCGACCAGCGGCCCGAGTGCAGAGCCGACGCCATACACCAGCAGCACGCTGCTGCTGGCCGCGAGCAGGCTGTCCGGTGGCACGTGTTCGACGAGGTGCGCCACCACGATCGGGTAGATCGCGAACACCATCCCGCCGAACAGGAAGATCAGGATCATCGCCAGCCATTCGCGACCGCCCGCCGCCAGCGCGCCCACCGCCAGCACCGCGGCCGCCGCCGCCACCGAGCCGAGCATGATGCGGCGGTCGTGGTGGTCGGACATCCGGCCGAGCGGCCATTGCAGCGCGGCGCCGCCCAGTATCGCGACGCTCATGTAGGTGCCGACCTCGGCGGTGCCGAAGCCGATGTTGCGCGCGTACACCGGCAACAGACCCCAGAACGCCCCCATCGCAAGTCCGGACAGAAGTGCGCCCGCGCCCGCGGTCGGCGCGACATCGAACAACATGCCGAGTTGCAGCTTCGGCGTGGCCTGAGGTTGCGGTTGCATCTGGCGGGTCAGCAGCACCGGCAGCGTGGCCGCACACACGGCCAGCGCGATCACGGTGAACAGCACGAACGGTTGGCCGCCGACGCGCAGCAACTGCTGCGCGAGCGCGAGCGAACAAAGGTTCACCACCATGTACGCGGCGAATACCGTGCCGCGTTGCGCGGGCGCCGCCTGCGCGTTGAGCCAGCTTTCGATGATCGCGTACAGCCCCACCAGCACCACGCCGGTCAGGAGGCGCAACACGATCCACGCGACCGCGTTGTCGCCCAGCGCGTGCAGCAGCACCACGCATGCCGTGCAAGCGGCGCAGAATGCGAAGGCGCGGATGTGGCCGATGCGGCGCACCAGCGGCGGCATCGCGAACGTACCGATGAAATAGCCGGCGTAGTACGCCGAGGTCAGTCCGCCGAGCAGCGTGCCGGACCAGCCGGCCGCCATGCCACGCAGCGGAATCAGCGTGTTCAACAGCCCCGCGCCGATCAGCAACAGCGCGGTGCCAGTGAGCAGCGAGGCAACGGGGCGCAGCGTGCGCAACATGGTCGGGCGTGGGCGGAAAACGGACCCAAGCATGCCGCGCGCAACGTGGATGCAACGTGACCGCGTGCGCAGGTCACGACAATCGTCTATCATGCAGCCGTCCCAGGTGATCGCGGCGCAAGCGGCGATTGAAACGGGAATCCGGTGACGCTGATCCATTCCTTCATGCGAGTGGACGGCCATTCCGGAGCTGCCCCCGCAACGGTAGGCGAGCCAACGTTCCGCACTTTGCCACTGAACGCGAGTTCGGGAAGGCGCGGATCGGGAAGGTGATCAACCTTCGCTCGCAAGCCCGGAGACCGGCCTGTGGCTGGAGCCGAAACCAGCTCCACAACCGGACAAGCGGCGGGCTTGTGTCTCGGGGTTGCGATCTTCGCATCGCGGCGCCGCACTCCCACCGCCTGTCCATTACGCCCATCGAACCGCGCGGGCAGGCGCGGACAGGAGTGCTTCGTGAAATTTCATCATCGTTCACTCGGCCGCTGCATGGCGGCTGTGTTGTGTTGCGCCGTCTCCGTCGCTGCATTCGCCGAATCCGCACCCACCCAGCTCGACCAGATCATCGTCACCGCGACGCGCACGGCGCAGACCGAAGATCAAACGCTTGCGCCGGTCACGGTGATCACGCGCGAGGAAATCGAATTGCTGCAACCGTCGTCGCTGCAGGATTTGTTGAACGACACGCCGGGCATGGCGATCGGCAACCAGGGCGGGCCCGGCAAGGTCAGCGCGATGTTCCTGCGCGGCACCAACGCGAACCAGGTGCTGGTGCTGGTGGACGGCATCCGTGTCGGCAATGCGACGTCCGGAACCACGCCGATCCAGGATATTCCCCTCGACCAGATCCAGCGCATCGAAATCGTGCGCGGTCCGTTCTCCAGCCTGTACGGATCGGAGGCGATCGGCGGCGTGATCCAGATTTTCCTGCGCCACGCGCCGGGCACGTTCTCGCCCAATGCAAGCGTCGGCATCGGCAGCTATCGGCACTGGAACGCATCGAGCGGATTTTCAGCAGCCGGCGACAAGGGCTGGATTTCGGTGCAGGCCACGCACGATCAGACCAAGGGCATGAACGCTTGCCGGGTGGGCGCGGCCGAAGCCTTCGCCGGCTGCTTCGCTGACCAGCCCGACCGCGACGGCGTGCACGGCAACGCGCTGACCGTCAACGGCGCGTACCGGTTCAATGATCAGTGGAGTGCGGACGCGCTGGCGATGCGCAGCGAAGGTCTCAACAAGTACGACGGAACGTTCAGCGACTCGGACGCGTATGCGACGCAAGTCGTCGGCGGCCAGTTTCACTTTCGTCCGAATGAGAGGTTGAACCTGTCCCTTCGCTTGGGCAGCAGCGCGGATTTCGACGAGGATTTCCTCGGGGGCGTGTATGTCGATCATTTCGACACCCGCCGCGCGCTGGGCTCGCTGCAGGCCGACGTCGCGTTGACCGGAGGGTTGCTCAGCGCTGGCATGGATTGGCAGCACGAAACCGTCGCCAGCAATTACGCCTTCACGCAGGACGCGCGCACGGACCGCGGCGTGTTCGCGCAGTGGCAGCGCAGCTTCAGCGCACAGTCGCTGCAGCTCAACGCGCGCCACGACGACAACAGCCAGTTCGGCGGCAAGACCACCGGCAGCGCCTTGTGGGGCTGGAGCTTCGCGAAGGACCTGCGTGTCACCGCGAGCTGGGGCACCGCGTTCCGCGCGCCGACCTTCAATGATTTGTACTACCCCGGGTTTTCCAATCCGCACCTGCGGCCGGAAAGTTCGCGCAACATCGAAGTCGGCCTGCGCGGCACGCCGGATTGGGGCCATTGGTCGCTGTCGGCGTACCGCAACGACATCCGCGACCTGATCAGTTGGGATGCCGCGCTCAACCTGCCGAACAACATCGATCGCGCGCGCATTACCGGACTCGAAGGCGTGCTCGGAGGCGACCTGGCTGGCTGGGACGTGCGCGCAACCGCAACGCTGATGAACGCGCGCGACAACGCCAAGGGCGGTTTCTACGATGGCAACGAGTTGCCGCGGCGGCCGCGCCGGAGCGCACGCTTCGATGCCGACCGCAGCTTCGGCCGCTTCGGTTTTGGTGCAAGCTGGTACATCGCTGGCCGTACCTACGACGATATCGCCAACCAGCATCCGCTGGGGGGCTACGCGCTGGCCAATTTGCGCGCGGCTTGGCAATTCAACCGCGACTGGAAGCTGCAGTTGGCCCTCAACAACGTATTCGACAAACAGTATGAAACCGCGTGGTTCTACAACCAGCCGGGACGCAATGTCATGCTGACGCTGCGTTGGAGCCCCGATCGTGATTGAAAAGCTGCTGCTGCCGTGAACGGTGCGCCAGCCCCCATCCTGCTGTCCTGGAGTGGCGGCAAGGACTGCCTGATGGCGCTTGCCGCGCTGCGCGATGATCCGGCGTGGCGGGTCGCCGCGCTGCTCACGACGATCACCGCCCGGTTCGAGCGGGTTTCGATGCACGGAATCCGGCGCGATGTCCTGCAAGCCCAGGTGGAAGCCCTCGGACTTCCGTTGATCGAGTGCGGGATCGAATGGCCGTCCAGCAATGCCGCCTACGAAGCCGCGCACGCGGCCGCGCTGCGGCAAGCCCGCGAGCGCTGGCCCGGCCTTCGTCATTGTGCGTTCGGGGATCTGTTTCTGGAAGACGTGCGTGCGTATCGCGAACGGCAACTCGCGAACGCCGGCTGGTGCGGGGTGTTTCCGCTCTGGGGCGCGGACACGCGTGAGTTGGCGCAGCGGTTCCATGCGCAGGGACATCGTGCGGTGCTGACGTGCGTGGATACCGAGCAGCTCGATGGGTCGTTCAGCGGCCGCGAGTACGATCCGTCGCTGCTCCGCGAATTGCCTACAGGTGTCGATCCCTGCGGCGAGCGGGGCGAGTTCCACACATTGAGCTACGCCGGCCCGTTGTTCAACGAGCCGTTGTTTCTCGAGCGCGGCGAATCGACGTTGCGCGACAACCGGTTCCAATACACCGATTTCAGATTGTCCGCGTAGGTTGGCGCTGAGCCGAGCTTCATCCGGCGAAGCCCAACGCGTGCGGCGGGCCTCGTTGGGCCTTCCGCCGATGAAGCCGGCGTCAGCCCAACCTTACAGTGCGATCGCCGCGTCAGCGCGCATGCGCGGGTTCGCTCGCGATGTATCGCCAATGCCACGGTTCGTATTCGTAGCCGTAGGGGTTGCCGGGCGGAAACGAGAGGTGGAACCCGTACTCGGCGCCATGCTTCTGCAGCCATGCGAACGCCTTGCTCTGGGCGAAGCTGCCGTCGGCCGCCGGCACGCCGGGCGTCGTGAGGTCCACCGCGCATCCGGTCTGGTGTTCGCTGTAGCCCGGCACCGCGTTGATCGACAGCGCCTTCTGGATGCTCATGCCGCTTTTCAGTTTCCGGCGGATCAGGCCGGTCTGGTAATCCATGCTGCGGAAGCCGGACACCGTTTCCAGCTTCACCCCGTCGCGCGCGGCGGTGGCGAACATCTTTTTCAACGCCGCGGCGGCTGGCGCGACCATCTCCACCTTGCGCCCGTACACGTCGCGCGGCACCTGCACCAGGCCCTTGCCTTCGGGCAGCGGCACCAGGTTGTGCCTGGTGGCGTAGTCATCCGGAATCCCGAGCCCGCGATTCACTTCGTTGATGTGCGCGACCCAGGCGGCCGGCTGCGACGGCCACGTGGCCGGGCATTGCGGCGCAGGTGCGCGCGCGGCGTGCGCGGCGGGCAGGGCGGCGGCGATCATCAGGGCGAGGCTTGCGGAACGGAGACGGAGCATCGGGTTTCCTTGCGGCGAGTGCATCACGGGAGCAGCGCATGATAGGCGGTGTGCCCGAACGGGCGCAGAACCGTGCATCGCGCCGGCTGCGCGGCGGTATCATGGCGGGATCGTTTTCCAGGTTTCATCGCGATGCCCATCTACGTGTTCCGCTGTGACGCCTGCGGCGAAAAATTCGAACGCCTGCAGAAGCTGTCCGATCCCGATCCCGACGTCTGCCCTCACTGCGGCAAGTCGCACACCGTGCACAAGCAGGTGACCGCGCCGGCGTTCCGCCTCGCCGGCAGCGGCTGGTACGAAACCGATTTCAAATCCGACAAGGAAAAGAAACGCAATCTGGCCGGCGATGGCGACAAGCCGAAGGAACCCGCCGCCGACAAGCCGGCGGAATCGGGCAAGGCGGGCGGATCGGGCGAGACCGCCAAGCCGGCGCCGGCGGAGAAACCGGCCAAGGCCGCCGGCGACTGATCTCCTACTTGGAATGCAGGTTGGGCTGACCCGGACTTGATCCGGGG
>JBQCCP010000135.1:0-18631 GCA_051962095.1 Rhodanobacteraceae bacterium
GGGGGGCTGACCTCTTGGTGTGGTGGGGCGTGGGGGTGGCCCGCCGCGCGGGGCGCCCCCCCACGGCGCCCGCCGTTGCCGGTGCGGTCACGCTGCTGCCCGGTGCACTCGGCACCGCGGCTTGTTCCGGAACAACCGGAGACGACGCCGCGACCTGCGCCGGCGGGGACGGGGGCGGCGAGGAATAATCGTGCTGCCACGCCTGCCACAATAGGTAGGCAACCGCCAGCAACGCCACGACCAACAGTGTGCGTGTTTGATTGATCACAGGGAAACCCGGGCTTTGGGCGCTACAGGCCGGAGCAAGTCAGCCGCCGATTGTGCCGGGCGCAGACGTGGGCTTCAACGCTTTTAACTTTCGCCAGGCCTCGCCAAGATCGGCACGCAGGCCCGGACTGGCAATGGTGGCGGCCGACGTTCGTGCGATCACCAGCAGATCGATCGGCGGCATGGCTTCGCGTTCCGCACGAAAGGACTCTCGGACGATGCGCTTGATCCGGTTGCGCTCGACGGCGCGTTTGCTGACCTTGCGCGACACCGCGAGTCCAAGCCGAGCCGCGTCATCCGATGTCTCGATCCAACGCAACAGGAAGTGCCTTGCCTGCAACCGTCCCGTGGCATTCCGCAGCGCGGCGAAATCGGCGGCACGGCGCAGCCGCGCGGAAGGCGGCAAGCCGGCCATGCGACGGGATTACGGGATCAGACGCTTGCGGCCCTTGGCGCGGCGCGCGGACAGGACCTTGCGGCCGTCGGCCGTCTTCATGCGGGCGCGAAAGCCGTGGGTGCGTGCGCGCTTGAGCACGCTGGGCTGGTAGGTGCGTTTCATGGTCGACTCCGCAGCGGGATGCCCGCGCAAGGCGGGTCAGGCATGGAAAAAGACTGTGGATTCTACGGGTTTCCCTTGCATTGCGTCAATGAGATCGTTGGTCACGAAGGCGGCGCCGACACCACCCGCGCCACCTTCCGGCAGCCTGTTAGACTGACCCGTCCACGGGCGCGAACTTCGTGCGACGGTACCGGACCGATTCATCACGGGTTTTCATGAGAGATCTTTGGCAACGCTGCCTCGCGCGGCTCGAAGGCGAAATCGAGCCGAGCGTACTGCACACCTGGCTGCAACCCCTGCAGGCCCGCTACGACGACGGCACCTTGCGGCTGTTCGCGCCGAATACCTACACCCTGGAATTTGTCCGCAACGGTTATCTCTCGCGCATCGAGGGCACGCTTTCCGCGCTGGCCGGGCGCCCCGTGCCGCTGCGGCTGGAAGTCGGATCCATCGCCGCCACCAGCAAGCCCGCCTCGCCCCAGGCGACGATGTCCACGCCCGCCGCGACACCGCAGCACAACCTCGATCCGCACTACACGTTCGACAATTTCGTCGAGGGCAAGTCCAACCAGCTGGGCAAGGCCGCCGCGATGCAGGTAGCCCAGAACCCCGGCCGCGCCTACAACCCGCTGCTGCTCTACGGCGGCACGGGACTCGGCAAGACCCATCTGATGCAGGCGGCGGGCAACCTGATGCTGAAGCACAATCCGTCGATGAAGCTGTTGTACGTGCACTCCGAGCGCTTCACCGAAATGATGATCACGGCGCTGCGCAACAAGAACATGGACGATTTCAAACATCGCTTCCGTTCGGTCGATGCGCTGCTGATCGACGACATCCAGTTCTTCGCCGGCAAGGATGCGACCCAGGAAGAGTTCTTCCACACCTTCAACACGCTATATGAATCGCGCCAGCAGATCATCCTGACCTGCGATCGCTATCCGAAGGAAGTGGACAACCTGGAATTGCGGCTGAAATCACGGCTCGGCTGGGGTCTGTCCGTCGCGATCGAACCGCCCGATTTCGAAACCCGCGCCGCGATCCTGCTGGAAAAGGCCCAGGCGCGCGGGATTCCGCTGCCGAGCGATGTGGCGCTGCTGCTGGCGCGCCGGATCCGCTCGAACGTGCGCGAGCTGGAAGGTGCGCTCAACACGGTGGCCGCGCAGGCCAATCTTTCGGGGCGCGGCATCACGATGGAACTGGTGCAGGAAACCCTGCGCGACCTGTTCAACGTCCACGCGCGCGCCATCACCATCCAGAACATCCAGAAGACCGTCGCCGACTATTACCAGTTGCGGCTCTCGGACCTGCTTTCGCAGCGGCGGGTGCGCTCACTGGCCCGGCCTCGCCAGATCGCGATGGCGCTGGCCAAGGAATTGACCGAACATAGTCTGCCCGAGATCGGAGAGGCCTTCGGCGGCAAGGACCACACCACGGTAATGCACGCCTGCAAGAAGATTCGCACCCTGTGCGACACCGACATGCGGCTGCGCCAGGATTGGGACAAATTGATCCGGATACTGACTGGGTGAAGCCTGTGGATAAAATGCGGATGACGAACTATCGACAAATCATCCACAGCTCATACACTGGTGTTCCGAACGGTCTCGGTTGGCCGGATTTCATTTAACCATTTGATACATAAAATTATTTTTATGTAATACCGTTATCAACAGACCCTGCTTCTACGATCTTATCTACAAGTACAACCAAAACAGATACAGCCAACACGGGGATCGAACATGCGCTTCAGCACCCAGCGTGAAACCTTGCTCAAGCCGATGCAGCAGGTGGTCGGTGTGGTGGAACGCCGGCAGACGCTGCCGGTGCTTGCCAACCTGCTGGTCCAGGTGAAGGATGGGCGGTTGTCGTTGACAGGTACCGATCTCGAAGTGGAGATGCGCGCCAGCGCTGCGGTGGATGGAGCGGAGAACGGCGAAACCACCATCCCGGCCCGCAAGTGGTTCGATCTGGTTCGCGCTCTGCCCGATGGTGTGAAGGTCGACGTGCGGGTCAAGGGCGATCGGGTTGTGATGCACGCAGGGCGCAGCCGCTACACGTTGGCCAGCCTGCCGGCGGATGAATTTCCCACCAATGACGAGATCGAAATCACCGACAAGGTCACCCTGCCGGAAGGCGCCCTGCGGAGCCTGATGGAGCGCACCGCGTTTGCGATGGCCAACCAGGACGTCCGCTACTACCTCAATGGTCTGTTGATGGACCTGCGCGGCGCCGAGTTGCGCTGCGTGGCCACCGATGGCCACCGCATGGCCATGGCTGAGACCAGCCTTGCGGTCAGCGTCAAGGGCAACCGGCAGATCATCATTCCCCGCAAGGGCGTGACGGAACTGCTGGGACTGTTCGAAACGGGGGAGGATGTGGTTGCCCTCGAATTCGCGAGCAACCACATTCGGGTCCGGCGCGGCGATGTGGTTTTCACATCCAAGCTGATCGATGGGCGTTTCCCGGATTACGAGGCCGTCATTCCCTTGGGTGCCGACAAGCTGGTGCAGGTCGACCGCGACACCGTCCGCAATGCCCTGCAACGCGCGGCGATCCTGTCCAACGAAAAATATCGCGGCGTCCGGCTGGAGGTCGCCCCCAACTGCCTGCGTATCATTGCCCACAATCCCGAACAGGAAGAAGCCTTCGAGGAAATCGAAGCGGAAACCTCTGTCTCCGACATCGCGATCGGGTTCAACGTGGGCTACTTGCTCGACGCGCTGGGCTCACTGGACGATACCCGAGTCCATCTGCAGTTGCGGGACGCGCAATCGAGCTGTCTGTTGCGTGGCGCCGCCAATCAGAAAACCCAACATGTGGTCATGCCGCTGCGTCTTTGAGCAGCGCCTGTTGCCCTGCGCCCCATTCGAGGCGCGATCGTGAGGATCGACCTGCTTCGGGTGCGGGATTTGCGCTGCTTCGAGGCGACGGATTTCGCGCCCGCCCCGGGCATCAACTGGTTGGTGGGTCCCAACGGCGCCGGCAAGACCACCCTGCTGGAAGCCGCGTACATTCTCTCGCATGGACGGTCCTTCCGGACAGGCGCTCGCTCCGCCCCGTGCCGCCACGGGACCTCCAGTTATTTGATCTACGCTGAAACGGTACGCCGAAACGGGGCGGTCCATCGATTGGGCCTCACCCGGCACCCGGAGCAATGGGAGGCGCGCCTGGACGGGGCGGACCTTCCCACCCTCGCGCCGCTGTTCGAGACCTGCCCGGTGGTCTGCTTCGGACCCGAGAGTGCATCCTTGATCACGGGACCCGCCGACGAGCGTCGCAGCTTCCTGGATTGGGGCGTGTTCCACGTGGAACACCGATCGCTGCACGTCTGGCGACGCTGGCGCAGGGCACTGCGGCAGCGTAACGCCCTGTTTCGCACCGACGCGGGCGCCGAGGCGTTCGAACCTTGGGAACACGATCTCGGCGAGTTGGCCAATGACATTCATCGCATGCGGGGTGAATGCCTGTCTAGCCTGGAGCCTTACGTCATCGAGGAAGCGGCAGCATTGGTCCCGGAATTCGGCCGGGCTGGTTTTGTATATCGCCCGGGCTGGGATGAAGCGATGCCATTCTCCGACCAACTCGCTGCGATGCGCGAACGCGACCGGGAACGCGGGTTTACCCAGCGTGGCGCGCATCGTGCCGACTGGGGTCTGGAATTCGAACGCGTGGTCCGGCGCGAGCACCTCTCGCGGGGCCAAGCCAAGGCCGTTGCTCTGGTATGTGTCCTCGCGTTGACACGCTGGTTGAGGGAACGGACTGGGGAGTACCCGTTGCTGTGCCTAGACGATCTGGATTCCGAACTGGACGACATACACGCCGCGAAAGCGACCGACTGGCTGGCCGACAAGCCGTTGCAGGCATGGATCACCGCCACCACGCCACCGGCTCCTTCCCGTCTGCTACCGGGCACGGAGGTGTTCCACGTGGAACATTCCGGCGTCGCATCGACGTAAAAGTGGGGCCGGAGATCGTGTATAATCAAACGTTTGTACCTGCGGCCCTCTTCCATGAATGACGTCTACGATTCCAGCAGTATCAAGGTCCTGAAGGGACTGGAAGCGGTTCGCAAGCGCCCCGGCATGTACATCGGTGATACCGACGACGGCACCGGGCTGCACCACATGGTGTTCGAGGTGGTGGACAACGCCATCGACGAGGCGCTGGCCGGGTATTGCGATCACATCGAGGTGACAATCCACGATGATGGGACGGTCAGCGTTGCCGACAACGGCCGCGGGATTCCCGTGGAAATCCATCCGGAAGAAGGCCGCTCCACCGCCGAGGTGGTGATGACGGTCCTGCACGCCGGGGGCAAGTTCGACGCCAATTCCTACAAGGTGTCCGGAGGCTTGCACGGCGTGGGCGTGTCGGTAGTTAACGCGCTGAGTGAACACCTTTGGCTCACCATCTATCGCGACCACAAAGAGTACCTGCAGGAATACCGGCTGGGTGATCCCCTGTTCCCGGTGCGCGAAATCGGACCCTCGGACCGGCGGGGTACGACGGTACGTTTCCTGCCGAGCCCCGAAACTTTCCACAATATCGAATTCCAGTACGACATCTTGGCGAAGCGGCTGCGGGAGCTGGCTTTCCTCAATTCCGGCGTCAGGATCACGCTGGAGGACCAAAGGGTCGGCAAAAAGGATGTGTTCGCCTACGAGGGTGGCATCCGGGCGTTCGTCAAACATCTTTCGCAGCTCAAGACGCCCCTGCACCCGAATGCCATCAGTTTCAGCGTCCAGAGCGATGCGATCACGATCGAGCTGGCGATGCAATGGACCGACGGCTACCAGGAGTCGATTTTCTGCTTCACCAACAACATTCCACAGAAGGATGGCGGGACACATCTCACCGGATTTCGCGCCGCTCTGACGCGAACGCTCAGCAACTACGTCGAACAATCGGGATTAGCGAAGAATTCCAAGATTCCGCTGTCGGGTGACGACATGCGGGAAGGCTTGATCGCCGTGCTGTCCGTCAAGGTGCCCGATCCCAAGTTTTCCTCGCAGACCAAGGACAAACTGGTGTCCAGCGAGGTCAAGGGGGTGGTCGAGCAGGCCGTGAACGCCAAGCTGGAGGAGTTCCTGCAGGAGCACCCGGCCGATGCGAAAGTGATCGCGGGAAAGGTAGTGGATGCCGCGCGCGCCCGCGAGGCTGCGCGCAAGGCACGCGAACTCACCCGCCGCAAGGGTGCGCTCGATATCGCCGGCCTGCCGGGGAAACTGGCGGATTGCCAGGAGCGCGATCCGGCGCTGTCGGAATTGTTCCTGGTCGAGGGCGATTCGGCAGGCGGTTCCGCCAAACAGGGTCGCAATCGCAAGACCCAGGCGGTGCTGCCGCTCAAGGGCAAGATCCTGAATGTCGAGAAGGCGCGGTTCGACAAGATGTTGTCGTCGGCCGAAGTCGGCACCCTGATCACCGCCTTGGGCACGGGCATCGGCAAGGATGAATTCAACGCCGACAAGCTGCGTTATCACCGCATCATCATCATGACCGACGCCGACGTGGACGGCTCGCACATCCGCACACTGCTGCTCACGTTCTTCTATCGGCAGATGCCGGAGCTGATCGAACGCGGCCACGTCTATATAGGGCTGCCGCCGCTGTACAAGATCAAGCAGGGCAAGAACGAGTTGTACCTGAAGGACGATGCGGCGCTCAACGATTACCTGATTGCTAGCGCGGTGCAGGACGCCACGTGGACGCCGGTTGGCGATGCCAAGCCGATCGAAGGCGAGTCGCTCGAAACATTGCTGCGCCAGTACCAGGCTGCGCTTGACCAGATTGCCCGACTTGCACAGCGTGGCGACAGCAGCGTGTTCACGGCCATGCTCGAACACGCTCCTCTCGAAGATGCCATGTGGAACGATCCGGCGTCGCTGCAGGTATGGGCGGACGGCTTGACGTCCAAATTGAATGCGACGGGGCTTGGTCGTCCACAATTCCGGCTCGAATTGCGCGCAGCCAGCGAGCAGCATCCGGCTGCCTGGTTGTTGCGCCGCGCCCAGCACGGTACCGAACACACGTGGGTGCTGCCGCGCAGCTTCTTTTCAGGCGCGGATTTCCGACCGTTGCTCGAAATCGCGCGGGCCCTGCACGGGCGCCATGCCGCCGGTGCGGAGGTCCGTCGCGGCAACGCCTTACAATTCGTGAACAACTTCGCCGAGGCGCGTGCCTGGCTCTTCGAGGAAGCGAAAAAAGGACGGCAGATCCAGCGCTTCAAGGGCCTGGGCGAAATGAATCCCGAACAACTCTGGGAAACGACCGTCAACCCCGACACCCGGCGCCTGTTGCAGGTGCGGATCGAAGACGCGCTGGAAGCCGACCAGATCTTCGCGACCTTGATGGGTGACGTCGTGGAGCCGCGCCGCGATTTCATCGAGGCCAATGCTTTGAGGGTTGGAAACCTCGACGTTTGACGCAGCAGGCATCGCAATACCAAGCGGCATTCCGGTACTTGAGCTTTGCTCACCGACCGCGCTACCCTCACTGTCCCCTCGCGTCGTGCGAGGTTGCGCAAAGAGACATCCCGATGAAGCTTGATTCCCGCTGGCTGGTTTGCGGCATGTGTTCCGCCCTCGCACTCGTGTTCGTGCCGCTCGCCGCATCGGCGCAGATGGGCGGTCAGCAGTGTTCCGACATCCAGATGTTGCAGCACAAGTGCGGCGAGCAGCAGCAGAAGAAGTCCAGCAAGCAGGAAAAGCAAGAAACGAAGTATCCGAACGCGACGCGCAAGCAGCCCTCCAACTCCGGCGTCAGCGCGAAGGAAGGCAAGACCCTCAACGAAGGTCTGCAGGCGGCCAACAGCGGTGATTCCGCCACCGCACTCAAGGATCTGCAACCGATCGCCGACTCCAGCAGCAGTGCCTATGCGAAATCGCTCGCGATGCTCGGCCTCGCGCAGGTCAAGTACCGCAGCGGCGACACCAAGGGCGCGATCGCGCTGCAGAAGCAGGCGCTCGATTCGAATGCCCTCGACAACGACAGTTACTTCCAAGGACTGGAGACGTTGGCGCAGATGTACATCGCCGACGAGGACTACAGCGATGCGCTCACGACGTTGAACACGTGGAGCAAGGAGAGCGGTACGCAATCCGCCGACATCGAGGCACTGAAAGGCAACGCCTACTATCGCCTGCAAAAATATCCCGAGGCCGTCACAGCCATCCAGAAGGCCAAATCGCTGAGCGACAAGCCGCAGCCGAGCTGGGACCAGATCGAGATGGCCAGCTATTTCGCGATGGACAAGTATGACGATGCGGCCAAACTCGCTGAGGCGGCTCTTGCGAAGGACCCGAACAACAGCACGCTGCTGCAGAACGTCATCGCGATCTACATCAACGCGCACCAGGACCAGAAGGCGCTGGCGCTGCTCGAGCGCGCCCGCGCAAACGGCCAGATCAAAGACGAAGCCGGCTACATGAACATGGCCAAGATGTACGACAACCTCGGCCAAAGCAGTGACAATCCCAAGCCCAATGCCATGAAGGCCGTGGGCGTCCTGAAGGAAGGCATGAGCAAGGGCATCATCCAGCCCGGCTTCGACAGCTACAAGCTGCTGGGGGATTCCTACGCGATCGCGGGCGACTACAAGGACGCCGTCGATGCGTACGGCAAGGCTGCGCCCGACGCGAAAACCGGCGAGGTCGATTTCCTGCGCGGCCAGATGCTGGAGAACCTCGGGCGCCACAAGGAAGCCAAGGACGCGTTGACGCAGGCGGTCGCCAAGGGCGGCTTCAAGCGCATGGGCGCGGCGTATCTCACGCTGGGCAATGCGGAGCTTGCATTGAAGGAGAAATCGGCTGCCGCGGCTGCCTACAAGCAGGCGGAACAGGACCCGGAAACCCGCGCCGACGCCCGACGGATGCTGAAGCAACTGGGTCACAAGTGACGCGTTGAAGGTTCGGTTGCAACGAAAGCGACAAGACGAAAATCAGGGCTCTGCCCCCTAGGCAAAGCCCTGATGCTGGTGTAACGTTTCAAACTTTTCCGCCGCCTTGTTTGCGGAAGCCGGATCGAAAGTGATGCGGCTTCCACAGTGGGGCCCTCGAAGGTCAGCGACTGGTTCAAATATACGATGGCACGTACGTCGGCTCGAGACCGCAAACGGTTCAACTGGTGGCGCACGATTGCGGTCGCATTTGCGATTGCGCTGCACGCCGGCATCATCATCATGCTGCTGGCGCCGGCTGCACCGCCGGCGGCGAAAGAGAAGAACACGCAGAAGATCGTGCGCGTCGAGTTCATCCCGCCGCCGCCACCACCCCCGCCGCCGCCGCCGCCACCACCGGAGCCGCCCAAGCAGCCACCGCCGAAGGAAATCAAGATCGAAAGGCCGCCGCCGCTGCCGCCGCCCCCGGCGCCGCCGCCGCCGCAGGAACAGTCGATCATGTCGACGCCGGCCGAGCCGCCCCGCCCGCCTGCGCCGCCGCCGCCGCCCGCGAATGTCGCGCCGTCGGTCGACATCAGCTACAAGAACCGCAATCCGCCCAAGTATCCGATCCAGGCCGTGCGCCAAGGTCACCAGGGCGAAGTGGTGCTTGCGATCACCATCAACGCCGCCGGCGAGGTGGTGGACGTCAAGGTGCAGAAGTCCAGTGGCTATCGCGAACTCGACCGCGCCGCGGAAGATGCCGCACGCCACTGGCGGTTCAATCCGGGTGTCCAGAGCGGCAAGCCGATCGGCGGTGTCGTGCTGGTTCCGGTGAATTTCAGCCTCAGCGGCATCGAATAGAAACTTCACGCTCGACCGGGTTGAATCCGTTAGAGTCCATCAGTCAACGTTCCACTTGCTACAACTTGAAGGAAGGGTAGCGCCATGATCCAAGAAGCAACCTCAGCCGCCGCTGCACCAGTCGGCAACGCCAACGCGCAAGCCCTGCAGCAGGTCGGCGCGAGCCATTTTCTCCACGAAATCCTGACCCATCCGCTCGCGCACGCGATCGACTTCATCGTGCTGATCGTGCTGGTGATCATGTCGGTGTCGTCGTGGTACTTCATCATCGCGATCGCGATCCGCAATGCGCTGATCCGTTCGCGCATGGAGAAGGTCATCCAGAAATTCTGGGATACGCCCTCCGCGCAGGACGCCGTGCGGGTGATGGAGAAGCAGCCGCGCACAGAGCCGTTCTCCAAGATCGCGCTGGAAGCCGCTTCCGCCGCCGCGCACCACCAGCGTCACGAAGGCAGCCGCATGGTCGAGGCGCTGAATCGCTCCGAGTTCGTCGATCGCGCGCTGCGCCAGGCCGTCGACCGCGAAAGCCGCAACCTCGAAGGCGGCCTGACGCTGCTGGCGACGGTCGGCTCCGCCGCGGTGTTCGTCGGTCTGCTCGGTACCGTGATGGGCATCTACTACGCGCTGATCAACCTGGGCGCCAGCGGCGAATCCTCGATCTCCGCGGTCGCGGGCCCGGTCGGCCAGGCGCTGATCATGACCGCCATCGGTCTGTTCGCGGCCATCCCGGCGGTGATCGCGTACAACGCCTACTCGCGCGCCAACCGCGTGACCATCGCGCACTTCGACGAATTCGCGCACGACCTGCACGATTTCTTCGCCACCGGTGCGCGCATCGAGACCGGCGCCTCGGCTGCCACCGCGCGTCCGGCCGCCGCAGTGCCCCCGCCAGCGGTGAAGAAGTAAGAGGCTCGCACCATGGCCATGAGTACCAATAGCACCGGCGGGCCGGTCGCGGAAATCAACATCACGCCGTTGATCGACATCATGCTGGTGCTGTTGGTCATCTTCATGATCACCGCGCCGCTGGTGCAGCACAACATCAAGATCGACCTGCCGCAGCCCAACCCCAACGTGAAGCCGCCGGAAAATCCTCCGACGCCCCACACGTTGTTTATCCAGGCTGATGGCACGATGACCTGGGACAACCTGCCGATCAGCAACGTCGAGCTGCAGGCGCAGTTGGCCACGATCGGCGCCAAGACGCTCGATCAGCAGCCGCAGGTGCACATCAAGGCCGCCGACGACACGCAGTACAACTATCTGGCGGAAGTGATGGCCGAAGCGCGCCGTTACAACGTGCAGAAGATCGGTTTCGAGAAGTGAGGATCTGACGTCATGGCGATGAGTCTTGGCGAGAACACCGGCAGCGATATCCCGCGCGCCGAAATCAACGTGACGCCGCTGGCGGACGTGATGCTGGTGCTGCTGATCATCTTCATGATCACGGCACCGCTGATGTCGCACAAGGTGAAGGTGGATTTGCCGCGCGCCGATCCCAACACCAAGCCGGCGCCGATCGAGGTGCCGCCGATCGACTTGGCGGTCGAACCGGACGGCACCGTGTACTGGAACGACAGCCTGATCAGCGATGCGGTATTGAGCGCCAAGTTACGCGCGGCCGCGACCAGCGTGCCGCAGCCGGAGCTGAACATCCGTGCCGACAAGACCACCCCTTACAAGGTGATCTGGAAGGTGATGCAGGATGCGAAATCCGCCGGCATGGTACACCTCGGGTTCATCACCCAAGGCAAGGCCAAGTCCGGTTCGGGGCCCTGAGGATCAGGCCCTCGTCGATGCTTCCGAATGCCGCGCGATGCGCGGCATTTTTTTGTCGGCGTCAGGCAAGGATTGCAAGGTAATTGCGTACCGTGCGATGGAGGCCGTCATACAGCGCCTCACTGATCAGGGCATGGCCGATCGATACCTCGACCAGTTCCGGCACCGCGCGCTTCAACGTGCCGAGATTCTTCTGGTCCAGGTCATGGCCGGCATTCACGCCGAGTCCGGCAGCCGACGCATGCCGCGCGGTGGTCACGCAACGCTGCAGCTCGGCGGCAAAGTCGCCGCCGGCGAACGCGTGGGCGTAGGGGCCGGTGTAAAGCTCGACGCGTGAAACCCCAATCGCGCGCGCTTGCTCGAAACCCCGCCTCGTGCCTGCATCCACGAACAGAGACACGCGGCAGCCGAGACGGGCGAGTTCGGCAACCAAGGGTTCCAGGCGTGGCAGGTCGCGGGCGAGATCGAAGCCGTGATCCGATGTGATCTGGCCATCGGCATCGGGCACCAGTGTCGCTTGCGCGGGTTTGGCGCGGCGTACCAGTTCCACGAAACCCGGATAACCCGGCCGCGGCGGTGCGAAGGGATTGCCTTCGAGGTTGAGTTCCACGCGGCCCCGCGTCAATGCCGCGAGCAGCGCCACGTCTTCCGCAGTGACGTGGCGGCGATCCGGACGCGGGTGCACGGTGATGCCGCCGCAGCCCGCGGCGATGCACGTCTCTGCGGCCCTGGAGAGGCCGGGTTCGTCACCCCCGCGCGCATTGCGCAGCACCGCGATCTTGTTGAGGTTGACGCTGAGGGTCGTCATGGGGAACGGGGACGGAGTTGCTTGGCGAAAAGTCAGGCCATTGATGGCCGTTCTGGAATTTTCCGGCCGCCAATTGTTCCGTTGTGCATGATCGGTTGGTGACGCGGCGATCAGGGATGATCGCACGAACCACAAAAAAAGGCGCGGAGGGGGCTCCGCGCCGGAGAGTGCAATCCACCACGTCGCTGTCGCGGTGGACCTTTACGGGGAGACTTCCCGTGCTTATGAGACAGCCGGGCGCGCCTGGAGTTCCGGGGCATGTGGAACGGTTCAGGCCGGGGACCCCGCCGTCTGGAAGGCCATGATGGCGCGCGGCGGGCCGCGCCATGCCAGGGCGCCACGGTACCCGGGCGCAACATCGAACCCGGCGAGCCGCCAGTCCCTCGCATTCCCGAGCGCCGGATCGACGCGCGCCAGTGCCCAATCCGCGTTCGTGAGCCGCGTGAATGCGAGCCGCGCAAGCCCGAACGACAGGCCTTCCCCCACCGCTTTCAGTACCGCCTCCTTGGCGCACCAGAGGCTGATGAATGCGCGGTCGCGTGCGTCGGGAGCGAGCGGTTCCAGCGCATCGGCCTCGGACACATCGAAGAATCGCCTCGCAATTTCCAGTGAGCGCGGTTTCTTGCCGAATCGCTCGACATCGACGCCCAGCGCGCAGTCGCGGGCGACCGCCAGCAATGCAAAGTCACCGCTGTGCGACCAGTTGAACTCCAGACGGATGGATGCATTCCGCGATTCCTGCGCAAGCCGCGGCTTGCCGCGGGCATCCTGATCCAGCACGACGGACGATGCAGGCAAGTCGAGATACGCGGCCAGCAATTCCAGGAACGGCACGCGTCCCTGCGGCATCGCATAGGGCAGGCGCCAGAGGTGGATCGTTTGGCCATCCAGACGGCTGGCCGCTTCCTGCGGAACCGCCTCGACGAACTCCAGCGCGACAGGCATCGGCGATCCGCGCGTCAGTGCCGTACGCGCTCGTCGTACAGGCGCTTCACGATCGAAGGATCGGCCAGCGTGGAGGTGTCGCCCAATGCGGCCAAATCGACCTCGTTGTTGCCGGCTTCCGCGATCTTGCGCAGAATGCGCCGCATGGTCTTGGCCGAGCGCGTTTTGGGCAAGGCCGCGGCCCATTGCAGGTACTCGGGCGCGGCAAAGGCGCCGATCCGCTCGCGGATGCCGGCGACCAGCTCCTTCTTCAAGGCATCGTTCGGATCGATGCCTTCCTTGGGCGTGACGAACGCATAAATGGTCGTGCCCTTGACGTCGTGCGGGCAACCCACCACCGCGGCTTCGGCCACGCGTTCGTCCGCCATCATTGCGCTCTCGATTTCGGCGGTGCCGATGCGATGGCCGGACACGTTGATCACGTCATCGACGCGGCCGGTGATCTTCCAGTCGCCGTCGGCATCGCGTTCGGCGCCGTCACCGGTGGTGTAGACGCCGGGATACATCTTGAAATAGGTGTCGATGAAGCGCCGGTGATCGCCGTACACGGTGCGCATCTGCCCCGGCCAGGAATCGGTGATCACGAGGTTGCCCGAGCCCGCGCCTTCGATCGGCTTGCCGTCGGCTTCGAGGATCGCAGGCTTGATGCCGAAGAACGGCTTCATCGCGGCGCCCGGTTTCAGCACCTTCGATCCTGGCAGCGGGCAGATCAGGATGCCGCCGGTTTCGGTCTGCCACCAGGTATCGACGATGGGCGAGCGCCCTTCGCCCACCACGTTGAAATACCACTCCCAGGCTTCGGGATTGATCGGCTCGCCGACCGAACCCAGCAGGCGCAACGACTGACGCGAGGTCTTCTTCACCGGCGCGTCGCCTTCGCGCATCAGCGCGCGGATCGCGGTGGGTGCGGTGTAAAGAATGGTGACTCGGTGTTTGTCGCAAACCTGCCAGATACGCGAGGCATCCGGCCAGTTCGGCACGCCCTCGAACACCAACGACGTCGCGCCGTTGGCGAGCGGTCCGTACACGATGTAGCTGTGCCCGGTGACCCAGCCGACGTCGGCGGTGCACCAGTAGATGTCGTCTTCGCGCAGGTCGAAGATCGCCTCGTGCGTGTACGACACCCACACCATGTAACCGCCGACGGTGTGCAGCACGCCCTTGGGCTTCCCGGTGCTGCCCGAGGTGTACAGGATGAACAGCGGGTCTTCCGCGTTCATCGGCTCCGGTTCGCACTCGGCGGATTGGCCTTCCACCAGCGCGTGCCACCAACGGTCGCGCGGCGGCTGCATGTTCACCGCACCGCCGGTGCGGCGCACCACCACCACGGTTTCGATGCTGGTGGTGCCGGGCCGCGTCAGCGCCTCGTCCACGTTGTGCTTCAGCGGAATCTTTTTGCTGGCGCGCACGCCTTCATCGGCGGTGATCACCAACTTGCACTGCGAATCGGCGATGCGCCCCGCCAGGGCATCCGGAGAAAAACCGCCGAACACCACGGAGTGGATTGCGCCGAGCCGCGCGCAGGCCAGCATCGCGACGGTGGCTTCCGGGATCATCGGCATGTAGATCGCAATGCGGTCGCCTTTCCTGACGCCGAGGTGCTTCAGGGCATTCGCGAATCGGCACACTTCGGCATGCAGTTCGCGGTAGCTGATCGCGCGGGAAACGTTGGGGTCGTCGCCTTCGAACAGGATCGCGGTTTTGTCGCCGCGCTTCTCGAGCTGGCGGTCGAGACAACTGACCGTCGGGTTCAGCACGCCATCGGCGTACCAGCGGATGTGCAGGTCGTTCGCCTCGAACGAAACATCCCTGATCTGCGTCGGCGGTTTGATCCATGCGATGCGTTTCGCCGCCTTCGCCCAGAACGCCTCCGGGTCGCGCAGCGACTCGGCGTACAGGTGCTCGTAATCGTCGGGCTTGATCTGCTCGGCGGCGGCGAACGCGGAAGGAACGGGGTGCACGTTGCTCATCGCGGGATCTCCTCGAAGCCAGGCAAGGAAGCAAGCGTAACAAAATGCCGGCGGGCCGGACGTAAAAACAACGTCACCGCGGAGGCGCGGGCGGAAGCTTTCGCGTCGAATCGTCGTCCTGCTTGCGGACGGTGCCGCGCAGCGCCTGGATCTCGCGCTCGGTCATGTGCTCGGGCCGCGAACTTGCGCGGACGTGCCGCTCGATGAAAACCAGCGCCGCGGCGATGCCGCTGGCGAAGCCGATGAAGATGCCGAGCCCCATCCAGCCCGGCGAGTGGCTCGCGAACGCCAGCAGAAATGCCGCCACTGAAACGAGCGCCAAACCCCAGATCATCGTTCCGTCCCCGGACTGCCGTCGCGCGATCATAACCGAGCCGCCGGACGCCAGCGCCTCGGCAGCGCGAGATGGATCACGCCGCAAAGAGGAGGGCCGCGTGCGCGGCCCTCCTGTCGAGTCGCCGCCACGGCGCCTACTTCGGCGGCGGGCCCTTCACCGCGGTCACCAGCCCATCCGGGCGAACGTACTTCGCGAACACCTGTTGCACCTCATCCGCGGTCAAGGCGAGGTAGCGCTGCGCGGCGAGGGTGGATTCGTCCAGCGGCTTGCCTTCCATCGAATACGTCAACAAGTCGTCTGCGATCGCGCCGAAGCTGGATTCGCCGAGCGGGATCCGGCGCAGCAGGATGCCTTTCGCCTGCTGCAACTCGGTTGTATCGACCGGTGCATGCTGCATTTGCTTCAGATCCCGCACCACCAGCTTGCCGGCCTCGGCGACCTTGTCGGGATCGCAGCCGAAGTTCACCGAATAGGTTCCGCGGTGCCGGTCCAGCGAAGCATCGACGCCCACGGTGTACACGAGTCCGCGTTTCTCGCGCAGGTCGCGCACCAGCCGGGAAGCGTAGAAGCCGCCGCCCAGCACCTGGTTGCCCAGTGTCAAGGCGAAGCGCTGCGCCGAGTCGTAGTCGAGCGCGATGGTCTGCGCCATCGTCACCTCGTCCTGCACCGCGCTCTTGTCCGGCGTCTGCACGTGTCCCGCATGATTGGCCGGCACACTGCCGTAATCGGTCGCGGGTTTCGCGCCTTGCGCTGTCCAGCTTCCGAAAGCCTTCTCGACGACCGCCTTCGCCTCGGCCGGATCGACTTTGCCCACCACCACGATCGTGGTCATGTCGGGGCGGAAGGTCTGCGCGTAATACTGTTTCACCTTGTCGAGCGTGAGGCCGGCCACGTCTTGCGGCGTCGCATGACGCAGCGCCGGATCGCCCACCGGCAACAGCGCCTGGTCCAGCGCGAGTTCGGCAAGGAAAGCCGGCGACTGCAGTTGCCCCGCGACCTGGCTCGCGGTCTGGCGTTGCACGATCGCGAACGCCTGGGCAGGCAACGCGGGGTGCAGTTCGTTGTCGGCCAGCAGCGCCATGCCCTTGGCGAAATTCGCGGCCGGGACCGCCAGTGAAAAATCGGTGCCAGCGCTTTCGTGTGCGCTGATCGCGTCCAGGGCAGCCTGGAACTGCAGGCGATTCATGCTGGCGGTGCCGAACGGCAGCAGCCCGTCCAGCACCTGCGCGACGCCTTCCTCGCCTTTCGGCGCCTGCAGATCCTCGTTGGTCTTGATGCGCCCATACACCTCGACGGTGTCGCTGATCGCTTCGGGCTGCACGATCAGCTTCAGTCCGTTCGGCAGCGTGTACGCGATTGGATGCAATGCGGATTTCGGCAGTTCGAGCTTGGCGAACGCCGCTTTGGCCCAAGCCGGCAACTCGACCGGATGATCGGGAGTGGACGCGAAACTCTCCGCGCCGCCGAAGCCCTTGCTCGACACCGTCTTGCCGGAGCTTTCGGGGGTCAGCACCGCGGTGATCGCGTGCGCGGGGTCGAACAGTTTTTTCGCCAGCGCGTCCACTTCGGCCGGTGTCACGGCTTCGATTGCGGCCTTGATCGCGTCGGGCGACTCGGCGCCCTGGAACGCCAGCGCCTGCGACCACGCGTTGGCGAGTCCGTTCACTGAGTTCTTCTTGTACTCGAGATCGGCGATTGCCTTCTGCTTGGCGGCCGCGACCAGCGCCGGATCGATGCCCTTGCTCGCCGCGTCGGCCAGGATCGCCTGCATGCGCTTCAACACGGGTGCGGGGTCACCGCCCTTCGGAAACGCGCCCATCGCGTAATCGATGCCCGCGTGTTCCAGCGGCGATCCGAAGTAGCCGCCGAACAGGGCGGTGCCGTCGTAGCGCATCCCAGCCAGGGCCGCGCGCTGCGAGCCCATCGCGCCGCTCAATACCAGCGCGGTCGCATAGTCGTCGGCGCGCAGCCCCGGTGAGCGGAAGGCGACCAGCGCGAGACCGAACGGATAATCGCTCGGCAGCTCGATGCTGCGTGCCTTCACCGGCCGGAAGGCGAACGTCGGACGCGCCGGCAAGCTCTTGCGCGGGATGTCGCCGAAATCGGCTTTGACCTTCGCCAGCGTGGTGGCGGGATCGACATCACCCGCGATCACCAGGATCGCATTGTTTGGCGCATACCACGCATCATGGAACTGCTTCAGCATCGTCGCGGTGGTTTTCTCGAATGATGGCCGCGTGCCCAGCGGGGTTTCCGCGTAAGGCGTGCCGGCGAACATCTGCGAGAGCAACTGTTCGCTCATCTTGAAGCCCGGATTGGAATTGTCGCGTGCGACTTCCTGCTCGATCGCGCCGCGCTCCTTGTCCCATTCCTTCTGGCTCATGTCAACGCCGCGCATTCGCAGCGCTGCGACGTGCAACGCCACGTCCACATTCCGCGACGGCGTCTCGAAGTAATACTGGGTGACGCCCCAGGTCGTATCGGCGTTGAACGCCCCGCCCATGTTGGCGGCGATCGCGGCGAGCTGGTCCTTGCTGAGCCCAGGCGCGCCCCGAAACATCATGTGTTCCACCGCGTGCGCGGTGCCGGGAAAGCCTTTCGGCGTCTCGCTCTTGCCGACGAGATAATTCATTTCGGTCGTGACCACCGGCGCCAGCGTGTCGCGCACGATCACCACGCGCAGGCCGTTGTCCAGCGTCGCACGCGTGACGTTGGCGTCGTTCGTCGCGGCCCATGTGCCACCCGACACCAGCGCCAGTGAAATCGCGCTGACCAACCTCATGAAGGTCAATTTCATCGTCAACTCCTCGGCTATATGCAAAGTTCCATACAACGTCTACCAGCGACACCTTTCATCGTCGGCCTGCTCACGAAGCAGACACAAACCCCAACTGTGTAATGCGCCCCTCATGTCGCGAGACATATCTCGACACCAGCGCTGTGCCGCTAATGCGCAGCAATAGTGCGAACAACACCAAGTCACCCGCACAACTAGAAACGGCGAGTACACCAGCTATACCAACGGACGGGGTTTTGAGGATCAAACCGTACGCCGCAGGCAACAGCCCCAAAAATATAAATGGCGCGATAGCCGAAATCCTATATCTCCTTGATGTCGTCGCCGCCTCACAAACTACATAAGCGGTAGCGCTTTTAATATCAAAATGAATCGTTACGTTTCTTTTATCAACACCATTAAAAAGTATAAAGCAGTAGTAATGGATTA
>JBQCCP010000136.1:0-3335 GCA_051962095.1 Rhodanobacteraceae bacterium
AACCCGAAGGACTGGCAACGCGACCCGTTCAAGCTGATCGAGGAGAACGGCTATCTCTATGGCCGCGGCGTCGCGGACATGAAGAGCAACGTGATCGCGCTGGTCGAAACCTTCATGCGGCTGAAACGCGAACACTTCGCGCCGAAGCGCGAGATGATCCTGGTGTTTTCGGGCGACGAGGAGACCGACATGGCCTCCACCCGCGAGCTGGCGAAGCGCTACCACGATGCGGAGTTCCTGCTCAACGCGGACGCCGGCGGCGGCACCTACGACGCGCACTACAAGCCCGTCGTCTATGAAATCCAGGCGGCCGAAAAAACCTATGCCGATTTCCAGTTGACCGTGACCTCGCCAGGCGGCCACTCCAGCGAACCCGATGCGCCGAAGAACGCAATCTATCGTTTGGCCAAGGCGCTCGAGAAAATCGCGGCCTATCAATTCCCGGTGCAGCACAACGACATCACGCTGGCCTCCCTGAAGGCCACCGGCGAGCACAGCCGCGGACCAATCGCCGAGGCGATGCGTGCGTTCGCCGCCAATCCGGCCGACGCGAAGGCTGCCGCGACACTTTCGGCCGATCCCGCGTACGTCGGCCAGATCCGCACCACCTGCATCGCCACCATGCTGGACGGCGGTCATGCGCTGAACGCGCTGCCGCAGCGCGCTGATGCCAACATCAACTGCCGCATCTTCCCCGGTACGCACGTGGCGTCGGTGCAAGCCACGCTCGCCAAGGTAATCGACGACCCCAGCGTCACGATCAGCGTGCGCCAGCCGCCGCCGGTAGAAAGCCCGGCTTCGCCATTGCGCAAGGACGTCGTGGACGCCGTCACCGCGACTATCCGTGCACGTTTTCCGGGCGTGGACGTGGTGCCCGGCATGTCGGCCGGCGCTTCGGACAGCATGTATTTCCGCAACGCGGGCGTGCCGAGCTACGGCGTCGATCCCTCGTTCTCCAAACCCAACGATACCTTCGCGCACGGCCTCAACGAAAAGCTGCGGGCGTCGGAAGTGCCGGCCGCACTGGATTTCTGGCACAGCCTGCTGACCCGCCTGACCCAATAAGGCGCTCCCGACCAGCGCCACTCTTTGGCGGAAGGTCGGCGCCATTAGAATGGCGGGTTTGCGTTTCCCGCAACCGGCCTTCCATGTCCGACCACGCCACAGAAACGGCCCGCCGCCGCACCTTCGCGATCATCTCGCATCCGGACGCGGGCAAGACCACGCTGACCGAAAAGCTGCTGCTGTTCGGCGGCGCCATCCAGATGGCGGGCGCTGTGAAGTCGCGCAAGTCCGCGCGCCATGCGACGTCCGACTGGATGGCCATGGAGAAGGAGCGCGGCATCTCGGTGACGTCCTCGGTGATGCAGTTCCCGTACGAGGGCCGCATCGTCAATTTGCTGGACACGCCGGGCCACGCAGACTTCTCCGAAGACACCTACCGGGTGCTGACCGCGGTCGATTCCGCGTTGATGGTGATCGATTGCGCCAAGGGCGTCGAGGAACGCACCATCAAGTTGATGGAGGTGTGCCGCCTGCGCACCACGCCGATCATGACCTTCATCAACAAGCTCGACCGCGAGGGCCGCTCGCCGATCGAACTGCTGGATGAGGTCGAAAGCGTTTTGAAGATCCAGTGCGCGCCGGTGACCTGGCCGATCGGGATGGGCAAGCGTCTCAAGGGCGTCTACCACCTCATCGACGACGAAGTGCACCTGTACGAATCGGGGCGCAATTTCACGCGCCAGGATTCGACGATTCTGAAAGGCCTCGACGATCCCGAACTCGAGCAGCGCATCGGCGCCGACGCGCTCGCGGAACTGCGCGAGGAACTGGAACTGGTGCAGGGCGCCTCGCATCCGTTCGACATCGGGAAATATCTTGCCGGCGAACAGACGCCGGTGTTCTTCGGTTCCGGCATCAACAACTTCGGCGTGCAGCCGCTGCTGGATTTCTTCGTTGAGCACGCGCCGTCGCCGCAGGCGCGCGCAACCTCGACCCGCGAAGTTTCGCCCGAAGAAGAAAAACTCTCCGGCTTCGTGTTCAAGATCCAGGCCAACATGGACCCGGCGCATCGCGACCGCGTGGCCTTCCTGCGCGTGTGCTCGGGCCGCTACACGTCCGGCATGAAGGCCTTGCAGGTGCGCACCGGCAAGGAAGTGAAGCTGGCCAACGCGCTGACCTTCATGGCGTCGGAACGCGAGATCGCGGAAGCCGCGTATCCCGGCGACGTGATCGGCCTGCACAACCACGGCACCATCTCGATCGGCGACAGCTTCAGCGAAGGCGAGAAGCTGGTGTTCACCGGCATTCCGAACTTCGCACCGGAATTGTTTCGTCGCGCGCACCTGCGCGACCCCTTGAAGATGAAGGCGCTGCGCGCTGGCCTTGCGCAGTTGTCCGAAGAAGGCGCGACGCAGTTCTTCCGCCCGCTGATGTCGAACGACCTGATCCTGGGCGCGATCGGTGTGCTGCAGTTCGACGTGGCGGCGTATCGCCTCAAGGACGAATACAACGTCGACTGCGCGTTCGGGAATGTCGGCGTCGTCACCGCGCGCTGGGTGCATTGCGACGACGCAAAGAAACTGGCCGACTTCCGTGAACGCAACGCCATGCATCTTGCCGTGGACGCCGCCGAGCAACTGGTCTACCTCGCACCCACGCGCGTGAACCTGCAACTCGCGCAGGAGCGCTGGCCGGACGTCATCTTCACGGATACGCGCGAACACCTGAGCGCGGCGGCGTAACGAGCGGCCAACACAAGCCACGCGTTACACTGGCGGTTCCGCATCGCAGGGAGCCGCGCACATGAAAGTCAAGGCCGCCGTCGCGCACAAGGCCGGTGCGCCGCTCAGCATCGAAACCATTGATCTCGAAGGTCCGCACGCGGGCGAAGTGCTGGTGCAACTGAAAGCTACCGGCATCTGCCACACCGACGCCTACACGTTGTCGGGCGACGATCCCGAAGGCTTGTTTCCCGCGATCCTCGGCCACGAAGGCGCGGGCATCGTGGTGGAAACCGGCGCGGGCGTGACGTCGGTGAAAAAGGGCGACCACGTGATTCCGCTGTACACGCCCGAGTGCCGCCAGTGCGAATACTGCCTCAATCCGAAGACCAATCTCTGCCAGGCGATCCGCGAAACGCAAGGCAAGGGACTGATGCCGGACGGCAGCAGTCGTTTTTCGATCGGCGGCGAGCCGATCCACCACTACATGGGCACGTCCACGTTCGCCGAATACACGGTGCTGCCCGAAATCGCGGTCGCGAAGATCCGCGAGGACGCGCCGTTCGAGAAGGTCTGCTACATCGGCTGCGGCGTTTCCACCGGCATCGG
>JBQCCP010000137.1:0-17881 GCA_051962095.1 Rhodanobacteraceae bacterium
GCCGATACAAGCGCAGAAGTTAAGACAGCATTCCGCAACTACTTCAAGGATGCACGTGATTTTGTGAAACTAATGGATACTGGTTGCGCGAAACTAGGCACCTATCATCACGTTGAGGCCAGTCCAACCATTCACGATGGATCGAAGACTGTTAAGAACGCGCCGCTCGAACACCGCGCCTGATTCACTCATTCACGGCACTTAAACGTGAGCACCGCGACACTAATGCGATCCACGGATGGATTCGCACGATGGCGCAAAGCAGCAACCAGGGATGGTTTCCGCGCCCGCTCGAAGGGCGCTACGGCATCAGCCTCGCGGTCGCGATCGTCGCACTTGCGCCGTTCATCGTGGTCAGCACCGCGTACGTGATGTTCGCGAAGCAGGTGCAGGCCGAACTCGGGATCGATCAACTCGCGACCGAATTGGTCGCGGGCTTTTCGATCTCCGGCTATGCGTTCGGTGCGTTCACGGGCGGCGACCTGATCCAGCGATTCCGGCAGCGGCACCTGTTCCTGATCAGCGAAGCGCTGTTCGTCGCGGGCTGCGCGATCAGCGCGGGCGCGCACGGCGCGCTGGTGTTCGGCTTCGGGCGCATTCTTTCCGGATTCGCGACCGGATTGCTGCTGGTGATCGCGTTGCCGCCGGTGATCCAGCGCTTTCCGGCCGCCAAGCTGGGCATGACGATGGCGTGGGTCGACCTGGGATTTTTCGGCGCGGTCTGCGCGGGCCCGCTGATCGGCGGCGCGATCGCGGCGCACCATGCGTGGCGATGGTTCTTCATCGGACTGGGCGTGATCGGACTCTTGAACCTCGCAACGGCGGCGCTGACCGAACCGCTCTACGACCCGCCGAATCCCGGCCTGAAATTCGATCGCGTGGGTATTGCGCTCGGCTTCGGCGCGGTGGTGCTGCCGTTCTGGGCCACCGGCGAACTGGCCGCGCACGGCTTCGCATCCCTCATGTTCACCGTGCCGCTCGCGCTCGGCTGCGGGTGTTTCGTCGCACTGATGCTGGTCGAATACCACCAGGAAGAACCGCTGTCGCCGGTCAAGTTGATGTGGACGACGATCGCGGTGATCGGCACGCTGGTGGCGATGATCGCGGGCGCGGTGTTCGTCAGCTTCCTCGAACTCGCGGAGCAACTGCATCTGCAGGCGCTACAGCATCCGCCGTTCGCGACCGGCGTGCTGTTCTCGCCGATGATCGTCGGCGCGTGCATCACGGCGCTGCTGCTGGGCCTGCTGCTCCGGACGCGATTCCTGCCCGTTCTCGTTCTCGCGGGTTTCGCCTGCCTGATCGGCGGCGGCGCACTGATTTTGAACCTGGGAACAAATCCCTCATCGGTGCTGACGATGACTGCCGCAGGGCTGCTCGGGTTGGGTGCCGGCGCGACGGTATCACCGGGCCTGGTGATCGCCGCCTTCACCGTCGCCTCGAAGATGGTCGGCCGCGTGTTCGCGCTGGTCGAACTGGTGCGGTCGCTGGCCGATTACATCATCGCGCCGATCATCATGAAGGTCGCGCGCGTGCATTCGCGGCAGCCGCCGCTCGATTGGTCCGGCGTGCACCACGCGACGATGGTCACGCTGTGGATCACCATCGGTTTCACGATCTTCGCCGTGATGCTTTGGGTCGCCGGTGGTGCCGGACTGCCGGTCCCGGACATTCGCGCATGGATAGAACAAAAGCAGCCGGCGTTCGCATCGCCGAAACTGCTCGCGCGCTTGCGCGACCAGTGAGCTTGAGCCGTCAAACCGCCACCGTCACACCCTGCGAACCCCGTGCGGCGCGTAGGTGCGCAGGTGATACACGCGATGCACGTGGTGCGCCCCCAGCCAGCCGCCGAACGCGGCGGTAATCAGCGACGCGAACGCGCAACCGAATGCCGTCCACATCACGCGTGACGTGTAGTGCGCGAAATCGGCGGCACTGACGTTAGGCAACCCTTCCGCCGGCAGGGCCGCCATGGTCGTGACGTGGGTCATGCCGCTGGCGATCAGCAAGGTGGTCGCCGTCATCGAAAGGCCCCACACCGCCAAGCCGCGGATCACGCCCATTTCGGTGTCGTTGCGCCCGTCGAACCAGGTGGCGAACATCGCGCCGAGCCACAGTGACGCGGCCCACGTGAGGATCATCCAGGTGATCGCGCCGCCCGATACGCCCCGCGCGACCGCAGCTGGATCGGCCGGGCGCATGCCGGAAAATCCGACGGCAAGGCCGAACGCGTAAAGCAGCGCCGCGATGCCGGTCGCCACCAGCCAGCCGGCCCAAACCGCGCCCCAGCGCATCACCGGGTGTTCCTGCGTCACGATCGTGTTTCCGGAAGCAACCATCGCGGCATCCTCCCTTCACGGAGTCATCAGGCGCAGCTTCGCAGCAGGGCCACGATGATGAGAATGGGTATGGGTACGCCCAGCAGCCACGCCAGCACGTAGCCGAGCGCGCCCTTCTGGTTGCCTGGCTCGCCACCTTGACGCATCTGATGAGGGAATCGCGCCATGGCAAACTCCTGCGTGTGGGCAGTGGCGATCACGCTAGTCCTTCATCGGTGAAGGTTTGGTGCAGGCGAATGGTCATGGGAGCGGCCCTCCCGAACGGACGGCCCGCCAGCACTGGTTTCCGCGATGTCGGCGCGATCACCCGCGGTGATACGGATGCCCATTGAGGATCGTCACCGCGCGATACAACTGCTCGGCGACGACGAGGCGCACCAGCATGTGCGGAAGCGTGAGCGGCCCCAGCGACCAGCGCTGGTCGGCGCGTTGCAGCACGTCGCGCGCGTGGCCATCGGGGCCGCCGATCAGGAACGCGAGATCCCGGCCGGCCATGCGCCAGTTCGACAGTTGATCGGCAAGCTGTTCGCTGGACCACGCGGTACCGTGGCCGTCCAGCGCGACGACGTGCGCGTCGCGCGGCAAGACGGCGAGCAATGCCGCGCCTTCGTCGGCCATCGCGCGCGTGTCGTCGCGGCCCTTGCCGCGCACGCCGGGCCTGATTTCGACCAGTTCCAGCGGCAGCCCGCGCGACAGGCGTTTCGCGTATTCCGCGAAACCTTCGGCCACCCAGCCCGGCATGCGTTCGCCGATCGCGATCAGCTTCGCACGCATGCCGCGTCGCTCAGTGGTCGTTGGCGGCGGCGGCCTCGGGTTCCTGGTCGCCCACGGTCCACAGGCGTTCCAGCCCGTAGAACTCGCGAACGCGCGGCAGCATCACGTGCACGATGATGTCGCCCAGGTCCACCAGCACCCACTCGGCCTCGGCCTCGCCTTCCACGCCCAGCGGCAGCATGCCTGCGCGCTTGGCGTACTTGACGACTTCGTCGGCGATGGATTTGACGTGGCGGGAAGAGGTGCCGGACGCGATGATGAGCAGGTCGGCGATGGAGGTGCGGCCGCAGACGTCGATTTCGCGGATGTCGCGCGCCTTCAGTTCATCGAGGGCGGCGAGTACGCGGCGGCGCAGGGTTGCAGTGGTGGGAGTGTTGTTGACGACAGTGGCGGTGGAGCGCGACGCGGTTTGGTGGGTCAAGTTCTCGAAGGCCTCGGCCTCTGGTTGGCGCGCGTGGGTGCGCAACTCCAGTATGCGCGGATGGCGGTCGGTTGCAAGTGGCTTGCCTGAACCGCCGAGAGACGGCAATGCCGGCGGCAGGGGCCGCTCAGCCTTGGCGGTACGGCTGCAGCAACGCGGGATCGTCCAGCACCGCCTGCGGCACCAGCCAGCGCGGTTCGCGGCCGTTCGCCAACAACGCGCGGATGCGGGTGGCGGAAATGCCCAGTGCGGAGACCACCATGTTCAGCACGCATCCGGCGGGACCGTCGCGCAGTCCGGCGATGTCGTCCACGGTGCGCGACGCCACTTCGGTCGCAAGCGCGTCGGGCATCGCCGGAATCTGCGCAGGCCGGGTCAGCACGCACATGTGCGCGAGTTCGAACAGTTCGCGCCAGCGATGCCATTCGGACAAACCAGCGAACGCGTCGGCACCGATCAGCACCACCAGCGGCCGCCGGTCGCCGATTTCCGCGCGCAACGAGGTCAAGGTGTCGAAGGTATACGACGGCCCTTCGCGTTCGAGCTCGCGCAGGTCGAGAGCGAGGCGGCCCTGTCCCGCCAACGCCGCACGCAGCATCGCGGCGCGTTCAATGGCGCTGGCGACCGGCTGCGGACGGTGCGGCGGGATCTTCGCGGGCACGATGCGCACTTCGGCATCCAGCGCCTCCGACGCCTCCCACGCCGCGCGCAGGTGACCGATGTGGACGGGGTCGAAGGTGCCCCCGAAAATCGCGAGCGGGCGTGCTGACATCAGGCTGCCAGCAGCGTGGCCGCCGCACGCGGCTGCGCGATCGCGACCAGCACGCGTTCCATCTCGCGCCACGGATCGCCCCATTCGCGTCCCTTCGCCATGCGGTCGATGCGCGCGCACTCGGCGAGGCAGCGCCGCCAGTGCGCGTTGCCGCGCCCCGCCCGCTTCAACGCGCCGGCGAACAGTCTCTGGCGCGCGGGCCACATCCCGTATTCGTTGCGCACCGCGCTCGCGAAGTCGGACGCCGACGAAAGCCGCAATGCAAGATCGAGCTGGTTGAGCAGCCAGCCGAGCATCGGGATCACGTCCTCGCCTTCCGCACGCAGGCCGTCCAAGATCTTCAGCGCGCGCGCCGCGTCGCCGCCGAACGCCGCGTCGGTGAGCTTGAACACGTCGTACACCGCGTTGTCGGCGCCCAGCGATTCCAGTTCTTCCGCGCTGACCGCGCCGCCCGCGCGTTGCGTCGCCAGCTTGTCGATTTCCTGCGCGATCGCGAGCAGATTCCCCTCCGCGCGTTCGGCCAGCAGCGCGATCGCGTCCTCGCTGGGCGCAAAACCCTTCGCGCGCATGCGCGCGCGGATCCACGCGGGAAGCTGTTCCAGATACGGCGCGCGCAGCCATACGTACACGCCGGCGCGTTCGACCGCTTTCACCCACGCGCCCTCGTGCCTCTTGCTCCACTGCGCGGCGCTGATCATCAGCACCGTGTCGGGCGCGGGCGACTTGCACCATTCGGTAATCGCGGCCGCACCATCGCGATCGGGTTTGCCGGTGGGCAGGCGCAATTCGATCAGGCGCCGTGACGAGAACAGCGACAGGCTCGCGCCGCTGCGCGCGAGATTGTCCCAATCGAAATGCGCTTCGACGTCCAGCACCTCGCGCTCGGCGAACCCGAGCGCCCGTGCCCGGGCGCGCAAGGCATCGCCGGCTTCCTGCAGTTGCAAGGGCTCGTCGCTGGCGAGCAGGTACACCGGCGCAAGCTCGCTTTTCGCCAGTGTCTTCAAAAAGTCTTCGAGTGCGTCCGCCACGGTTCAGTCCGCGCTGGATGCGGAGGCCGGCGCCGCGATGCTGGAAGCGGCACCGGGCATGCCCGCACTCGCCGCCGCAGGCGGCGTGCCGAGATGCGCCTGCGCCTCGAGGCGGCGCATCACCGCGTCGGTCATCTCGCGCACCAGGCTGCGCTGGATCGCTTCGGTCTCGCTGGAGATCGCCGAGAACTGGGTCTGGTCGATCGCGAACTCGTGCGACAGCGACAGCGTCTGCATCGGAATCACGGTGTGGCCGTTGGTATCGACCAAGGTGAATTGCACGTTGAAGCTCACCACGTATTCGCCGACGCGCTGGACCGCACCGCTGGTCAGCATGCGCGAACCGAACGCGGCGACGGGCACCGACAGCGTGGCGACGCCCCTGGTGGAGGTATCCAGCACGTCGACCTTGGCTGCGCGCAACGCACCGGCCAGCGAGCGCGTGAATTCGCCGCCGCCGCTGATCTGCAGGTACACCTGCTGCTGCATCACCGCGGGCAGCGCGGCGCTGCGGCGCAGGTGGAAGCCGCAGCCTGCGAGCGCGGCGACCCCCGCGACGCACAAGATTGTTTGCAGCCACCGCTTGATCATGGAAGCTCCGTGGTACGTGGGCGCGGAACTGGCGTGAGCATAACAACGGAGCCGTCATCCCGGCGAAAGCCGGGATCCATTTTCATGTCTCGAAACTAACAGAAGGATCAAAATGGATTCCGGGTTCCGCATCCGATGAAGCCGGATGCGGCCCCGGAATGACGACAGGGTTGATGTAGTCGCGCTGAGTCCGCGAAAGCATAGCAGCGGCGATCCGGACCGCTGCTCATCGAAACATCCACGCTACGGTCATTCCCGCGAAGACGGGACTGCGAAGGGAGCCGTGGCGAACGTCGGCGCAGCCGACGGCCCGAAGGGCGAGCCGCAGGATGCGGCGAGCAGTGCCTTCGCAATTCAGTCCGTCAATTCACTGGGTATCGCTTCGCGACTGCGTTTGCAGGAATGCAAACGCGAACGCCGAAGGCGGCGCGCAGCGCGAGCGCCATGGATGGCGCGAGTACTCCGGGACGACGAACAGACCTTTCAGCCCACCACGATATTCACGATCTTCCCCGGCACCACGATCACCTTGCGCACGCTCTGATCGCCGATCGCGGCAACCACGCCAGGCAGCGCGCGCGCGGCGGCTTCGATCTGTTCGCGCGGCGCATCGGGCGCGGCATCCAGGGTGCCGCGCAGCTTGCCATTCACCTGCACCGCCAGCGTCACGCTGTCACGCACCAGCGCCGCGGGATCGGCCTTCGGCCACGGCACGTCCTCGATCAGGATTTCCTTGTGGCCCAAAACCTTCCACAACGCGTGGCTGGTGTGCGGCGTGAACGGGTTCAGCAGCAACACCATCGCTTCCAGCGTCTCGTGACGCAGGGCTCGGCCGGCGTCGCTCATGTCGTCGAACTTCGACAACGCGTTCAGCAGTTCCATCAGCGCGGCGATCGCGGTGTTGAAGTTGCGCCGGCGCCCGATGTCGTCGCCGACCTTGGCGATGGTTTCGTGCAACTGGCGGCGCATGGCTTTCTGCGCGGGGCTCAAGCTGGCCGTGTCGATTTCGCCAACGTTGCCCCCATTGGCTTTGCGGGCCACTTCCCCCGCGCGCCGGGAAAGATGATCGGTGCGGCGTTCAGTCGCGACTTTCATCCGGGGATGATCGGGTTGCGACGCATGCGTCACCACGTCGCGCCAGAAGCGGCGCAGGAAGCGCGCCATGCCCTCGACGCCCGCCTCGTTCCATTCCAGCGACTGGTCGGGCGGCGAGGCGAACATCGAGAACAGCCGCACCGTGTCGGCGCCATAGCGGTCGATCATCACCTGCGGGTCGACGCCGTTGTTCTTCGACTTCGACATCTTCTCGGACGCGCCGATCTGCACCGGCTGGCCATCGGCCTTCAACGTCGCACCGACGACGCGACCCTTCTCGTCGCGCTGGATGTCGACGTCCGCGGGATTGATCCAGTGCTTCTCTCCCTGCTCGCCGCTCTCTGTTCCCTGCTCGCGATAGAACGTCTCCGCCACCACCATGCCCTGGCACAGCAGGTTGGTCGCGGGCTCGTCCGAATGCACCAGCCCCGCGTCGCGCAGCAGCTTGTGATAGAAGCGGAAGTACAGGAGGTGCAGAATCGCGTGCTCGATCCCGCCGATGTACTGGTCGACCGGCAGCCAGTAATTCGCGCGCGCATCGATCTGCGTCGGCGCGCCGGGCGAGGTGTAGCGTGCGTAGTACCAGCTCGATTCCATGAAGGTATCGAACGTGTCGGTTTCGCGCTCGGCCGCGCCGCCGCATTCGGGACACGTGGTCCTGCGCCATTCGGGGTCGGATTTCAGCGGGGACTGCACGCCGGAAAACGCGACGTCTTCCGGCAGCACCACCGGCAACTGGTCCTCGGGTACCGGCACCGGCCCGCATTTCGGACAATGGATGATCGGGATCGGGCAGCCCCAGTAGCGCTGGCGCGACACGCCCCAGTCGCGCAGCCGCCAGTTCACCTGCCGCCGGCCACGACCTCCGCGTTCGAAACGCTCGGCCAGCGCGTCGAAGGCTTGCCGGTAGGTCATGCCGTCGTACTCGCCGGAGTTCACCAGCGTGCCGTGTTCGAGGTACGGACCCTCGGTGATGATGCGGTTTTCGAATTCCTCCGGCACGTCCTCGACGGGCCGCGGTTCGGCAACGTCGATGGCTTTCGACTGGCCGAGCGCCGCGCTCATCGCATCGGTGTTCTCGGCGGCATCGCGTGCGAGTTCGCGGATCGCGTCCCGCACCGGATCGCTGACGATCACCATCTTGATCGGCAGGTCGTACTTGGTCGCGAATTCCCAGTCGCGCTGGTCGTGGCCCGGCACGCCCATCAACGCGCCGGTGCCGTAGCCCATCAGCACGAAGTTGGCGATCCAGATCGGCACGCGTTCGCCCGTCACCGGATGCAACGCGAACAGCCCGGTCGCGACGCCGCGCTTCTCCTTGGTTTCGAGTTCGGCCTCGGAGACACCGCCGTGCCGGCATTCGTCGATGAACGCCTGCAGCGCAGGATTGTTGCGCGCCGCTTCGATGGCCAGCGGATGCTCGGCCGCGATCGCGATGAAGCTCACGCCCATCAGGGTGTCGGGCCGGGTAGTGAAGACTTCCAGCGATTCGCCGCCTTCGACGTCGAAGCGGATTTCCAGGCCTTCCGAACGCCCCAGCCAGTTGCGCTGCATGATCTTGACGGCGTCTGGCCAGCCCGGAAGCTCGTCAAGACCATCAAGCAATTCATTGGCATACGCGGTGATCTTGAGGAACCACTGCGGAATCTCCCGCTTCTCGACCACCGCGCCGGAACGCCAGCCGCGGCCATCGACCACCTGCTCGTTCGCCAGCACGGTCTGGTCGACCGGGTCCCAGTTCACCACGCTGTTCTTGCGGTACACCATGCCCTGCTTGAACAGCCGCACGAACATGCGTTGCTCGTGCACGTAATACGATGGATCGCAGGTGGCGAACTCGCGCGACCAGTCGATCGCGAACCCCATCGCCTTCAACTGTTCCCGCATGTGCGCGATGTTGTCGCGCGTCCACTTTGCCGGCGGAATGCCGCGCTTGATCGCGGCGTTCTCGGCGGGCAGCCCGAAGGCGTCCCACGCCATCGGCTGCAGCACGTTCAGCCCCTGCATGCGCGCGAAGCGGCTGATCACGTCGCCGATCGTGTAGTTGCGCACGTGGCCCATGTGGAGCGCGCCGGAGGGGTACGGCAGCATCGACAGGCAAAAGTACTTTTCGCGCGACGGGTCTTCCTTCACCTCGAACGCACGGGTGTCGGACCAGAACTTCTGCGCGGCGGCTTCGACGGCGGCGGGATGGTAGGCGCTGCGATCGTGGGTGTCCTGCATGGCGGAGGCGCGGCGGTATCGGTTGTCGGGAATGGATCAGCCTACCGCAGTGCAGCAACAGCGCCAAGCGGCTGCCACGCGTGCCGCGACTTCCGGCCTGGGACAGCCGCGCGCGAGGTGGCCTATGATGCCTGGCTTCCATCCGACCAAGGGGACACAATGCGCACTCAAGGCATCCGCAGGCTGCCGCTGGCACTCGCGATCGCCGCGTTGACGATCACCGCCGCGCAGGCAGCCGAAGCGCCTACCGCGAACGCAGCAGCGGCACCCGAACTGACGGTGATCCACTGCGCGCACCTGATCGACACGGTGGCAGGCAAGATGCTGGGCGCGACCAGCATCGTGATCGATGGCCAGCGCATCAAGGAAGTCGTGCAGGGTGCGGTGAACCGCGACGGCGCGAAAGTGATCGAGATGCCGGCGAACGACACCTGTATGCCGGGGCTGGTCGATTCGCACACGCATCTGACGTCGCAGTTCAGCAAGAGCACGTACAGCGATCAGTTCCGGCTGAACCCGGCCGACTACGCGATCCAGAGCACGGTATACGCTCGGCGTACGCTGCTGGCGGGCTTCACCACGGTGCGCAATCTCGGCGAGAGTGACAACTCCTCGATCGCGCTGCGCAACGCGATCAACAAGGGCGAGATTCCCGGCCCGCGCATCTTCACCGCGGGCAAGTTCATCGGCACGACCGGCGGCCACGCCGATCCGACCGATGGTTATCGCTGGAGCCTGCAGGGCGATCCGGGCCCCAAGGACGGCATCATCAATTCGCCGGAAGACGCATGGAAGGCGGTGCGCCAGCATTACAAGGACGGCGCCGACCTCATCAAGATCATGCCGTCGGGCGGCGTGCTGGATGAATCATCCAGCTCCGAAAATCCGCAAATGACGATTAACGAGATCAAGGCGGTCGTCGCTGCCGCGCATGATTATGGTTTCACCGTGGCCGCGCACGCGCACGGCGCCGAGGCGATCCGCCGCGCGGTGATCGGCGGTGTCGATTCGATCGAGCACGGCACCTTCATGGACGATGAGGACATGAAGCTGATGAAGGAACACGGCACCTGGTACGTGCCGACGATCATCGCCGGCGAGTTCGTGATGGGGAAAGCGAAGGAAGGCTGGTATCCGCCGCAGGTCGCGCGCAAGGCACTGGAGGTCGGGCCGAAGATCATGGCCACTGCGGGCAAGGCCTACAAGGCCGGCGTCAAGATCGCGTTCGGCACCGATGCGGGTGTGTATCCGCACGGCGAGAACGCGCAGGAGTTCGTGTACATGGTCCAGGCGGGAATGCCGCCGATGTACGCGATCCAGGCGGCGACCACGCACGCGGCCACGCTGCTGAAGCACCAGGATGATTTCGGCAGCATCACCGCCGGCAAGTACGCCGACGTGGTGGCGGTGCCCGGCAATCCGCTGGACGATATTTCATTGATGAAGAAAGTCGACTTCGTGATGAAGGCCGGCACCGTATACAAGCAGCATGGCCAGCCCACCGATGCGGACCTCACGTCCAGCCTTGGAATGTGATGCAACGGCCACCACTTCAACGTCCATGAATTTCAGACCCAAACCCGATGGCGCCGCCGCACCCGCCGACTCGCACGTGTTCGAAGCGGGCGAGGCCAATTTCGAATCCGATGTCCTGCAGGCATCGCTGCAGACGCCGGTGCTGGTGGACTTCTGGGCGACGTGGTGCGGGCCGTGCAAGACGCTCGGCCCGATCCTGGAAAAACTCGCGGGCGAATACGCGGGTGCGTTCCGGCTCGCCAAGATCGATTGCGACAAGGAGCAGCAGCTCGCCGGGATGTTCGGCGTGCGCAGCATCCCGACCGTGGTGCTTATCGCAGGCGGCCAGATCGTCGATGCGTTTTCCGGCGCGCTGCCGGAATCACAGGTGCGCGAGTTTCTGAAACGCCATCGCATCGAACCCGCCTCGCGCATCGAAGCGCCCGCGCAGGATGCCGGCGATGGAGAATCCGCGCCGGCCGAAACGCCGCAGGCCGCGGTGGCGCGCATCCAGCGAGCGCTCGCGGCCGATCCAGAAAACGCCACCCTGAAACTCGACCTCGCGCTGGCCAAGGCACGCGACGGCGATACGGCCGACGCGCAGGCGACGCTCGATGCCTTGCCCGTCGATCTCGCCGAAGACGACCGCGCCAAGGCGCTCGCCGCGTTGCTCGCGATGCAACAGTCGCTCGCCGCGATTCCGCCGGCGACCGAATTGCTGGCCCGCGTCGAACGGGATCCCCGCGACTTCGTCGCGCTGGACGGACTCGGCGTGCGCAAGCTGCTGGGCGGCGACGCCGAAGACGCGATGCAGCACTGGCTGGCGATCCTGGCCGCCGATCGCGGCTGGAACGAGGGGCTGGCCCGCAGGCGCCTGCTGGACGCGTTCCGGATCGTCCCCGACGAGGCGCTGGTCTCCGCCACCCGCCGCAGGATGTCCTCGCTGCTGTTCTGACGGGCGCGCGTGCCGGATAATCCGGCCTCCCTGCAGCGGGAGCCACGCATGGCGCACCACCTGTTCCATTTCGAACATCGCGACGAGCCGCTGCTGCCCTGGCGTGCGTTCCTGATGCGGCGGGTCGGCCGCACTTTCGCGGCGGGCAGTGCCGTGATCCTGGTGTCGCTCGCGATCGGCATGGTTGGTTATCGCCTGACCGAGGGCATGGACTGGCTGGACGCCTTCCTCAACGCATCCATGATCCTCGGCGGCATGGGCCCGGTGGATACGCTGCATACCGCCGCCGGCAAGCTGTTCGCGGGGTTCTACGCGCTGTACAGCGGGCTGGTGCTGATCGGGGTCGCAGGGCTGCTTTTGGCACCTTTCATGCATCGGTTGCTGCACCGGTTCCATCTGGAAAACCGCCACACGGGCGGAGAGTGATCGGCCTGTATCGCGAACAACGCAGCCGCGGCGCCCCATCCCGCTGCAGGCCGGAGTCCGGACTCCGCTGCGGCGAGGCTGAGTGCGCCTTGGCTCCGCGTCGATATTCACGTACAACACGGATGACGAACGGGGATGGACATCCATGAATGACATTGCGCAAGTAGCGGACTTGCTGGACGTGCCGGGCTACCGGCTGGTGCGTCCGATCGGAAGCAGCGGCGCCACGACCGTGTACGAGGCGATGCAGCGGTCGCTGGAACGCCAGGTGGCGGTCAAGGTTTTCAACGTCGCCGATGGCGACGCGGTCGCGCGCTTCGACCCGCTGCTGCGCACCAACGCGCGGATGTCGCATCCGCACATCCTGGGCGTCCACCAGATCGGCCACACCGGCGACGGCCGGCTGTTCCACTCGATGCCGTTCCTGGTCAGCGCGGAACTGAACTCGCAAAACCTGCGCACCAAGCCGCTGCGGATCGCCGCGCTGCTGCGTGAAGTGCTGGATGCGCTGGACCACGCCCACCGGCGCGGCGTGGTGCACGGCGGCATCAAGCCGACCAACGTCCTGTTCGACAGCCACGGGCACGCGCGGCTGGCCGACTTCGGCATCGCCCGCTGCGCCGCGGAACTCGGCTATCCACACCCGGCGGCCGCCAACTACCAGAGTCCGGAACAAGCGCGCGGCCGGCCGCCCGGCCAGCGCTCTGATTTGTACAGCGTCGGCGTGCTGGCCTGGCAACTGTTGACGGGCGCGCTGCCTTTCGCGGGCGACGACGCAGTGTCGACCGCGGTGGCGCACGTCGAGCGGCCGATTCCGCGCCTCCCGCCCATGTCCGCCGGCTGGCAGCCATGGATCGACCGCGCGCTCGCGAAGACGCCCGAACTCCGGTTCCAGAGCGCCCGGGAAATGGCCGACGCGCTGTCGGCCATCGACGGCCACGACGTGGTGGGCACCGCCGCGCCCCGCTCGCGCCCGCACGCGCGCCTGCCCAAATGGACGGTCGGCGCCACAGCTTCGCTGGTGGCGGTCGCGGCGCTGGCGGGCTGGGCGACGTGGGGGCGCCATCGTGCGCCGGGCGTGCAGGCGATGCCGTCGACCGCGACTTCGCCGGCGCTGGCGGCGAGCGTGCCCGTCCCCGCAACCAGGCCCGCGGAAGCGGCCTCGGTTTCACCGCTGGAACAACGCATCCAGGTGCTGCTCGCGCAGGCCGAAGCCTCGCGCGCTGCGGGCCATCTGTTCGCGCCCACCGGCGACAACGCGGTCGAACAATACCTCACCGTGCTGGTACTCGAACCCGGCAACGAAGACGCCGTCGCGGGCGTCGATGCGGTGCTCGGCGTGCTTCGCCATCGGCTGGACGATGCATGGCGCGGCGGCAAGCTGGACGAGAGCCTCACCCTGGTGAAGCGCTGCGACCTGCTGGCCGTGCACGCCGACCCGCTGGCAAGTCGCGGCTGGCGCGGCCAGCGCGAAACACTGGCCAGGAACGTCGGCACCGCCGTGGCCGACGCGGCGAAAGCCCACGATGCGCGCCGCTTCGCCGCGTTGAAACCGCTCGCCGACGCCCTGCCCGCGACTTACCCCGTGGGCTTCGACTTCGCCGCTGCCGAACGCGACGCCAGCACGCCGTCCGCGGGCACGCAGCTACGCGACCGGGATGGCCCGGTGCTGGTGTACGCGCCGGCATCAGGCAGCGCACCCGCCTTCGCGATCGCACCCGTGGAAGTGACGCGCGCCGACTACGCCGCGTTCGTGCAGGCGACGCGTCGGCCGGATTCGCGCTGCCTCGAGGCGTACAACCCGTTCTCCCGGATGCGCCATCTCACCTGGCAGGCCCCGGGCTTCACGCAGGGCGGCGATCACCCGGTGGTATGCGTGAGCTGGAACGACGCGGTCGCCTACGCGGCGTGGCTGTCGAAAACCACCGGCGAAACCTACCGCCTGCCGACGGCCGACGAATGGCTGCGTGCCGCGCGCGGCATGCCGAAAGGCACGCCCTGCCAACTCGGCAACGTGGACGACGTCAGCCGCCAGAGCGCGATGGACAACGACCGCCTGGCGTGCAACGACGGCGCGGCGCAAACCGCGCCGGTCGGGCACTACGCCGCCAGCGCGATCGGCGCCTACGACATGTACGGCAACGTCAGCGAATGGCTGGCCGGCGGCAGCCCGGGCGCGCGCGTGTTTCGCGGGCTGTCATGGCGCGACGGCAGCCGCCAGACGCCGCTCGGCCGCCAAGGCACCGCCGATTCCGACGTCGGCTACACCAACGTGGGATTCCGGGTGCTGCGCTTGATCGACGCCGCGCATCCGGCGCCATCGGCCGTTCGGGGCCGCTGAAGCATCGCAGCGCCGCATCACGGTGACCCCGCGCCCTCCGCGGGCGAACCGCCGTTTCCGGATGCAGTCATCGCGCTTTGTGTATCATGGAACGGAGGAGTTTCACCGGAAGTCGGCCACGGAGGGGCAGACACCGATGCGAACCGTCGCATCCATCGCCATGGCAGGGCCCGTTCCCGCGCACCGGGGGAAGGAGCCACTGCGGCGCGCGAACCTTGAATTCACCGGCGCGAGCAACGCCCCGTTGCGCGTTCGCAGGCCGCACCCACGGCCATGAACGTCCGTACCGCCTCGCTGCTCGGAGCACCCGGTTACCGGTTGATCCGGTGGATCGGGGCCAGCGGCGTGGCGTCTGTTTACGCGGCTTCCGAGTCGGCGACCGGCCGCACGGCGGCGATCAAGATTTTCCATCGGGTCGACGGCAGCGGCCTCTCGCGCCTCGAGCAACGGCTGCGGGACAACGCGCAGCTCTCGCACCCCAACATCGTCCGCACCCTCGACATCGGCCGCACCGCCGACGGACGCCTGTTCCAGGCGATGCCGCTGCTGACCGGGTTCGAACGCATGCGCCACGAGCTGGCCGGCCGGCCGCGCAGGATTTGCGCGCTGCTGCGCGAGCTTCTCGCCGGCCTGGCCTGCGCCCACGCGAAGGGTGGGGTGCACGGCGACATCAAGCCGGGCAACGTGCTGTTCGACGAGCAGGGATACGCACGGCTCGCCGACTTCGGAATCGCGTCCGCGATAGCCGGCCCGGGTCGCGGCGCGGACGCGGTCCGCTACACGAGTCCGGAACAGGTACGCGGCGAAGCCCCCGATCCGCGTTCGGACCTTTACGGCATCGGCGTGCTCGCCTACGAATTGCTGACGCGCATGCCTTGGCTGCCGGAGCCGGCTACCGACGACGCCACCGCGCCGTCGCACTCCTCCGCGACGCGGCTGCCGCCCGGCGCGATCGCCTGGCAGGTGTGGATCGACCGGGCGCTGGCGACATCGCCGGAGCTGCGATTCCAGACCGCCCAGGAGATGGCCGCTCCGCTAGACGGAATCGCGGCCGGGCAGGCGCATGGGCATGCGGGTGGCCATGTCGCGGCCATCGCGCAGCCAAGCCGCGCTCCGAAATGGAAGCTGCCCGCCACCGCGCTGGTTGCGCTGATCATGGCGATGGCGGTTTGGGCAACCTGGTCGCAGCGGAGTGTGCCTGCACCCGAAGCCAAGGCCGCGCCCCAGACCGCGTCTGCGACGGCGTCCAGCACCGGCATTTCCGCGTCGCTGCCGATCGCCGCGCAAACCGGATCGGTGCTGTCCGCGACAGCGGATACAGCGCCACTGCTCGCGGCGCGCGTCGAGGAACTGGTCGCACGAGGTGACAATCTGCGGCTTCGCGGCCGCGTGTTTTCGCCGCCGCTCCACAACGCGGCGAGCCATTACCTCGCGGCGCTCGCGTTCGAGCCGGGGAACGCCGCGGCCATCGCGGGGATCAATGCCGTGCTGGCGACCCTGCGCCATCAGCTGAACAAGGTGTGGGACCACGACAACCGGACGGCCGAGGCGATCGACTTGTTGAACCGTGGCGACGAACTGGCCGGCTACGCGAGCGCACCGGCCCAGCGCGTCTGGCGCGACTATCGCAGCCGTCTGGCGCGCCAGGTCGGCGCCGCCACCGTGGAAGCGGCGCAGGCGCACGACACGCTGAAGCTCGCGACCCTGGTGCCGCTCGCGAAGGCACTGCCGGCGAAGCTTCCGGCCGGGTTCAACCTCGCCGCACTGCAACGGGTGGCGATCGCGCCGGAAACGGCGCCGCCCCCGGCGGGTGCACAGGCGCAAGCCAGCCTCCCTGTTCACGATCGCGGAGGTCCGTTGCTGGTCAACCTGCCTACCAGCGGCACGGTGCCGGCGTTCGCGATCGCGCTGGTCGAGGTGACGCGCGCCGACTACGCCAGATTCGTGCGCGCGACGCATCGTCCCCCCGCGCGCTGCCTGGAAGCCCACAATCCGTTCTCGCGCCTGCGCCACCTCACTTGGCGAAACCCGGGCTTCGCACAGAGCGGCGATCACCCGGTGGTGTGCGTGAGCTGGGACGACGCCGCGGCCTACGCCGCCTGGCTGTCGAAAACCACGGGCCAGGAATACCGCCTGCCGAGCAGCGGCGAATGGCTGCGCGCCGCACGCGGCATGCCGAAGGGCAGCCCGTGCAAACTCGGCAACGTGGACGACGCCAGCCGTCCGGGCCGGCTCGACATCGATCGCTGGTCCTGCGACGACGGCGCGGCGGAAACCGCGCCCGTCGGACACTACGCGGCCAGCGCCGCCGGTGTCTACGACATGTACGGCAACGTCAGCGAGTGGCTGGCCGGCGGCAGCCCGGGTTCGCGTCCGTTCCGCGGCCTTTCCTGGCGCGCCGGCAGCCACGAGAGCGCGTTCCGCAGCCGCGGCACCGCCGACTCGGACGTGGGCTACACCAGCGTCGGCTTTCGCCTGGTGCGCGTGGTCGATCCGGCGCGCGCCGCGCAGTTCGCCGCTTCGGCGCAATGACCTGCTGATTCTTTCGCGCCGCCAGTTTGCCGGCCGGGCATGACTTGTGGCGTATGAACTCGATGGAACGAACGCGCATACTCGGGCGCTCCGGACGTGCCTGCGCGTCCGCCCCTCCGTCCAGATCAGCCGGGAACCCCTCCATGAAAGCCACTCGTCTCGCCGTCGCCCTCGCGTCGCTGCTGCTGTGCAGCGCACCTGCCTTCGCCGCCCCGCCCGACAGCAGCGCGGCGCCGGCCAGCGCCAGCACCGACACCACGCAGGCGTCCGAGGGCCTGGTCCAGAAGCTGATGAAGCCGATGTCGTCCACGACCACCGGCACTGTCACCGTGGAAGGCAAGGCGATCAGCTACAAGGCCGTTGCCGGCACGCTGGTGGTCGATGGCACCGGCTCCAAGGAATCCACGCCCCAGGTGGCGATGAGCTACTTCGCATATTTCAAGCAGGGCGTCGATCCGTCCAAGCGCCCGATCACCTTCATCTACAACGGCGGCCCCGGCTCCTCGACGGTGTGGCTGCACATGGGCGCGTGGGGTCCCAAGCGCGTCGTCACCAGCGATGACACGCACACGCCGGCCGCGCCTTATCAACTGGTCAACAACGACTACAGCCTGCTTGATGCCAGCGACCTGGTGTTCATCGACATGCCGGGCACCGGCTTCGGCCGCCTGCTGCCGCAGGGCAAGGACGACGCCGCGCGCGCGCAGGACCGCAAGGAATTGGCCAAACAGATCTGGGGCATCGACGGCGATGCGCACGCGTTTTCGCGCTTCATCACGAAGTTCCTGTCCACCTACAACCGCTGGAACTCGCCGAAATACCTGTTCGGCGAAAGCTACGGCACCACCCGTTCGGCGGTGCTTTCCTACATC
>JBQCCP010000138.1:0-6287 GCA_051962095.1 Rhodanobacteraceae bacterium
CGCCATCTTCTACACGAACGACGAGCAGAAGCGGATCGCCGAGGACACCATCGAGGACGTGAACGCCTCGGGTTTGTGGCCCGGCAAGGTCGTCACCGAAGTCGCGCCTGCCGGCGATTTCTGGGAAGCCGAACCCGAGCACCAGGATTATCTGGAACGCATCCCGAACGGTTACACCTGCCATTTCATCCGGCCGGACTGGAAGTTGCCGGTGCGCGAGAAGGCTGCGGGTTGAACGCCTTGCCGGATTACATGTAGTCATTCCGGGGCTGTCTGCGCTCTTTGCAGACAGAACCCGACTGCGTTTGCAGGACGGCAAACGCGAACGCCGCAGGCGGCGCGCAGCGCGAGCGCCAAGGATGGCGCGAGTCATCGGTATCGCGGTACTTGCCATGGCCCAAACCGATGCCGGATTCGGACCTGCGGCCCGCTCCGGAATGACAATTGGCATTGCGGCGGTTTGGTGCCAACAAGACCGTTTGCGGGCCCTGCCCTTGAGGAGATTCGAATGACCAACACCTCCGCCTACGCCGCCCAAGCCGCCGACGCGCCGCTCGGTCCGCACACCATCGAACGCCGCGAGCCCGGCCCGCACGACGTCGCGATCGAGATCCTCTATTGCGGCGTGTGTCATTCGGACCTGCACACGGCGCGCAACGAATGGGGCAACACGATTTATCCGTCGGTGCCGGGCCACGAAATCGTCGGCGCCGTGACTGCGGTCGGCAAGGGCGTGAAGGGTTTCAAGGTCGGCGACACCGTGGGCGTCGGCTGCATGGTTGACAGTTGCGGGCATTGCGATTCCTGCAAGGCCGGCGAGGAAAACTACTGCGAGAACGGCTTCACCGGCACCTACAACGGGCCGACGCAGGAAGACCACGGCAATACCTACGGCGGCTATTCCAGCCGAATCGTGGTCGACGAAAAGTTCGTGCTGCACATCCGCCACAAGGATAACCTGGCCGCGGTCGCGCCACTGCTGTGCGCGGGCATCACCACGTATTCGCCGCTGCGCCACTGGAATGTCGGGCCCGGCAAGAAGGTCGGCATCGTGGGCCTGGGCGGCCTCGGTCACATGGGCGTGAAACTGGCGCACGCGATGGGCGCGTACGTGGTGCTGTTCACCACCTCGCCCGGCAAGATTGGCGATGGCAAGCGCCTCGGTGCCGATGAAGTGGTGATTTCGAAGGACGCGGCGCAAATGGCGCAACATGCCGGCAGCTTCGACTTCATCCTCAACACGGTGGCCGCGCCGCACAACCTCGACGCGTACCTCAACCTGCTGAAGCGCGATGGCACCATGTGCCTGGTCGGAGCGCCGCCGATCGAGTCGCCGCATCCCTCGCCCACCGTGTTCAACCTGATCATGAAGCGCCGCGGCATCGCGGGCTCATTGATCGGCGGCATCCGCGAAACCCAGGAGATGCTGGATTTCTGCGCCGAGCACGGCATCGTCAGCGACATCGAGACGATCGCGATGCGCGACATCAACACCGCCTACGAACGCATGTTGAAGAGCGACGTGAAGTACCGCTTCGTGATCGACATGCAGACGTTGAAAGACGAGGCCAAGGCTGCGTGACGCGGCAGTAGGGCGGGAGAAGCGGCAGCGCATCCACCGTCGTGTGCAATCGCCAACCAAAACGGCGGGTTGCCACCCGCCCTACTACGATTCCATGATGACCGCATCCACACGTCTGATCGCCTGCGCCGCCATCGTGGCCGCGCTCGCAAGCTGTTCCGGCCAGCACGAGTCCCAGCAGGCGCAACCGGAGGCGGCGGTGCCGTCCTCGTCCGCGCAGACCGGCGTCGCCGCCGACACACGCGCGGCCGTGCGGACCGTAATCGAGCGCTTCGGCCGGCAGATGCAGAAGATCTCGACGCTCACGCCGCCCGAAGCGGTACGCCGCGAGCTGCCCACCGTGTACGGAAACCTGCTGTCGCCGACACTGCTCGCCGACTGGCAAGCCCATCCGGACCGCGTGATCGGCCGCGAAGGCTCCAGTCCGTGGCCGGCGCGGATCGAGGTCGCGCAGATCGATTGCGCGCGCAGGAACACTTGTGGCGCAACCGGCCAGGTCGACTACATCACCAGCAACGAACTGGCGCGCGGAGGTGTTTTCATGCGCCGCGTCATTACGCTTCAGCTTGCGCACACCGGCCAAGGCTGGCGCATCACATCGGTGCACCTGAAGCCCGCCCGGGATTGAATTCGCTGCCAGAAGCTCAGCGCTTCTTCTTCTTCTTTTCCAGCTCGTCCATGTACTCGGCGTCGCGCTTGTCCTGCCCCGGCGCCTTGGCACGCGAGCGGCCTTCGCGCTCCTCCGGCGTCAGTCTGGCGGACACCTTGCCGGCGTCGCCCTTGGCGGCTTTTCCGCCGCGGGTCTGTTCCTTCGCGGATTGCTCGGTGGCCTTGCGGTAACGCCGCGCGCTTTCGTAATCGCCTTCGCCCTGTACCTTGTTGCTGCCCATCGTCATCTCCTTGTGACTCCCTGGCGGTCAACCCTCCGGCGTCAGGCGATTTTCCACGCCATGCACGCCTTGCATCTTCGATATGGTCGCGACCAGCAGATCCATTTCTTCCGCGCTCGCGGTGCCTTTCAGCACGACGTGCCCGTGATCGACCTGGACTTCGACGCGCGCGGGATGATGGAGCGTGTGGCCGAGCCGCGCGCGAATGTGATCGTGCAACTGCTCGTCGTCGACCGGGGAATGGTGGGCCCGCGCCCTGAGCTTGGCGGCGGTGCCACGCAAATGGTTGGTGGTATGCCGCGTGGTGCCGCGCGCCAGGCGCTCGAGATCATGGCCTGTCGCAACCGCCTTGTCGCGCACCAGGGCGCGCCGGCGACGCCCGCTGTTCGGGTCAAGCATGTACATCGCCAGCGCCCCGGCAGCGAGGCCGGCCGCCAGCGCCAACAGCCGTTTCATGAGCTTTCTCCGCATCCGTTCCGTTTGACGCCGAGTATCCGGATCGGCGCGATAACATTGCGCGAACGCACCGTGTAGAGGACGTGAGTGCGAACGCCGACGCCATCACCCTGAAAGCCGAGAGCCGCGCCGCAGCATCGGATCGGACGCAGCCGACCCGCAAATGAACGACAGCACCAGCGAGGGCTCGGCCCAAACGCGCCGGAACTGCTGGATTCGGTCAGTCCTCACCCGAGGGCAATGGCTCGCCGTCGTCGCGATATGCCGGCGGCGAATAGAAGTTGAGGGTGCGCAGCGGCTCGTCACCGGTGCAGCGGATTTCGTGCGTTTCGCCACGCTCGATCACCAGCAGACTGCCGGCTTGCAGCGGCTGATGCGTGCCGTCGACGATGGCCAGGCCGTTTCCCGAAACGACGTACATCCACTGGTCGGCCCCGCGGTGGCGATTGTCGGGGCCGCCCGTGTTCGAGCCCGGGGCGAGCGTCATCGCCGCCGCCTGCACGTCCCGAACCGCGAAGGCGACTTCGAATTCTGCGTCCAGCGGCAGCATCCTGTGTTTCATCGGCTCTTCCATGAAACGGTTTGGCACCGTGCTTCGCGCGACACCAAGTCTATGCGCAAGCATTTGAAAGCCACGTGAAGCAACCTTCCGGCGCCTGCAAGAATGGAAGCCCCGGCTGCGGCCGCGTGGCATGATGGCTTCCTCCCTGGCTGCCCAATCCAGAGATGACCGAACGCCTGATCGCCTGCGTGTTGGGCGGCACCGCTCCCCGCGCGAAGACCGAACTGCACGATGTCGCTTTCGCCGTCGGCGATTCACTGGAAGCCGTACACGACCAGTTGCTCGACGGCTGGTTCGGCGAACCGCGCGGGCTGCACGTGGACGCCTGGTGTTTCCTCGACAGCGTCGCGGGTTATCGCGTGGAGTTGTCGCGTACGCCACCGGACAACGGGTTGCATCTCTACTTCATCAACATCGGCGGATACCGGCCGGGCGTGTTCGGCGAACACCACGCGTGGGGGTTCTTCGGCGCGCCGAACAAGGCCGAAGCCAAGCAGCGCGCGAAGCAAACGCTGTTGCGAGGGCACGATGAAACCCACAAGGACGACCTGCACGAAATCGACGATTGCCTGCAGGTCGCGCGCATGGGCGCATGGCACGTGCACCTGGCACCGGATGCCAGCGCGACCGATCCGCACGTCGTGAATGGTTATTTTCCGCTGCCGAAATCCGCGATCGACAACTGGCTGGCGCGGCAATCTCCGCGCTGAGCGGGCGACCGCGGCTGCATCGTGCTCAGCCGGCCGGTTCCTCGGGCGGTTGCAGCTTCTGCTGCAGCGCTTCGAGATCGGCGATCACCTTTTCCAGCGCGTCGTGCAGCTGGCCTTGGCGGTTCATCAGGTCGTCGATCTTGTCGGTCTGTTTCAGCTTCGACAGCTCGCCGTCGAACAGCAGCCAGATCGCGGTCAGCCGCTCGACATTGTTCTTCGCGTAGTGATGCATCTCCTTGAGCTGCGTCAACGTGTCGGTCACCTGATCGAGCTGCTTGCTGGCATTTTCGTCGGCCATGGCGTGCTCCTCTGGAGGCCGTGCCATGCTACGACCCCAACCACAACCGCAACGAAACGCCGGCCCCGTGCCGCCTTCGCGCTTCGTGCATACTGGCCATGACGCAATGACCGCGGAGCCGCCATGCAAGAACTGCCCCCGTTCCATCTCGCCTTCCCCGTCGCCTCGCTGGGCGAGGCCCGCGGCTTCTACGGCGGCTTGCTCGGCTGCCCGGAAGGACGCTCCAGCGACAGCTGGGTGGATTTCGATTTCTTCGGCCACCAGATCGTCGCGCACGTCGCGCCGGAGGAATTGCACGCGGCCGCGGCACACGACGTGGACGGCGACAACGTGCCGGTGCGGCACTTCGGCGTGGTGCTGGAAATGGATGCGTGGCAGGCGCTCGCCGAAAAGTTGCGCGAAGCCGGCACGCACTTCGTGATCGAACCGCACGTGCGCTTCAAGGGCCAGCCCGGCGAACAAGCCACGATGTTCCTGCTCGACCCATCCGGCAATGCACTGGAATTCAAGGCGTTCGCGGATCGGTCGAAGTTGTTCGCGAAATGATAAAGCAAGACCAAAGAATCCCGACACGATATTCCAGGTGAACTCCGCGCCCCTCCGCATTCAGTCCATTGTGCTGCGGCGACGGTGTAGGATGGACATTCACGAGACCAGTGGGTTCCCCTGCTGGCCTCCTTCACGGACATTGAAGGAGGTTCGCCATGAAACCGTTGCGTGCATCAGTGATCGCCTGCGCCATCACTGCATTCGCGGGAACCGCGATGGCATCGTCCGGGTCGCTCGTCGAGTTCAAGCCGCAGGTCATGCCCGTGGTAGTACAGGTGAATGCCGAAGGACAAGTCACCGACATTCTGCCAAGCGAGCAGCTCACCCCCTTGTGGAAGAAAATGTTGATCAAGCAGATCAATGCATGGATCGTCAGACCCGCAATCGTGAAGGATCACCCGGTGGCCAGCCGCTTCATCATCGAGGTCGGGATGCAGGCGAAACCCCGCCAGGACGGCGACTTCGACGCCAATTTCGTTTACGTGAAAAGCCTGCCGATGCCGGCCGCCGGCGCAGTGCATTGGAATGTCATCAATGGCGGACTCGAGCTGGCGCTGGTTTCCGACACGGGAGGCCACCCGCAGCAAGTGTTCAGTACCGCCGATGACTGGCAGGGCCGCCACCGTTCACCGCGTGCGTGGCAACCGGCAACGCGTGAAGGCGCTTCGTCGCGGCCCGCAGCCCGTACCGCCTATCGGGCGTCTCCCATGCCGACCATGATCACCGCGCCGCAAGCTCCTCCGTCCATGACGAGACCGGCAATCGCCGGCGTTCCGCATACGGAAATCCGCTGAATCCACCGATTCGGATGTAGAGAGGATCGAAGAACCGCAAAAGGGGACGGAGGTAATTGCCGCAACTCAATTACCTCCGTCCCCTATTGTCAGCGATGCTGCGCGGACGCAATTCCAGCGCACGCGCCTCGCCATCCGACGCGCGGATCAGCAGCTGGTGATCGATGAAATCGAACTGGATCGTGAAGGTGCGTGTGCCGTGCGGCAGCGGACGCGTGGTCAGGCCACGCGGCGTGACCCACAGCGCCACGGCCCAACAGTGGTTGAGCGGCGCGGCAAGCGCCAGCGCGATCTTCCCCACCACCCGCGACCACAGGTGCAGCGTGGCGTAGGTGTCCTTTCCATGCGTCATACGGCAGCGCGGGCCAGCAAGCATCGTCGTCCGGTCGCATGATCGCTGCCTCTTCGACGGAGGTCTCGATCGTAGCGCGATCAGTGATGCACGG
>JBQCCP010000139.1:0-5126 GCA_051962095.1 Rhodanobacteraceae bacterium
CGCAATCGCCCGCGCGCGCGAGGTAGCGGCCGGTTTCGATGGAGGTCCAGGCGTGGTGCGAGTGTACCGGCGCGTATACCTGCACTGCGGCCACTGCGACGCCGGCGCACGCCAATGCCAGGACGCCTGCGATGGCCCAGCGCGCATTCACGTCTGCACCAGCGGCCGCGGGTTCTTGATGTAGCGCTTCATCGCGTCGGCGGCCCAGAATGCGAGCGCGCCGACCGTGCCGGTCGGGTTGTAGCCGGGGTTCTGCGGAAACACGCTGGAACCCATGACCCACAGGTTCGGCACGTCCCACGATTGCAGGAACGGATTGACGAAGCTGGTGCGCGGATCGATGCCCATCGCCGCGCCACCGGTGTTGTGGGTGGTCTGGTACGGGACGATCGAATAGTGCCCCTTGCGCGGTTTGGGATTGATGCCGCGGTTCGGGATCGCGTTGGCGATGTCGGTGGCGCGGTCGGTGAGGAACTTCGACATCGCGTGTTCGTTGTCGTAAAAGTCGAAGGTCAGGCGCAGCAGCGGATTGCCGTAGTCGTCGGTGTAGGTCGGGTCGAGATCGAGGTAGTTGTTGCGGTAGCTCATCATCCCGCCATGGCATTGCATGTGCGTGGAGTAGAGGTAATCCTCGTGCACCGCCTTCTTCCAGCCCGCACCCCACTTGGGCGTGCCCTTGGGCAGGTATTCCTGCAGGATCGGCCGGCCGCCGGTGTTCCACAGCGCGATGTAGCCGCCGCCTATGAAGCCCTTGCCGGTGTGGTCGAAGTTGTCGCCGTTGAAATCGTCGACGACCTGCCCGAGCGCGCCCGCGCCCATGAACGGATTCAGGCGTTCCTTGCAGGTGACGTTGACGTCGCTCGACAACTGGTACGCATAGTTGCGCCCCACCACGCCGGTGTTGGCGACCGGGTCATAGGGCGTGCCGATCTTCGAGACCAGCAGCAGGTGCACGTTGTGGTGCGCGAACGCGCACAGCACCACCATCTGCGCGGGCTGGATGTATTCCTTGCGGTCCTGGTCCACGTACACCACGCCGGTTGCGCGCTTGCCCGCGGAATCGGTGAGCACGCGCACCACGCTGCAGTGCGTTCGGAAACTGAAATTGTCCTTCTTCAGCAATACCGGCAGGATCGTGGTCTGCGGGCTGGCCTTGGAGTAGTTGGCGCAACCGAACCATTCGCAGTAGCCGCAGAACGTGCACTGGCCCATCTGCACGCCGAGCGAATTGACGTAGGGCTTCGACGTGTTGGCCGCGGGCGCGGGAAACGGATGGAAACCCACTTCGCGCGCGGCCTTGTCGAACAGCTCCGTGGCCGCGCAGCGCTTCAGCGGCGGCAGCGGGTATTCGCGCCGGCGCGGGCCTTCGAACGGATTGCCGCCCGGCTGGATCGCGCCGCCGATGTTGCCGGCCTTGCCGGAGATGCCGCACAGGTATTCCCACTTGTCGTAGTACGGTTCCAGTTGGTCATAGGTGATGCCCCAATCCTGGATCGTCATGTCGGGCGGAATCGCCTTCTTGCCGTAGCGCTGTTCGTTGTGGGTGCGCAGCAGGAAATCGCTGGGCAGGAATCGCCAGTTCTGGCCGTTCCAGTGCACGCCCGCGCCGCCCACGCCCGCGGCCGGCAGGAACGATCCGAGTTGGCGCATCGGCAACGCGAGCTGGTCGGGCCGGTTGCGGAAGGCGAGCGTGCTGCGCTGGGTTTCCTCGAAGATCTGCTTGCGCACCGCGTAACGCAATTCGTCCTGGATGTGGGCGACGGAAAAATCCGGCACTGTGTCGCGCCAGCCGCCGCGTTCGAGCGCCAGCACGTTGGCGCCGGCCTCGGTGAGTTCGTGCGCGATCACCGATGCGGTCCAGCCGAAGCCGACCAGCACCACGTCCACCTCCGGCAGCTTTTTCGCCATCACAGGTTCCCCGCGGGCCAGACCTTGCCGGTCGTGGTGGTGAGCGCGTCGTAATGCGTCTTGGCCGGCATCTGCGCGTACTCGCAGCCTGGTCCGCGGAAGCGGCCGGTCGGCGAATCGCTGAAGCGGCACATCACCGGGCTGGTGCCGCCGAGGCTGACGTACGGCCGTTCGTAGGGCTTGCCGAAGTTGCCGATGTCATCGAGGTAGTTGTAGCGTGGCCCGTTGTAGCCGATCAGTTTCCAGCCGGCGAAATCGCGATTGCCGCCGTAGATGGGATCGGCGAAGAATCCTTCCCTGGTGTTCTGCCACAGCAGCCCGAAGAAATTGCCGGAGGGGATTTCGCCTAGATCGATCTTGCCGTCCTCGAGGTCGTGCAGGATCGCGTCTTGTTGGTCCGGCTTGAGTTGCGCGAAGGCGTTGCCGAATTTTTTTCGGCAATGTCCGTCCACGCGCTGGATCCCAAGCCGGTAAACCTGTGCGGGCGTGAATGGCAACTGGTAACCCTGTTCCGTGTCGCCCAGATGGAATGGTGCCTGCATGTAGATGCCGACAGCTTGCCCGAACGGGCCGGCCAGTTGCGCATCGATGAAGCGGTCGACGCTGGCGCCCGCGGCACCGGGGCCGAGTTGGTCGGCGGGGATCAGGCGGTCGATCGCCGCGCGGATGAAATCGCGTTCGTCGTCCTGGAAGAACCGGGGGGAGACCGGCTGGCGCGTGGATTCGCCGCCGCCACAACCCGCGAGCAACAGGCTCGACGAAATGAAAGCGGCGCCGATCAGGAAGGAACGGCGCGACGGAGAAACGCAATCCACCGCCGCGCGAATTTCACCATCCCTGTGACTGCGCTTGTCCATGCGCTCGCTTTCATTGATTCACGAAGACGCCCGCGATTGTGTGTTCCTGCCGGTGAAGGACGTGTCAAGCGCACGTCGCAGCGGTTTCCACAAAACCGCAAACATTTCCCGCCGGGTTGTCACGGCACCTCGACATTGCGCATCGCAGACTAAACGCCCCACGTGCGGGCGCATGATCGTTGCGTGCGCGCAGAGAAACCGGCGCGCCGGTGAACCCATTCGGCGCGCGTCATCGCCAAGGAAACGGGAGCCGCGTGGCGCAACTCTTCCCCAAGCGTTTCGCATTCTGGTTCCAGTTGTGCCTGATCGCGGTGGTGATCAGCTTCGTGTCATGGGTGTTCCTGTGGCGCTGGGCGATGGCCAATCCGGTGGGCGTGCACGATCCGGTCGAGCAGGTCGTGCCCTTCAGCCACAAGCACCACGTGGGCGACGACGGCATCGATTGCCGCTACTGCCACCAGTCGGTCGAGCAGTCGGCATTCGCGGGGATTCCCCCGCTGTCGACCTGCATGACTTGCCACTCGCAGTTGTACACGCACCAGAAGATGCTGGCGCCCCTGCTCGCGGCCTTCGAGAGCGGCGTGCCGTTGCACTGGCAGCGCGTGTACAAGCTGCCCGACTTCGTCTATTTCAACCACGGCATCCACATCGCCAAGGGCATCGGCTGCGCGAGCTGCCATGGCCCGGTGGACGAGATGCCGCTGATATCGCGCAACGAACACCTGACGATGCAGTGGTGCCTCGCCTGCCACCGCGATCCCGAGAAAAACCTACGCCCGCGCGACCAGGTCTTCAACCTGCACTGGCGCGCGAAGGACCAGTTGGCGCTGGGCGCGGTGCTGGTGCGCAAGTACCACATCGACAAGCGCCGGCTCACGGATTGTTCGACATGCCACCGATGATGCCGGCCACCACTCCCGACCTGCGGGATCGCGTCGATCCCGCCGCGATCCGGGCCAAGCTCGCGAACCAGCGCGGGCCGCGCTTCTGGCGCTCGCTGGAGGAGCTGGCGGATTCGGAAGGTTTCCGCGCGTGGCTGCGCAGCGAACATCCGCGGCTCGCGGACGCGGCGTCGCTGGACCGGCGCGAGTTCCTGAAATTGCTGGGCGCGTCGCTCGCGCTGGCGGGACTCGCGGGCTGCAGCCATCCGCCGCGCACGCAGATCGTGCCGTACGTGCAAAAACCGATCGGCCAGGTCGACGGACTGCCACGCTATTTCGCGACCACGCTGACGCGCAACGGCTATGCGCAAGGCGTGCTTGTGCGCGACAACCAGGGCCGCCCCACCAAGGTCGAAGGCAATCCGCAGCACCCGGCCAGCCTCGGCGGCACCGACATCTTCGCGCAGGCGGCGATCCTGCAACTGTGGGATCCGGATCGCTCGCAATCGGTGATGCACGGCAACTCGGTGGCAACGTGGGACGACTTCGCTGCGGTGCTCACCGAACGCGTCGCGCACTTCAACGGCAACGGAGGCGAAGGGCTGCGCGTGCTGGCCGCGCCCACCACTTCGCCCACGCTGATCGCGCAGCTCACGGCGTTCGAAGCGAAGTACCCGGAAGCGCGCTGGCACGTCGATGATCCGTCCGGCATCGCGGCGCACGGGGAACGCCCGCGCTATCGCTTCGATCGCGCGAAGGTCGTCGTGTCGCTGGATGCCGATTTCATGTGCGATCCCGCGGCCGGCGTGCGCTACTCGCGCGACTTCATCGCGGCGCGCGATCCGGAAGGCACGGGCACGATGGCGCGGCTGTACGTGGTAGAACCGACGCCCAGCGTCACGGGCAGCATGGCCGATCATCGCCTGCCGATCGCGTCGCGCGAGATCGAAGGGTTCGCGGCGCAGCTTGCGGCGCGGGTGGGAAGCGGAGGCGCTGCTGATGCAAGCCACGCACATGCACGCTGGCTGGATGCCGCGGCGAAAGATCTGGCGGCCAACCGCAGCGCGTCGATCGTCGTGGCCGGCGATACGCAACCCGAATCGGTGCATGCGCTCGCGCGCATGATGAACGCCACGTTGGGCAACATCGGGCAGACCGTCAAATACGCCGAATCACTGATTGCGAGGCCGGGCGACGGCGACGGTTCGCTCGAGTCGCTTGCGAACGACATGCACGCGGGCAAGGTCGACACGCTGCTGATGCTGGGTGTCAACCCCGCTTACGACGCGCCGGCCGGCCTCGACTTCACGCGCGCGGTCCAGAAGGTTCCGCACGCGCTGCACCTCGGGCTGTATCGCAATGAAACCGGCGCGCTCGCCACCTGGCACGTGCCGCAGGCACACGAACTGGAAACCTGGGGCGACGCCTTGGCGTTCGACGGCACCGCCAGCCTCGCGCAGCCGCTGATCGCGCCGCTCTA
>JBQCCP010000140.1:0-6379 GCA_051962095.1 Rhodanobacteraceae bacterium
GACGTGTTCGGCAACGGCTACGGGACCTCGCGCGGCGCGGTCGAACCCATCCTGAAGGCCGGGCGCGACGTGTTGCTGGAAATCGACTGGCAGGGCGCCGAGCAGGTGCGCCGTGCGATGCCCGGATGCGTGTCGATCTTCATCCTGCCGCCTTCGCGCGAGGAGCTGGAACGCCGCCTGCGCGCGCGCGCCACCGACAGCGAGTCCACCATCGAGAAGCGGCTGGCCGCATCGCGCGAGGAGATCGCGCACGCGGACGAGTTCGACTGCATCATCGTCAATGACCGCTTCGAGGATGCGGTGGCCGCGTTGCGCGCGATCGTGCGCAACGCGCGCGAGAGCCAGCCATTGCCGAAAGCGCGTCATGTGGATCTGATCGAACGGCTGCTGGCGTGAACGCCGGCGCGCTAGGCGGCGCCATGCGGCTCCGCTAACCTAGCGCGTTCGTGGAATCGGGCTTTGCCGTTTCGTAATGAACGCCGTGCGCGCCAACCGAGACTCGTCCGCCGACGCACTGGTGCAGGTGCGAGGGTTGCGTACGCGCATCGGCGCGAAGTCGGTTTTCGACGGGCTCGATCTCGACGTGCCGCGCGGCAGCATCACTGCGGTGATGGGGCCGTCGGGCACCGGCAAGACCACGCTGCTTCGTCATCTCACCGGCCAGTTGCGGCCGGATGCGGGCAGCGTGATCGTGGATGGCAAGGAAGTCACGAAGCTCTCCCGGCGCGCGCTGTTCGACTTGCGCGAACGGATCGGGTTCCTGTTCCAGAATTCGGCGCTGCTGACCGACTTCAGCGTGTTCGAGAACGTCGCATTCCCGCTGCGCCAGCACGCGAAGCTGCCCGAGGAACTGCTGCGGAACATCGTGCTGACCAAATTGCAGGCGGTGGGGCTGCGCGGCGCGGCGCAGTTGATGCCCAGCGAGCTTTCCGGCGGCATGGCGCGGCGCGTGGCGCTGGCGCGCGCGATCGTGTTCGATCCGATGCTGATCCTCTACGATGAACCGTTCGTGGGCTTGGACCCGATCGCGCTCAACCAGGTGCTGCGCCTGATCCGCACGTTGAACCATACGCTCGGGATCACTTCGATCCTGGTCGCGCACGAACTCGCGGCGATCCGGCAGGTGGCCGATCGCGTGTACCTGATCGCGAACGGCAAGCTGGTGGCGCAAGGCGCGCCGGACGAACTGGCGCACCAGGATTCGCCGTGGACGCGGCAGTTCTTCGGTGGCGAAGCCGATGGCCCGGTGCCTTTCCAGTATCCGGCGCCCGACTACGCGACCGAGTTGGGCTTTGCGGGAACGCGCCCATGAACGCGAACCTGCGCCGCAACTGGTTGCTGCAAGGGATTGCTTCGGTTGGCGAATGTGGCCTGTTCTTCGTCGCGGTGCTGGGCGCCGTGCCCAAGAGCCTGCGTTACTGGCACGAGCTGTGTCGTCAGGTCTGGTTCGTCGGCGCGATGAGCCTGGTGATCGTGATGACCTGCGGCCTTTTCGTGGGCATGGTGCTTGCGCTGCAGCTTTATTACACCTTGTCGATCTTCGGGGGCACCGCCGCGCTCGGCACGGTGGTGGCGCTGAGCCTGTTCCGCGAGCTCGGCCCGGTGGTGACGGCGCTGCTTGTGGCCGGGCGCGCGGGCACCGCGGTCACGGCTGAAATCGGCCTGATGCGCGCGACCGACCAGCTGGATGCAATGAGCATGATGGCGGTCGATCCGCTGGCCTACGTGGCGTCGCCGCGTTTTCTCGCCGGCGTGATCGCGATGCCGCTGCTCGCGTGCGTGTTCAACGCGATGGGAATCTTCGGTGGACACCTCGTGGGCGTCACCTGGCTCGGCCTCGACAACGGTACGTTCTGGGGCAACATGACCTCCACGGTATCCCTGCATCGTGACATTCTCGACGGCCTGTACAAGAGCATTGTGTTCGGCGGCATCGTCAGCCTGATCGCGGTGTTCCAGGGCTACACCGCGCCGCCCACCAGCGAAGGCGTGGCGTATTCGACCACGCGCACGGTGGTGTTCTCGTCGATCGTGATCCTCGCGTTCGACTTCGTGATGACGGCCTTCATGACCTGACCTGCATGCAGCATTGGTGATCGCATGAATCCAAGACCTTCCTACGCCATCGGCACCGGCTTGTTCATCCTGCTGGGTTTCGCCGCGCTCGCGTACCTCGCGACGCAGACAACGTCGGTCGCCAACGGAATGGCCAGCGGCAACAGCTACACGCTGAAAGCACGCTTCCAGAACATAGGCCAGTTGAAGGCGCGCGCGCCGGTAAAGATCGCGGGCGTGCGCATCGGCGACGTGCAATCCATCCAGCTGGAACCGCAGCGGATGGATGCGCTGGTGACGATGTCGATCGAAAAGCAGTACGGCGACATTCCCGACGATTCGTCGGCCGCGATATTCACCAGCGGTTTACTGGGCGACCAATATGTTGGCATCGAGCCGGGCGGCTCGCCGACGTTCCTGAAGAACGGCGACGAGATGGTGCTGACGCAGTCGGCGATGAGCATCGAGAACCTGATCGGCAAGTTCCTGGTCAATGGCGGTCCGAAATCGAGCGGTTCGAATTCGGGTCCCGCGACCAGCGCGCCGCCGCCGTCATCCGGCAAGCCCTGACCATCTTCGTCGCGCGGCGCTGCTGCGCGGACCAAGGAGAACGACATGCTGAAACAATCCATCCGCCTGGCGATGGCGATGTTGCTGGCGCTCGCGTTCGCGGTGCCGGCACTCGCCTCGGCCGAGCAGACGCCGCAGCAGATCGTGCAATCGATCGCCGACCAACTGGGCACGGCAATCCAGGGCCATCAGGCCGAACTGCAGGGCAATCCGGACAAGGTCATCAAGATCATCGATGACATCGTGCTGCCGCACTTCGACATGGACTATGCATCGCTGCTGGTACTGGGCCGCCACGCGCGCGAGGCCACGCCGGCGCAGCGCGTCGCCTTTGCGCGCGCGTTCTACAACGCGCTGACGCGCCGCTACGCCGAAGGCCTGGTCGCCTACACCCGCGGGTCGGTGAAGGTGCTGCCGGCGCAGGGTCCGCTGGACCAGCGCCGCACGATCGTGCGCACCCAGGTGCTGCTCACCAGCGGCAAGAGCCTGTCGGTGGACTACGCGTTCCGGAAGACTTCATCCGGTGAATGGAAGGCTTACGACGTGATCATCGAAGGTATTTCCTATATCACCAACTATCGCAACCAGGTGGATGCCGAAATCCAGAAGGAAGGCATCGACGGCCTGATCAAGCGCCTGCAAACCCAGGGCGCGGGCGCGATCGAGCAGATGAAACGGCAGGACGGCGGGCACTGAGGCAATGGCGAGCGGTGAAATCCAGGCCGATGCGGTGGCGCTCAGCCAACCCGATCGCGACACGCTCGCGCTGTCGGGTGCGCTGACGTTCGCCACCGCGTCGCGCGCCTTCGCCGAGGGGGCTCGCGCGCTGGCGGCCGGCGCGCAGACGCGGCTCGATCTCGGTGGCGTCACCCGCGCCGACAGCGCGGGGCTGGCGTGCGTGTTGGGCCTCGCCGCCGCCGCCAGCCGCGCGGGCCGGCGGCTAGGGGTGGTGCACTGGCCGGAAGGCCTGCGTGCGCTGGCGGCGGTGTGTGACGTCGACACCTTGCTGGATCAACGGATCGATCAACCGGCGGCCGTCTGATCGGCTTCAGTCGCTGGAACCCGCGGGCGGTGGAGGGATGCTGCTCGCCGAAGCCGGTGCCGCGGCACTCGACGGCACGGCGGGCATCGGTATCGCTGAACTGCCCGCCGAAGCCGGCGGCGGCGCCGAGCCGGCCGACGCAGGTGCGGCGTTCTCGTTGATGCCGTGCGTTTTCTCGTACTGCTGCTGTTGCTGCAGCAACTGGTCGATGTTGCTGTCTTCGTTCTCGTTGGGGCTGGTGCCCTGCAGTTGCTCGATCGCCGACAGCGGCGGATTGCCGTAATAGATCTGGTACAAGCGGTGCTGGCGGTAGGCGTCGCGCATGAACGCGTACGGATCGTATGAAGAATCGATCATCGGATCGATCGGCAGCGCGCTGGCGCGCAGCGTCACGAGATATGCCAGCGAGGGCAGGTATTCCGCGTGCCATTTGAAATCATGTTCGCGCGCGTACCAGCCCATCGGATCGAAATAGCTGTCCACCGGCAATCGCCACACGTCACGCAACGTGGTCGGGCCGATGAAGGGCAGCACCAGGTACGGACCTTCCGGCACGCCCCAATGTGCCAGCGTCACCCCGAAGTCGGTAGGGTGCGCGGGCAGCCGCATGTCGCTGGCGGGGTCGAAGAAGCCGAGGAAACCGACGGTGGTATTGATCACGAAACGACCCGTCGATTGCAGCGCGGGTTCCGGGCGGCCCTGCAGCACTTCGTTGATGATCGTGACCGGCGCGCGCAGATTCGCGAAGAAATTGCCGATCAGCACGCGTTCCTTGGGGCCTGTAACCTTGGTATAGGCCTTGGCCACCGGCCTGATCGCCACCTTGTCCGCGAACCGGTTGAACGCGAACATCCTGCGGTTGAAGTCCTGCAGCGGATCGTCGGTGCGCGGCGGCGTCACCGCGCAGGCGGCCAGCACGCCGGCGAGCGCTGCAACAACGATCGAATGGGCGATGCGGGAGCGGCGGATGCTGGACATGCGGCGTGGGTGCGGTCGGCGTGGGTGCGTTGCAAGCGCGCAATTCTAAACGCATCGGTCCAAGAATGATCCATGCGCGGATGCTGCGGGGCAGGCGGCATTCAGGCGGCCTGCGCTGCGTGCATCCGGCCATTTCCTCTGCGGGTCGACAAATCTCGCGCTGCTGCTACAATCTGGAAGTTTGCGATACAACCGGAAGCCTCCCATGGCACGCATCACCGTCGAAGACTGCCTGAAGGTGGTCGACAACCGTTTCGAACTGGTCCTGATGGCCACCCGCCGCGCGCGCCAGCTCGAGAACGGCATCGAAGCCACCATCGATCCCGAAAACGACAAACCCACCGTGCTGGCGCTGCGCGAAATCGCGGACCGCACCATCGACATGCCGACCATCGACGAGATCGATCGCGTCGAGCGCGAACGCCGCGACCGCGAGGCGATGGAATGGGCCGCCGCGGAAGTGGACGAAGACATGTCGAAGGGACTCGACGAGGCCTGACCTCGCGCGCGTCGCGCGTTGCCTGCGCAAACCGGCAATCCTGGTTGTCGTTTCGACATCCTTGTCTTTTCCGCGTCCCTCCCCGCGCGCGGGTGACTTTGTTTCGGCAAAAGCACAATACAAGGTTGGGCTGACCACGGGCTTTATCCGTCGGAAGCCCGATGTCACGGCTCCGGGACGTTCGACAGCCCTATCTTTTTCCGCGCCGTCCCAGGGCGCGGGTAACTTTCTCTTGCTTGGCCAAGAGAAAGTCACCACTCGCGTGTCGGGAACGCGCGAGAACGCCGAAGGCGGCCCGCAGGGCGAGGGCAGGATGCCCGGAGTAAAGAGAAGGCCACCCCGCGAACACGTCCTGAGCACATCCCTGTGCTCAGGATGCGCGTGCGGCCGCGGGGCTTCGCCGAAGGCACATCCTGTGCCTGCGGCGAACTGGCCCGCATCCTGCGGGCCACCCTTCGGACTTGTCCATCGTCCACCCGCCTTGTTCGAGGGGCCCCCTTTGGCGCACCTCCTGTGCGCGTGAGAGGGCGAAGCAAATGGTTTGATCTCGCTCTGAACGAGGCCAGGATGGCCGATATCGAATCAGAGCTTTTTGGGGCCCCTGTGCTGCGGTGCGGGCGGGACGATCAGGCCCGAAGGGTGGGCGCAATGGATGCGCCCACTTGCCGCCGCGCCAGGGACGGCGCGTCCCAAGCCCGGCCGGTCCGCACGGTTTTTTCGTCCAAGAATGGACGAAAACGCAGCACCTGGGTGGCCTTTCTCTTGGTCCGCCCGGAAGGCGGACGGAAAAAGACAGGGACGTCGAACGTGACGGAGCGATGAAGTTGAGCTTCCCGGATGGTGCAGGCGGTCAGCCCGGCTGCGGTGCTTTTGCCGAAACAAGGGCAAGCATGCGGAAAAAGACAGGGACTGGTTTGCAAGACATCTGCAACTCTTCCCGGCAGCGGGTAACGTTGTCTTTGTGCTAGCGTGCAGGCATGCGCAAGCACAACACCAAATCGCACGCCGTGGCGACGAAACGGCCGGCGAACAAGGACGCCGACCCGACGGGCATCGACGCGCTCGCGGCGCAGCTTGCGGTCTATCTTCCACCCGAACAGATCGAGCGCGTGCGCGGTGCCTACGCCGTCGGCGCGCGCGCGCACGCCAGCCAGAAGCGCAAGAGCGGCGAGCCGTACATCACCCATCCGCTTGCGGTGGCGATGATCCTGGCGGGCCTGCGGCTGGACGCCGAA
>JBQCCP010000141.1:0-19316 GCA_051962095.1 Rhodanobacteraceae bacterium
GTCCACCGGCATCAGGCGGTCGCCCGCGCGGATTTCCATCCGGGCGTTGGTGAGCAGCAGCGTGGCGGGATCCCCGTTCTTCAGCACCTGGGCGGTACCGATCACCCGCACTTCGGTACCGATCTCGGTGCCGCGGCCGAAATGGCCGTCGTTGCGGAAATCTTCCTGCCAAGGACCCGGCACCAGATCGACGTTGGCGTTGACCAGATGCGCCACGTCGTCGAACCGGCCGCCGTCGTTGAACTGGCGGAACACGTGGGAGGGGCGCACGATTGCAAAGCGCTGGCCCACGGCCGCCGCGGGCAGGTTGCGCACGTACAGGTTCATGCCCTCGGTGGCGCGCGGCTCGTTTTCCTCCACCGCCACCACGTACGGCGTCTGCTTCAGCTCGGCCGCCGTGAGTACGCGATAATCCTTGAGGAACGGCTCGATCGCCGACAGCGGCACGGTCGGAACGGGATTGGCCTCCACGGTAGCGCGCTTGGCCACGCGCAGCCGGTTCACGTCCAGGTCCAGCACGTCACCCGGATAGATGCGGTGCGGGTTGTAGACTTGCTGGTTGACGTCCCAGATTTCCGGCCACAGCCACGGTTTCTTGAGGAAACGCGCGGAAATGCTCCACAGCGTGTCGCCCTTCTTCACCACGTAGGTGTGTGGGGCATCGGCGCGCAACTGGGCGCCGGCGGCGTAGGCGGCGAACGTGATCAACAGCCCCGCAATCAGCGCAAGCAGTTTCTTAACCATGACCGGCAATCCCCCGATCCCCCACGAATTTCGGCCGAGTGTACCCGAATGGCCAGCGTCGGCAAGCGGAAATTTCACATTTGGTGATGGACTGAACACTGCGGAGCCCCAACGCAGTGCTGTTAGGCTATCGGTTCGTGAAATCGGCGCCGTGCGGCCCCATTTCCAGTACGCACCCCTGAACCGGCGCGCTCGCCATGGCCAAACTCGACATCCTTGAATTTCCCGACCCGCGCCTGCGGCTGGTCGCGCAACCGGTCGAAACCTTCGATGCCGACCTGAAGCGCCTCGTCGACGACATGCTGGCGACAATGTACGACGCACCCGGCATCGGTCTGGCGGCGACCCAGGTCAATGTCCAGAAACGCCTGCTGGTACTGGACGTGTCCGAAACCCACGACGACCCGCGGGTGTTCGTGAATCCCGAAATCCTGGAAAGCCGCGGCACCGAGGTCTGCCAGGAAGGCTGCCTGTCGTTCCCGGGCGTGTATGCCGACGTCGAACGCAAGGACTGGGTCCGCGTACGGGCGCAGGACATGACCGGCAAGCCGTTCGAACTCGAAACCAACGGCCTGCTGGCGGTGTGCATCCAGCACGAGATGGACCATCTGGTCGGCAAGGTCTTCCTCGACTACCTGTCGCCGCTGAAACGTTCGTTGCTGCTGCGCAAGCTGGAGAAGCAGCGGCGCCACGCGGGCTGAGCGGCCGGTGCAGCGGCCGAAACTGGTCTTCGCCGGCACGCCGGACTTCGCGGTGCCGGGGTTGCGCGCGTGCATCGAAGCGGGTGACGTCGTTGCGGTCTATACGCAACCCGATCGTCCCGCGGGACGCGGTCGCAAGCTTACGTCCAGTCCGGTCAAACAGACGGCAGTGGCTGCGGGGATCCCGGTCGAGCAACCGGACTCACTGAAGTCAGCGGAAGCGCAGCAGCGGCTGCGGGATTATGCGCCCGACCTGATGGTGGTGATCGCGTACGGCCTGATCCTGCCTCGGAAGGTGCTCACGATTCCCCGCCTCGGTTGCTGGAACGTCCACGCTTCGCTGCTGCCGCGCTGGCGCGGCGCGGCGCCGATCCAGCGCGCGATCCTGGCGGGCGATGCCGAAACCGGCGTGTGCCTGATGCAGATGGATGCCGGGCTGGACACCGGCCCGGTGTTGCTTTCCGAATCCACGCCCATCGGCGCCAACGACAGCAGCGGCACGCTGCACGACTGGCTCGCGGCGATGGGGGCGCGCGTGCTGGCGGACGGCTTGCGGCGCATCGTCGCCGGAGAAACTTTGCACGCGACGCCGCAATCCGAAAACGACGCAACCTACGCCAGCAAGCTCGACAAGGCCGAGGCGAAGCTGGACTTCGCACGACCCGCCATCGAACTCGAACGCAAGGTGCGCGCATTCGATCCATGGCCGGTGGCAGAAGCGGAGATCGCCAGCGAGCGGGTGCGGGTGTGGCAAGCTGAAGCGCGGGACTCGGGACTCGGAACTCGGAACTCGGAAAAGCCTGGCTCCGTCGTGGCTGCCGGCAAGCACGGCATCGACATCGCCTGCGGCGAAGGCGTGCTGCGCATCCTGAAACTGCAGCGCGCCGGTGGGCGCGTGATCGATGCCGCGGATTACCTGAATGCGCGCGCCGAGTTGCGTACAGCGTGACCGATACCCGCGCCCTCGCAGCCAAAGTGCTGGCGGACGTCGCGTTGCGCGGCGACTCGTTGCGCGGACGGCTGCAATCCGCGCAAGCGAAACTGGTCGACGTGCGCGACCGCGCGTTCCTCACCGCGCTGTGCAATGAGGGCGCGCGCTGGTGGCTGCGCTTCGACAAGGCACCCGACGCACTGTTGCAGCAACCGCTGCGCAAACGGGAACCCGCGCTGCACGCGCTGATGGTGCTGGGTCTGGTGCAACTCGAAATCCTGCAACTGCCGCCGCACGCAGCGGTCGCGGCCACGGTGGACGCGGCGCGTGCATTGCGGCGCGGCGGCTTCGCCAAGCTCGTGAACGCGATGCTGCGGCGCTGGTTGCGTGAACGCGACACGCTGGATGCGCGGCTCGATCAGGACCCCACGACACGCTCTGCCCATCCGCGCTGGCTGGTCGAGGCGCTGACGCGCGACTGGCCTGAACACGTCGACGCGATCCTCACCGCGAACAACGCGCCATCGCCGCCGATGCTGCGCGTGAACACGAGGCGCGCCAGCCGCGAAGGTGCGATCACCGAACTTGCCGGCGCCGGGATCGGCGCCAAGCCGCACGCGTGGTTGCGCGACGCATTGCAGCTCGATGCGCATGCGGACCTCGCGCGCCTGCCGGGCTTTGCGAACGGGCATTTCTCGGTGCAGGACGGCGCGGCGCAATGCGCAGCCGACCTGATGGATTTGCGCGACGGCTTGCGCGTGCTGGACGCCTGTGCCGCGCCGGGTGGCAAGACCTGCCACATGCTGGAGCGCGCCAACGTGGACCTGCTGGCGCTGGAGCGCGATGCCGCTCGCGCGGACGCGATTCAGGCCAATCTCGATCGCCTCCGCCTGAACTGCGAGGTACGCAGCGGCGATGCAGGCGACCCCTCAAGCTGGTGGAACGGCCAGCTTTTCGATCGCATCCTGCTGGACGCGCCGTGTTCGGCCACCGGCGTGATCCGCCGGCATCCGGACATCAAGCTGCATCGACGCGCGGGCGACATCGCGCAACTCGCGCGCGAACAGTCGCGCCTGCTCGCTGCGCTTTGGCCTTTGCTGGCGCCCAATGGACGACTCGTCTATGCGACGTGCTCGGTGCTGCGCGAGGAGAACGAGCGCGTCGTCGGTGCGTTTCTCGATACGCACGCGGATGCGCGGGCCGAACCCTGCGATTTGCCGGCCGGTCGCCAAGCCGGCGCGGGATGGCAGATCCTGCCGGGCGAAGACGGCCTCGACGGCATGTATTACGCGATCGCCATCAAGACCCGCGACGTGTAGGTTGGGCTGGTCCCGGATGTTTCCGGGAGAAGCCCAACATGCAACGCAGGGGTACGGCGTTGGGCTTCCCCGGAGCAAGCTCCGGGTTCAGTCTAACCTACGCGTTTCGCGGCATCCGCTTCCAACCGATCATTGGATCACACGTACAATCGCGGCAACTTCGCGCCATGTTGACCATGCCGCCTGCCCATCAATCCCGCCGCTGGTTCGACGACGAACGCGTGCAACTTGCGCTGCTGTTCGTGTTCGCGCTGCTGTTGCTGGGCCTCGGCATCGGCTTGCGCGATCCATGGCCCTCGGACGAACCGCGCTTCGCGCTGGTCGCGCGCGAAATGCTGGCGAGCGGGCAATGGCTGTTCCCGCATCGCGGCATCGAGCTTTATTCCGACAAGCCGCCGGTGTTCATGTGGCTGGAAGCCTGTGCGTACGCGATCACTGGCGGCTGGCGCGGCTGGTTCCTGCTGCCTTCGCTGCTCGCGGGCCTCGGCAGCATCGCGCTGGTTTACGACTTCGTGCGCCGCCAGTGGAACCATCGCGCGGGCTTGCTTGCCGCTGCGGCGGTGCTCGTCAGTTTCGATTTCACCTTCCAGATGCGCGGCGCCCAGATCGACGGGGTGGAAACGTTCTGGTTCACGCTGGCGATGTATGGCCTGCTGCGACACCTGCTGCTCGGCCCGGCGTGGCGCTGGTACGCGGTCGGTTTTCTCGCGGCCGGGCTCGGCGTAATCACCAAGGGCGTGGGCGTGCTGGCGCTGCTGGTATTCCTGCCGTTCTGGTTCGCGCGCTGGCGCGGCTGGAACAACGTGCTGCCGTCGCAGGGCTGGAACGCGCGCTGGTGGCTGGCGCTGTTGTTCCTGGTGCCGATCCTGGGTTGGTCGTTGCCGATGCTGTGGTCGGCGCTGCACCTGCACGCGGGTGATCCAGCCTACGCGCGTTACGCGCACGACATCTTGCTCGGCCAGACGGTGTCGCGCTACGCGGAACCCGCGCACCACATCCATCCGTGGTGGTTCTACGTCCCGGTGATCGCGTTCGAATGGCTGCCATTGTCGCTCGCCATACCGTGGGCGATTCCCGGCTGGTCGCGCGCGCTGCGGACGAAAGACGCACGGACGCTGCTGCCGCTCGCGTGGGTGGTGCTGGTCGTGATCTTCTTTTCGGCGAGCGGCGGCAAACGCGACGTGTACATCCTTCCGGCATTGCCGATCACCGCGATCGCGCTGGCGCCGCTGCTGCCGGGAATCATGCGCTCGGCTTCGTTCCGCGGGGCGTTGTGGGGACTGACCCTGCTGCTGGCGCTGGTGCTGTTGGTTGCCGGCATCGGGATGCATGCGGGCCATGCGCACAAGCTGATCGCGCTGGCGGCATCGGCGCTGGACGGTTCGCCGCAACCGCTCACCGCAATGATCCTCGGGATCGGCAGCGCCGGCGTGCTGATCGCCCTGATCGCGCGGCCAAGGCATGCGCCGTGGAGTTGGTGCGCGTTCGCGCTGGTGGCGTGGGGCACCTGGGGGCTGGTCGCCTATCCGCTGCTCAACGGCTATTCGTCTTCGCGCGCGGTGATGGCGCGCACGGCGAGCCTGGTTCCCGCGGACGACCCCATCGCGCTGGTCGCATGGAAGGAACAGAACCTGCTGATGCTGGACCTGCTGGGCCGCAAGACCGTCAACTTCGGGTTCAAGCTGGCCTGGCACGAACAGTTGCGCCAGGCGCTCGCGTGGCAGGCCGCCGATCCCGCGCACCGCTGGATCTTCGCGTACGGCAAGGTACTGGCGCCGTGCGTGCGCCAGGCCGATGCGATCCATGTGGGTCATGCCAATCGCCGCGAGTGGTACCTGTTCAATCGCCGTGCGGTGGTGCCCGGCTGCATTCCGCCCCGGAGCGACGATGCGGGACAATTCGGCGCGTATGAACCCGACGACGACTGACGCCGCCCGCTCGGTGCACCTGCTCGGCTTCGACAACGGCGTCGGACTCTCGCGCGACCTGCGCCTGCTCGCCGACACGCTGCGCGCACGCGATTATCGGGTGGACTTCACCAACACGCGCCGGCGCGGCGGCCTTCCCGGTTTGGTCCAGCGCACGAAAGGCCATTGGCACGCATGGCAAGTCGCGCGCCGGCGACGCCGCGGCTTGCCGCCGCCCTACGACTTCGTGCTGATGGAGGAACACATCATCACGGCCTTCCTGGACGACGCGCCGCGTTGCGTGCTGCTGCCGCATCCGGAGTGGTTCCTGCCGCGCGATCTGCAAGCCTTGGGACGCATCGATCTGGTGCTCGCAAAAACTCACGAGGCGGAGCGGGTGTTCGCCGCGCAGGGATGTCGCGCGCTGTGCATCGGCTTCACCAGCGAGGACCGGCGCGAGACGTCCGTGCCGCGCGAACGCGCATTCTTCCACCTTGCCGGCTCCAGCCGCACCAAGAACACCGAACCACTGCTGGCGCTCTGGCGGCGCCATCCCGAATGGCCGCGCCTCACGGTGGTGCAGCATCCGAAGGAAGCCAGGTCCGGCGCGGCGGCGGCAAACATCGACCATCGCATCGGTTATCTCGATGAAGCCGAATTGAAGCGCCTGCAAAATACGCACCGTTTCCACCTGTGCCCGTCCGAAACCGAAGGTTTCGGCCACTACATCGTCGAGGCGATGAGCGTGGGCGCGGTGGTGATCACGCTGGACGGCCCACCGATGAACGAAATGATCACGCCCGAGCGGGGCGTGCTGGTTCCGTATTCGCGCACCGGCACGCAGCACCTCGCGACCACGTTTCAGTTCGACGATGCGGCGATGGAACACGCGGTGGAACGCGCGCTCTCGCTCGACGACGCGGGTTGCCACGCGCTGGGGGCGGCGGCGCGCGCCTGGTACGAGGCCGAACGCGCGGCATTCCCGGACCGACTGGATGCCGCGCTGCGCGGCATGCTGGCGCAGACATGATCCGCGTCAACCTGGTCGCGCGCGACAACGGTTTCGGGCTCAGCCACCATCTGCGCCTGTTGCGCGACGCGCTGGCCGATGCCGGGTTCGAGGTGACCGTCAGCGGCATCCGCCGCGGCGCGCTGCGCAAGGCCTGGCATCCCGTGCGGCTGCACGCGCAGACGTTCGCGCGGCGACTCGCCGGTCGCGACGCGCAGCGGTGGGACGTGAACCTGATGCTGGAACGCGTGCGGCCGGAGTACCTCGCCACCGCGCGCCGCAACGTGCTGCTGCCGCATCCGGAATGGTTCGACGAACGCGATCGCGCATGGCTGCCGTGCCTCGACCGCGCCTTCGTGCTGACGCATCACGCAAAACCGATTTTCGAGGCGCTCAGCCTGCAAGCGAACTACACCGGCTTCACCAGCGAGGATCGGCGCGACACCATGGTGCCGCGCGAACGCACGTTCTTCCATCTCGCCGGGCGCAGTTCCAACAAGGGCACCGATACCTTGCTCGCGACCTGGCGCCGCCACCCCGAATGGCCGCGCCTCACGGTGCTGCAGAGTCCGCGGGTGGACCGGCCCTTGGTGAACGCGCCCAATATCGTGCACCGCGCCGACTACATTCCCGACGCCGAACTGAAGCGCCTCCAGAACACGCAACGCTTTCATCTTTGCCCTTCCGAAACCGAAGGCTTCGGGCATTACCTGGTCGAGGCAATGGGCGTCGGTGCGGTGGTGGTAACGCTCGACGCCCCGCCGATGAACGAAATGATCACCCCCGAACGCGGCGCATTGATCCCGTATTCGCGCACCGGCCGGCAGAGCCTCGCCACCACGTACTTCTACGACGGCGCTGCGCTGGAACAGGCGATCGAACGCCTGCTTGCCACGTCGGACGACGAACTCACGCGCATGGGCAGCGCCGCGCGGGCATGGTTCGAGGACAACGATCGAGCTTTCAGAACGCGCATCGCCGAAGCGGTGCGCGCACTCATCGACTGAGGTATACGACAGCATCATCCCGGAATGCGCCGCGCGGCGGCTCCATCCGGGCTGCATTCTCACGCCGTGTACATCCAGTGCAGCGTTTCTTCCAGCGGAATGGCTGGCGCAAACCCGGTGAGTTGGCGCAGGCGCGCGTTCGAACCCACCAGCCGCTTCACCTCATTCGCACGCACGAACGAGGGATTGACCCGCACCTCGATCGCGTAACCGGCAATGGGCGCCATCATCGCCAGCACGTCGCCGAGCGAGTGGGCGGTGCCGGTACAGAAGTTCACCACTTCGCCCGCGGGCGCCTTGGCGACGATCGCGGCATACGCGCGCGCGACGTCGCGCACGTCGGAAAAATCCCGCGCCACGTCGGTGTTGCCGAGCTCGATCAGCTTCTCGCCGCGCCGGAAATGCGCGACGATCTTCGGAACCAGGAAGTTCTCGCCCTGGCCAACGCCGGTGTAGTTGAACGGCCGCACCAGCGTAATTGGCAGGCGATCCATCCACAGCCGCGCCATGTATTCCATCGCGAGCTTCGAGACGGCGTAATCGTTGGCCGGCGCGGGCGGCGTGTTCTCGTCGATGGGTTCGACCGCCGCGTTGCCGTAAATGTTGGCGCTCGACGCCAGTACCACGCTGCGCGGCTTCACGTCGGTGTCGGCCAGCGCCTCCAAGAGGTTGCGCGTGCCGACCACGTTGGTGCGATAGATTTCGTCCGCATCGCCGTGCGCCACGAACGAAATCGCCGCGAGATGCACCACCGCGTCCGCGTGCGCTTCGCTCACCGTACGCCTGACGGCGGCGCGGTCCAGCAGGTTGGCGCGCAGCACGCCTTCGCGCGGCGGATCGCCGTCGTGCGCAAGGCCGACGACTTCGTAGCCAGCGGCTTCCAGTTCAGCAGCAACGTAGCGCCCGGTGAACCCGTGACAGCCCGTCAGCAGCACGCGTGGCGGTGGATGGTGGGTACGGCCGCGCATCGTCACGGGGTGTGTTCGAAGCAGCTGTTGTGAAAAGTCAGAGCCTGCCCCAGAGATGCTTCTGAGCGGGGGCCAGGGATGGCCGTTCTGATCTGCATGGCTTGGGTGTCATCTGGATCGGGTTCATCCCAACTGCAGCGATCACGGATGATCGCACTAAAAGGACACGCCACGTTCGACCCGCTTCAAATCGGCTTCCACCATCATCCGGCACAGTTCCTCCAGCGACGTCTGCGCCTGCCAGCCCAGCACTTCGCGCGCGTGCGCGGCGTCGCCGATCAGCATGTCCACTTCGGCCGGACGGTAGAACTTCGGGTTGATCTTCACCGCCAGCTTCCCGGTGTCGGTGCGGATGCCGGTTTCGTTTTCGGCGCTGCCGTTCCATTCGATGCCGATGCCGGCGGCCTTGAATGCCAGCGTCGCGAAATCGCGCACCGTCTCGGTGCGGCCGGTTGCCAGCACGAAGGTGTCGGGCACTTTGGCCTGCAGCATCCGCCACATGCCTTCCACGTATTCCGCGGCGTAACCCCAGTCGCGCCGTGCGTCGAGATTGCCGAGTTCCAGCACGTCCTGCTTGCCGAGCCTGATCCGCGCCACCGCGTCGGTGATTTTTCGCGTGACGAATTCGCGCCCGCGCAGCGGCGACTCGTGGTTGAACAGGATCCCGCTGGCGCCGAAGATGCCGAACGATTCGCGGTAGTTCACCGTGCTCCAGTGCGCAAACAGCTTGGCGACGCCATAGGGGCTGCGCGGCCAGAACATCGTGCGTTCGTTCTGCGGCACCGCCTGCACCTTGCCGAACATCTCCGACGTGGAGGCCTGGTAAAAGCGCGTGTCCGGCTTCACCGTGCGGATCGCCTCCAAAAGGTTCAGTGCACCGAGGCCCGTGATTTTTGCGGTGGTGGTCGGCTGCTCGAACGAGACGCCGACGAAACTCTGCGCCGCGAGATTGTAGACCTCGTCGGGCTGCGCCCTCCCGATCAGGCGCAGGCTGCAGCCCGGATCGGTGAGGTCGTATTCCACCAGTTCCAGGTTCGAGTGCGCGGCGACGCCCAAGTCTTCCAGCCGCCAGAAATTGACCGAACTGGTGCGGCGGTACGCACCGTGGACCTTGTAGCCCTTGTCCAGCAGCAGCTTGGTCAGATAGGCCCCGTCCTGGCCGGAAATGCCGGTGATCAATGCGGTTTTCATGATCTCCCTTTGGCTTTCGTGTCTTCGTTGACGCTCGATCGCGACTCGCCATTGTGCCAGCCCGCGCCGGGCGCCGCGTGCTGCAGCAGCCACAATCGCGCGAATTTCTCGCGCACGTAGTCGGCTTCCATGCACGCGAACAGGAAGCCGCGCCAGCCATCCAGGAATCCCGCGCGCAAAACGCAGCCGCGCAGGAAACGCCACGCGGGATTCACCACCAGGTTGGCCAACCGGGCACGCCTTCCGTGCGCGTGCATGTGCGTCGCCATCATCGCGGCGTAGCGGCGGTAGCGCGCGAGTTGGTCGTCCAGCGAGCGGTACGCAACGTGTTCCAGATCACCGGCAAGCGTCATCACGTTGCCATCGACGACCGCGTGTTCGTGGATCTCGCGTCCCGCGCGCCAGCCGCCGCGGCGGCGATCGAACAGCCGCAGCACGCGGTCGGGATAGGCGTTGCCATGGCGCAGGAACGCGCCGAAATATTCGGTGCTGCGCGCGAAGCGGTAACCCGCTGCGTCACCAAAGCCCGAGCTCCGTGCAGCCTCGATGCTCGTCCGCAACGCGGGCGTTACGCGCTCGTCCGCGTCGAGGCACAACACCCAATCGTGCCGCGCCTGCGAAACCGCGAAGTCCTTCTGCGCGCGGAAGCCCTCGAACGCGTGTTCGATCACGCGCGCGCCGCGCGCCGCGGCAACGGCACGCGTGGCGTCGGTGGAACCCGAATCGACCACCACCACGTCGTCACAAAACGCCAGCGAGTCGAGGCAGGCCGCGATGCGGTCGGCTTCGTTCAAGGTGATCACGCACGCCGAGAGGCGGGGACGTTCGGGCATGACGACAAAGAGCAGGATGGATTCAGCGAGTGTAATGCGTGACGACGAAAGACTGCCGACAGGGATTTGCGCGAAACTTGCGCGCCGTCCGCGAGCCATCCATGCCTGCCACGTTCGCCCCGCCCCTCGTGATCCGCTTCGGCGCCCTCGGCGACATGGTGTTGCTGACGCCGCTGCTGCGCCTGCTGCACCGGCGCTACGGGCAGGCGTGCCGGGTGCTGGGCTCGGGCGGTTGGCTGGAGCCCCTGTTCGCGGGGCATCCGGATGTCGGCGGCACGCTGAAGCTCGCCAGCCGCAAGCGTCCGTACTGGCTGGACGCGAGTCAGCGCAACCTGGTTGCATTGCTGCGCGCGCAGCCGCCCGGCCCGGTGTACGTGTGCGACGACTGGTCGATCGACAAGATTCGGTGGCTGCTGCAGCGAGCGCGTGTCCCGGACGACCACTGCGTGTTCGCCAATCCCGACTGCATGCTGCGCGACGGCGAACACTGGATCGACCGCTGGCAGCGCTTCGGCGCGATGACGCCCGCGGCGTTCGCGAATGTGCCGTCGGCCGATGCTTTCGACACGCCGGATGCGCCCTGCCTGGTCATCACCGATGCCGATCGCGACGACCTGCACGCATGGTTGCGCGCACGCGGCTTCGCCGGTGCTCCTCTGGTGCTGTTGCAGCCCGGCAACAAGCGCACGTTGAAGCGCGGCCGCGCGGGACAGCTCGGCGACGACAAGCAGTGGCCGCTGGCCAATTGGGTCGGCGTGATTCGTGCGGTACTCGCGCGGCGCGCGGACGCGAAGATCGTGCTGTGCGGCGCACCGCCCGAGGCCGCGCTGCTGCGACAGATCGCCGCCGCCGCGGGGTCCGATCGCGTGCTCGCCGCTGGCGATGAATTGCCGTTGCGGCGCCTGCTGGCCTTGTGCGAGCACGCGAGCGCGATGGTTTCCATCGACACCGGCCCAGCGCAGGCCGCGGCGGCGCTGGGCTGTCCGGTGATCGTACTGTACGGCGCGCAGCCGCCTTCGCTGTGGCTGCCGCGCAGCCCGACCGGCAGCGCGGTCGTCGCGCTGGGCGGCCTGCCACGACGCAACCGTGTGGACCAGATCCCATTGGAGGAAGTCGTTACGGCATGGCAGGCGTTGCCTTTGCGATTGTCCATGGCCGTTGCGCCAACCGGCGTTCCCGCAGCCGTGCGCTAGGCAGGTCGAGGCATCGCCATGCACCCCATCGTGATCCGCTTCGGCCGCATCGGCGACATGCTGCTGTTGGCGCCATTGCTGGATCGGCTGCATCGCGGCTACGGCACACCGTCCCTGCTGCTGGGCACCGGCCCGTGGAGCGGCGAACTCTATGTGGCGCATCCGGATGTCGCGCGCGTCGTCCAGGTCACCGCGCGGCACCGGCCGTTGCTGCTGAGCCCGGAGCGCTGGCACATGCTGCAGGCGCTGCGGTCGAGCCACGATGCGCCCGTGCATGTCTGCGAATGCGAACCGCGCGCGCTTGCCAAGATCAACCGCATGCTCGCGCTCGCGCACGTCGCGCCAAACCGCTGCGTGTTCCTGACCGACGCACCCGCGCTGCCCGATGAGCATTGGATCGACCGCTTGCTGCGCGCTTGCGGCCAGCCGCCCCCGGCACACGCGAATGCCTGGCAGGCTTCCAGCCTGTCGGGTGCGGCGGCGCCCCGCCTGCTCCTGCGCGAGCACGATCGCCACGACCGTGATGCATGGCTGCGCGGGCGTGGCTGGCGCGGCGAGCCCATTTGGCTGGTGCAGCCCTGCAACAAGCGCAGCATGCGCTGGAACGGGCCGCGCGATGCGGCCGACGACGACAAGGCATGGCCGGCGGCGTACTGGATGGCGGTGCTGCGGGCGATGCGTGCCGCGCATCCGGACGCTCGCATCCTGGTGTGCGGCGCGCCGGACGAGGCGCCCGTGCTGGAGGCGATCGTCGCCGGCGCCCGCCTTCGCAATCTCGAAGTCGCTGCAAGCGGTCTTTCGTTGCGGCGCCTGATCGCACTGGCGGAAATCGCGCAGGGCATGCTGTCGGTCGATACCGGCCCCGCCCACATCGCCGCGGCGATGGGTTGCCCGCTGGTGGTGCTGTTCGGCGCCCAGTCACCCGCGGTGTGGCGACCGCGCAGCCCGACCAGCAGCGCGGTGATCGCGCTGGGCGGACCGCCGCAGCGCGCGCGCATCGCCGACATCGCACCGGACGAAGTCATCAGCGCGCTGCGCGACCTGCCGCCACGCGAGCCCGAACTGCCGCGCGCCGCATAGGGTGTGCACGTGCATCCATTACACTCGCACCGCACCGGCGCATCCAAGGGTCTATTGACGCCAATGCCAAGTGAGCCGCGTTGCTTCCGCAGCGGTTGCCAGACGAGGTGCGCGCCGCAGCGCCAGAGTGGTTCTCTGGTCAAGGTGCGCACCGAAGTATGGCGGCCGCTGCGGAGCAACCCTTCGGGCCAGGGCCATTTGCCCGCATTGCTGCGTCATCGCTCGTCTATGTATCGACATACATCTTCCTCACTCTTCCTTGCCCTGCCGGCAAATGGCCGACGGTGCGGCCACTTGGCATAGCGTCAAAAGACCCTTCAGTGACCGACGCTTTCCACGCCCTCACCGAACGCCTGCGCCCCTTGCTGTGGTGGCTGCCGCTGTACCTGCTGGTGGCGCTGATCGCGATCTTCCTGCAGCCGCCGATTCCGTTGCATTCCACCCGCGCGCTGGCGGTGGCGTGGGACATGTGGTCGCACCACCAGTTCTGGGTGCCACACATCAACGGAGCGCCGTATTCGGAAAAGGCGCCGCTGCTGTTCTGGATGATCCACGCCGGCTGGGCGGTGTTCGGCGTCAACGACGTGTGGCCGCGGGTATTGATGGTGCTGATCGGCGCGGCGCAGCTGGTGCTGGCACAGGCGCTGGCGCGGCGCCTGTTTCCCGAGCGCGCATGGGTCGCACGCACCACGCCGTGGTTGCTGCTGGCGCTGTCGTTCGGATTCCTGTACGGCCTGCAGATCATGTACGACGGACTGCTGGCGGTGTGGGTGCTGGCGGCGATGCTGTGCCTCGCACCCGGACCGCGCCGTGTCGCGCCGCGCTGGTTCGGCTTCGGGATCTGCATCGGGCTGGGGCTTTTGACCAAGGGCCCGGTGATGCTGGTGCACACGTTGCCGGTGTGGCTGCTGGGCCCGTGGTGGAGCGCGCATGCGCGCGAGCAGCCCGCGCGCTGGTACGGCTTGGGTCTTGCGGCCGTGATCGGCGGGGGCATCATGCTGGCGGCGTGGGTGGTGCCGGCCATCCACCTGAGCGGCGGCGCCTACACGCACAACCTGCTCTACAAGCAGACCGGCGGACGCGTCGTGAACGCGTTCATCCACAAGCGTCCGTTCTGGTGGTACGTGCCGTGGCTGGCGGTGCTGCTGTTCCCGTTCGTGTTGTGGCCGCGGATGTGGGCCGCCTTCGCGCTGCTGCGGCGGCCGTGGTCGCCCGGGTTCCGGATGGCGCTGGCGTGGCTGGTGTGCGCGTTCGTGATCTTCAGCGCATTCAGCGGCAAGCAGAGCTATTACCTGGTGCCGGAACTGCCGGCCGCGGCGCTGCTGATGGCGGCGGCGATCGCCGCCTTGCGCGCGCGCGATGGCTGGCCGGCGCGCAGCGCCTGGCTGGGGGCCTGGCCGCTGGCGATCGGATCCCTCGCGCTGGCGGCGCTGCTGTTCGCGCTGCCGCTGGTCGGCGCGGCGAAGCTGCACAGTCACTGGCTGCGGGATTTCTCGCCGGTCAGCGCCCCGTTCGGCGTGCTGTATCTGCTGCTCGGCGTGTTCGTGCTGCTGCCCGGGCGCGGCAAGCTGCGCCGCATCGCCGCAGCCAGCCTCATCGGCACTGCCGGCGCCTACGCACTCTTCGCGCTGGCGCTGTATCCCGCATTCGACATGCGGCCGGCGTCCCGGCTGCTGGCCCATGTCGAAGCCGAGGGCCACGCGATCGGGAATCTCGGCATCTACGACGGGCAGTTCGAATTCATGGGCCGGATGACCCGGCCGATCGATCGCCTCTACGAAGGCCAGTTCCTGCAGGACTGGGCCGCCAAGCACCCGCACGGACTGGTGATCGACTATCCCGAACGCCTCGACGCCAATGATCTGCGCTATGCACGGCTGGTGCAGCCGTACCGCGGGGTCTGGATGGTGATCTGGAACGCGCCGACGCTGGCGATGCTGAGGCGCGGCCAGCAACCGCCCGAACAGGTCACGCCCACGGTGCTGTTGCCGGCGCCAAATTACTGGCGGTATGTCGAAGTCCACTGAACGGATCGAAGCACTGCGCGCGCAACTCGGCGGGCCGCGTGACGGCGCGCTGCTGCGCTATTCGCTGGGCGCGGCGTTGCTGGAAGCGGGCAAGGCAGCCGAAGCGATCATGCACTTGCGCGCCGCCGTCGAATTCGACGCGAACTATTCCGCCGCGTGGAAGCTGCTGGGCAAGGCTTGCCTGCAAACGGGCGACGCGACGGCCGCCGCCGGTGCTTGGCGCCGTGGCCTCGCAGCCGCCGAAGCACGCGGCGACGTGCAGGCCGCGAAGGAGATGCGGGTGTTCCTGAAACGACTCGAGCGCTGAGCCGGCGCGCGCCTAATCGGCCGCGAACAACGCATCCAGATCGGCCTCGTCGAACTTCAACTTGTCGCGGGTGCCGCCGCCTTCCAGCACCGCCTGCGCGAGTTCGGCCTTGCGCGCCTTCAGGTCTTCGATGCGTTCCTCAACTGTGTCGGCGCAGATCAGGCGATACACGAACACCGGCTTGTCCTGGCCGATGCGGTGCGCGCGGTCGGCGGCCTGGGTTTCGGCGGCGGGATTCCACCACGGGTCGTAGTGGATCACGGTGTCGGCTGCGGTGAGGTTCAGGCCCACGCCGCCGGCTTTCAGCGACAACAGGAACAGCGGCACCTCGCCGTCCTGGAACTTGCGCACCGGTTCGGCGCGATCGCGCGTGTCACCGGTCAACGTGACGTAGTGCAGGTGGCGGCGGTTCAATTCGCGCGCGATCAGCGCCAGCATTTCGGTGAACTGCGAAAACAGCAGCACGCGCCGGCCTTCGCTCAACAGGTCGGGCAGCATGTCCATCAGCAATTCCAGCTTGGCCGACTCGCGCACGCCGCGCGCGGCTTCGAGTTTCACCAGCCGCGGATCGCAGCAGGTCTGGCGCAGCTTCAGCAAAGCGTCGAGCACGATGATGCCGCTGTGCTCCAAGCCGCGCTGGCGCACCACTTCGCGCACTTCCTCGCCCAGCGAGATGCGCAACGCGTCGTACAACTCGCGCTGTTTGCCGGACAGCACCACGCGGCGCGCGATCTCCGTTTTCTCGGGCAATTCCTTCACGACCTGGGTCTTGGTGCGACGGAGGATGAACGGCGCGATCCGGTGATTGAGCCGCGCCTGGCAATCGGCGTCGGCCTGGCGTTCGATGGGAATGCGGTAGTGCCGGCGGAACGACCCTTCGTCGCCCAGCAAGCCGGGCACCGCCAGGTCGACCTGCGACCACAATTCGCCCAAGTGGTTTTCGAGCGGCGTGCCGGTCATGCACACGCGGCGCTTGGCGGTGATCGACAGCAGCGCGCGGCGCGCCTGCGTGCGCGGGTTCTTGACCTGCTGCGCCTCGTCCAGCACCACCAGCGCGAACGGCTGCTCGCGCAGCACCGAAAGATCGCGCGGCAGCAGCGCATAACTCGTGAGGATCACGTCGTGGCCGGCGAGTCGATCGAAGCTCTTGACGCGTTCCGGCCCGTGCAAGGTCAGCACCTTCAGCGAGGGCGCGAAGCGTTCCGTCTCCGCCTGCCAGTTCGGAATCAGGCTGGTCGGCGCGACGATCAGCGCGGGTTGCGAGAGCGCCGAGCTTTGCTTCAACGCCAGGACGTGCGCGAGCAACTGGACGGTCTTGCCGAGGCCCATGTCGTCGGCCAGCACGCCGCCCAAGCCCGCGTCAGCCAGCGCGTTCAGCCAGCGCAGGCCCTCGCGCTGGTACGGGCGCAGCTCGCCGATCAGGGCTTCGGGCACCGCGTCGGAGGCTTGCTCGGCCGCTTCGCGCAGGCGAGTGGTGAAGCCGGTCAGGTCCTTGGGCGCGTCCAGCTTGCCGTTCTTCGGCAAGGCACCCGCGAATTCCTCCAAACGCCCCGCCTGCACCCGCGGCAGGCGCAGCTTGTCGCGCGGGTGCGCCAGGTATTCGGCCAGCGGCGCCAGCAGCTTGCGCAAGGTCGCCAGCGGCACCGCGACACGGCGGCGCTCGTCCACTGGCGCGTACCACACCGCGTCCCTGGTTTCGTTTTCGGGTGCGATCAGCGACAGCGTGTGTTCGGACAGCGCGCGTGCCACGGTCGGCAGCAGGTTGACGCGCTTGCCTTCCACCTCGATGCCCATTTCGAATTCGAACGCCTCGCCGCCCTCGTCGGCGTGCGCGACGCCGTACCAGCGCGGCGGCCCTTCCAGAACCTCGAACGGAAAACTGGAGGCGTATTCGACGATGAAATCATCATGTTCCAGCTTCTCGCGCAGACCCAGCCAGCGCGCCGGCGTGTTCACTTCCAGCGCGCCGGCGTAGCCCTTGCCGGGAAACACCCAGGCGTCTTCGGGCAGCGCGTCGGCCATGTCCCACGGCAGGCCTTCGCAGTCGACCGCGGGCGCCAGGCCGAAGGCTTCCAGCCGCTCCATCCGCGCCAGTTCCTCGGCGCGCTTGCGCACGATCTCGACCAGCTTGCCGTTGCGCACGCGCCGCACGATCGCTTCACCGCCGCGGCCCGGCAGGCGCTCGCCGCCATAATCGAACGCGAGCCGCGCGTACGCGAGCGGCGGCGTGCCGGCGCCGATCCGGGCGTGCCGGGTCAACGCCTGGAAGATCATCACGGGTTTGGGCGCGAGGTCTGCGCGCTGCACCGCGTCGAACGCCTGGGGCGCGGGAATGCGCGCGGCCCACGGCGACGCGGCCACCCGCTCGGCCAGCGCCTCGGCGTATTCCGGCGCCAGCGGCGGCGCATCGATCAGCGCGACCTCGGCGGCCTCGCCGTCCAGCGGACCGAGTTCCGCGCATTCCGGATCGAGATACCACAGGCCGCCGGCCCGGATCAGCCGCTGGTGCGGAGGAAGCTTGGGCAGCAGGCGCTGGCGGCCGTCGCGCTCCAGTTGCCAGTCCCACTCCAGCGGGCGCGGCTTGCCGAGCGACAGGCGCAGGCCCGCGACACCGCCCAGCAAGCTTGGCGCGCTCTTCAGGATTTCGCAAAGCAGTGCATCGCTGAACGGCCCTGCAAGGTGGGCGTAGCTGCGGCCCTTGCGTTGGGTCTGCGGCAGGCCGAGCACGCTGGCGGCAAGCCGGGTTTCCGCTTCGGGTAGTCCGGCGCCGGGAAGCTGCTTCGAATCCAGCGGCACCGCGCGGCCGAGCCGGTCCTTGGCCACGGTTTCCAGCAGCACGGGCGCGATTTCGATCCGCGACACCGCCGGCTCGTCGTGCAGCAGCTCCAGCAGGAAACCCAGCGTGGGCGCCGCACCGGCGCGGCCTTCTCCACCGCCCGCGGCAAGCAGGCGCGTCCACTCGGCAGGCAGCGGCGCCGCCGCAGGCTTGCCCGCGGCGCGCCCGGCCGGCGCTTCGCCCTGGTTGCTGCGGTGTTGCATGCGCAGGAGTACCGCTACCTAAAAGGCTCAAGCATAGCGCATGTTTTTTGCGTTCATCCATGAAAGCTGCTCCGTTCGATCCTGCGCACGCCTCCGGGCTCGAATGGCCTTCCATGGCCTGACTTTCCACCAAAGCGGCTTCGAACAGAGTCCGCTATTCCCGATTCAGTGGAATAGGTTCTCTGGATATTCGGGCTTGCGCTCGCGCGCCAGCAGCGAACGCAGCGCGTCGGTGGGCGTCATCTCGCCGCGCAGCACGGCCTGAACATGCCGTGAGATGGGCAGGTCGAGTCCGTGGCGATCGGCCAGCCGCATCACCTCGTCTGCGGTGACCGCGCCTTCGACCACCTGCCCGATGTCGGCCAGCGCCTGCTTCAGCGGTACGCCACGCCCCAGCGCGACCCCGAAGCGGTGGTTGCGGGAGAGCTCGCCGGTACAGGTCAGTACCAGGTCGCCGAGGCCAGCCAGGCCCATCAGGGTCTGCGCCTTGGCGCCCAGCGCGCCGCCGAGCCGCAGCATCTCGTTCATGCCGCGGGTGATCAGGCCAGCGCGAGCGTTGAGGCCGAGCTGCATGCCGTCGGCGACGCCGGTCGCCACCGCCAGCACGTTCTTCATCGCGCCGCCCAGTTCCGCCCCCAGCATGTCGTTGCCGGTGTAGGCGCGGAACGCGTTGCCGTGCAGCATCTCGGCCACACGATGCGCAAAGGCGTCGTCGCCGGAATGCACGGTGACCGCTGTGGGCATGCCGGCCGCGACTTCGCGCGCGAACGACGGCCCGGTCACGACCGCGGCGGGCGTGTCCGGCAGGCGCTCGGCCACCACCTCGTGCAGGAAACGTCCGGTGCCGGGCTCGAAACCCTTGGTCGCCCACGCGTAACCGGCGCCTGCCGGCAGCATCGGCGCGGCTTCGGTGAGCATTTGCCGGAACGCGTGGCTCGGCACCGCGACCAGCGCGGCGTCGACGCCGCGCAGCGCCGCGGCCACATCCGGCACCCACGCCAGGTCCGGCGGCAAGTCGAGCTCCGGCAGATACACCTGGTTGCGATGGCTGGCGGCGATG
>JBQCCP010000142.1:0-17600 GCA_051962095.1 Rhodanobacteraceae bacterium
GTTCCAGGCGACGCGCTTCATGTCCGGCGGCATGAAGCGCCGGCTGATGATCGCGCGCGCGATGATGAACGAGCCGCGCCTGCTGATCCTGGACGAACCCACCGCGGGCGTCGACATCGAGATCCGCCGCTCGATGTGGCAGTTCATCACCGGCATCAACCGCGCCGGCACCACCGTGATCCTGACCACGCATTACCTGGAGGAAGCCGAGCAGCTCTGCCGCAACATCGCGATCATCGACCACGGCGAAATCGTGGAAGACACCTCGATGCGGCGGCTGCTTTCCAAGCTGGACGTGCAGTCGTTCGTGCTGGACGTCGCCGGTTTCGACGGCACCCTGCCGCAACTCGACGGGGTGAAGCTGATCCGCCTCGATGACCAGACGCTGGAGGCGGAGATGCCGAGCACCCACGACCTCAACGCGCTGTTCGCCGCGCTGACGGCGCACGGCATCACCGTGACCTCGATGCGCAACAAGACCAACCGGCTGGAGGAATTGTTCGTGCGGCTGGTCGAACGCAACGGCAACGGGGCGGCGGCATGAACGACCTCGCGCGGCCGCGCCTGACTGAAGCGGTGACCTACACCGGCCCCGTGCGCACGCGCGCCAACATGGTCGCGCTCGCCACCATCACCCGCCGCGAAGTGCACCGGATGCTGCGCATCTGGACCCAGACGCTGGTGCCGCCCGCGATCACGATGACGCTGTATTTCGTGATCTTCGGCAAGGTGATCGGCAGCCGGGTCGGGCCGATGCACGGCTTCAGCTACATGCAGTACATCGTGCCCGGCCTGGTGATGATGAGCGTGATCAACAACGCCTACGGCAACATTACCTCCAGCTTCTTCGGCTCCAAATTCGGCCGTTACGTCGAGGAGCTGCTGGCCTCGCCGATGCCGAGCTGGGTGGTGTTGATGGGCTATGTGTCCGGCGCGGTGCTGCGCGGGCTGCTGGTGGGCGCGATCGTGCTGGGCATCGCGCTGTTCTTCACGTCCTTGCATATCGCGCATCCGCTGGTGGCGATCACCACGGTGATCCTCGGCGCGATGATCTTTTCGCTGGCGGGCTTCATCAACGCGATGTTCGCCAAGCGTTTCGACGACATCGCGATCGTGCCGACCTTCGTGCTGGCGCCGCTCACCTATCTCGGCGGGGTGTTCTATTCGGTCAACATGCTGGGTTCGCCGTGGCGCGAGGCATCGCTGGCCAACCCGATCCTGTACATGGTCAACGCGTTCCGGTTCGGCATCCTCGGGATCGGCGACGTGCCGGTGTGGGTCGCGTACGTGGTGATGCTGGCGTTCGTGATCGCGCTGGGCGCGGTGGCGCTGTGGCTGCTGCACAAGGGCGTCGGGCTTCGTTCGTAGGCGCGCGGCGTAAGATCGCGGCGTGAGAGTTGCGTTCGCCGCCGTCGCGATCTTCGCCTGCACGTTCTGGTGCACCAGCGCGCACGCGCAGGTGTACCGGTGCATTGGTGCGAGCGGCAACGTGAGTTACCAGGATCGCGCCTGCGCGTCGGGCCAGAAACAGAAGGTGATCGATCTGCCGAGCCACGTGCCGCCGGGTTACGTGCCGCCGCCGATCGCGACCGCCGCGAGTGCCGTTGCCGTCGTGGCTGCGCCGCCGGCGAGTGTTCCGCCCTCTGCGCCGTTGCCGGTCATGTACGAGTGCGTCGGGGCCGTGAACGGCAAGCAATACCTGACGCGCTCGCCGCCCCCGCCTTACCTCGCGCCGCTGGGCGTGATGGGTTATCCGCCGCAATCGTTGTCGCAGGCCTATGGCGCGCGTGGGGGCGCCGGCGTGTCGGCGCCGGAGTTGTCGAGGCCGCGCATCGGCGGTCCGCGCGTCGCGAGCGGCATGGCCGAGGTGCAGGATTTCTGCCTGCCCGCGACGCAGGCGCAGGTCTGCCGCTTCGTCCAGAAGGAATACGACGGGAACCACCGCGCATTGCGCCGGGCGATGCCGCACGAGCAGCCGCCGCTGGAGCAACGCGAGCAGCAGTTGCAGGACCAATTGCGCAATTGCCGGTGACGCATGATTACTCGCTGCGCCATACCGGTCCCCCTTCGATGCGGGGCGGGTGCCAACCCGCCGACGTGGTCAAACAACGGCTGGCGGGATTCGCTGCGTTATTCCCGCCCTACGAAGGTCCGTTGAGGAGCGTGGGTCGGGCTGATCCCGGCCGTCCCGGGAGAAGAACGATGCAGGCCCATGTGGGGGTCGGACTTCCGTCGGTGAAGCTGACGTCAGCCCAATCTAGGCGGTCAACGTGAGTGCCGGAACCGGCGCATGTTTGCGCTCGTGCGCCAGCAGCCAGCGCTTGGCGGGCAGCCCGCCGCCGTAACCGGTGAGGTCGCCATGGCTGCCGATCACGCGGTGGCAGGGCACGATGATCGCGAGTGGATTGGCACCGTTCGCGGCGCCCACCGCACGCACCGCGCGCGGCCGGCGGATGCGTCGCGCGATGTCGGCGTAGCTCACCGTTTCGCCGTACGGAATCGCGAGCAGCGCGCCCCAGACTTCGAGCTGGAACGGCGTACCGGACGGCCGCAACGGCAGATCGAATTGCAGGCGCTTGCCCGCGAAGTATTCGTCGAACTGGCGCGCGGCCGCGTGCAGTTTCGATGCGCTGCGTTCGCCCCCCGATGGCGGGGACGCCGCCGCGCCGTGCGGCAAGCCGACCTCGACAAGTCCCGCGCCGTCGCTCACCAGCAGCAGCGGCCCGATGGGAGAATCGATGTGGTCGTAATACACCATCGCGATCAGAATCCGTAATGCAGGAAACCACCATCGACCGCCAGCACCTGGCCGGTGATGTAACTGGCGGCCGGCATGCACAGGAACGCGACCGCGGCGGCTACTTCCTCGGGCTCGCCGATCCGCGCCATCGGGGTGCGGTCCAGCACCTCGTCGAGGTAATCGGGATCGGATAGCGCCGCATCCGTGCGGCGCGTGCGGATGTACCACGGCGCCACCGCGTTGACGCGAATGCCATCCTCGGCCCACTCGCAGGCGAGATTGTGCGTCATCTGGTGCAGCGCGGCCTTGCTCATGCCGTACGGCGCGCCGGTGCGCACGTGCGTGGCGCCCGACACCGAACCCACGTTCACGATCGCGGCGTTGCCGTGCTGCGCGAGGCGCGGATGCGCGAGCCTGCACAGATCGAAGGCGGCCACGCTGTTCAACCGGAACACTTCCTCCAGATCGGCGGGTTCGTATTCCAGCGTGGGCTTCTTGAGATTGCCGCCGGCGTTGTTGACCAGCAGCGACAGCGGCACGTCGAGGTCGGCGATCCAGTCGAAGATCGCGAGGCGCTCCTCGGCGTCGCCGATGTCGGCGGAAAAGCTGCGGGGTTCGCTGTCGGGAAAGTCTTCGCGCAGTTCATCGCAAACCGCATTCAGTTCGGCCTCGTCGCGCGCGACCAGCAGCGGTTGCGCGCCCAGCGCGGCCAGTTCGCGCGCGCAGGCCAGGCCGATGCCGCGACTGGCGCCGGTGATCAGGCAGGTCTGGCCATCGAGGCGCCAGCGACCGGGGGATGCGTTCACGCGCAGGTTCCGTGGATCCTCCGCGGAAGCTTACCGCAGCTTGCAAGCCGCCGCCCGCCGCGCGACACTGCGCGCCATGTCGCGGACCCTCGTTATCCTGTTGCTCACCGGAATGCTGGCCGCGTGCGGTTCGCACACCGCGCCGGACGTGGCCGCCAGTTCCGCAACGCCGGCGCCTGCAACGACGAACGTTCTGGCCGGCACGCCGATGGCCGCTTACGGCCACGATCTGAACAAGGCGAAGAACGTGCAGAACATCGTCAACGACCAGGCGAAGCGCCAAGCGGCGCAGATCGACGCCGCGACGGGTTCCTCGGGCTGATCCCCTTGAAGCGACAAGGCCCGGGCGCTTGCGCACCCGGGCCCGTGTTGGCCGCGCGAGGCGGCGGAAAGGAACCTCAGAACCTCACTTCGGCCTGCGCCGACAGCAACCCGGTGGACAGGTTGACGTCGTTCTTCTTGGCGCGGTAGTAGTCGTAACCGACGCCCACGCCGAAGTTGCGGCTGAAGTCATAGCCCACACCCACGCCGCCGTAGTAGCCGTCGCCCGAACGACCGGTGCTGATCGGCGTGATGTCACGCGTCATCCCGTGGCCGTTCCACGCGTACAAACCCGTCCGTGCGGACACGTACCAGTTGGGGTTGAAGTTGTATTTCGCGTTGGCGCCCACGGTCCAGCCGTGCAGCGAGGCCTTGTTGTCCGCGACCACAGGCTGCGAGTTGAACACGTTCTTGACGCGGATGTTGCCGAGGTCGTTGTAGCCGACCTCCGGGCCTACCGCGAAGCCGTTGCCGAGCGCCCAGCGATAGCCACCGTTGATCTGGTAGCCGGTGTCGCTGCCGCTGTTCTGGCCGCTGCCGAAATAGCTGTGGCCTGCGTTGCCGTTGATGAAGAACCCGCTGTCGGCGCCGGTCGTGTTCGTGGCGTCCTGCGCGAAAACGGGACCTGCCACGAAAGCCGTGGCGATGGCGAGGACGATTGCAGTGTTGCGCATGATTGTCTCCACTTGTGGTTGTTCACGCGTGCGAAGGTTTCGCCTGCGCTTGGCCACTGAGACTTGGGGCAATCGGCAACGTTCGTTAAGGTTTCGATAGTTCGTCAGTCGCTGTTCATCGCGCGCGTGAAAACGATTTGCGGACGCGCGCGAAACTTTTCGCGCGATGGATGGTCACGCGCGATCACGCGACGCGGCGGCCATCGCTGCCATCGAACGCGTGCAGACGCGATGGGTTGAACGTCATCCGCAGCGTCGCGCCGGGCGCGGGCAGCGGCTGCGGTGGCACGCGCGCGACAATCACGATGCCGCCGAAACGCAGGTTCAGGAACATCTCGTTGCCGACGGGCTCGATCACTTCCAGCGCCGCATCGAATTGCACGCACGACATGGATGCGTTGGTGCCTGCGCATTGCAGGTGTTCCGGACGCAGGCCCAGCACGATGTCGCGCCCGCGCATCTGTTCCAGCGGCAGGAGCGAAGCATCCAGGCCGTCGAGCGGCAGGCTGGCGTTTTCCATTTCGAGCGCGTGCACATCGTCGCGCAGGCGGCCGCGGAAAAAGTTCATCGCGGGGCTGCCGAGGAAACCCGCGACGAACAGGTTCGCGGGCTGCTCGTACAGGCGCATCGGCGTGTCGATCTGCTGGATCTGGCCGTCGCTCAACACCACGATGCGCTGGCCCAGCGTCATCGCCTCGATCTGGTCGTGGGTGACGTAGATCATCGTCGCGCCGAGGCGGTGGTGCAGCCGTGCGATTTCCACCCGCATCGCCACGCGCAATTTCGCGTCGAGATTCGAGAGCGGTTCGTCCAGCAGGAACACCCTGGGCTCGCGCACCAGCGCACGGCCCAGAGCGACCCGTTGCCGCTGTCCGCCGGAAAGCCGGCGCGGGCGCGCCTGCAGCAGGTCTTCCAGGCCGAGCATCCGGGCCGCGTCCGCTACGCGCTTTTCGATTTCCGCGCGCGCATGACCGCGCAGCTTCAACCCGAACGCCAGGTTCTCGGCCACCGTCATGTGCGGATACAGCGCGTAGTTCTGGAACACCATCGCGATATCGCGTTCGCGCGGCGCCAGGTCGTTGACGGTGCGGCCGTCGATCGCGATCGTGCCCGAGGTGATGCTTTCCAGGCCCGCGATCGCGCGCAGCAGCGTGGTCTTGCCGCAACCCGACGGCCCCACCAGCACCAGCAGTTCGCCATCCGAGACGGTGAAGCTGGCGCCGGCCACCGCGACCTTGCCGTTGTCGTACACCTTGCGGACGTTGTCGAGTCGAACCGTCGCCATGCGTTGCCCCGCTGATTGCGCCCACAGTCTTCGGGTCGGCTGGCCGGGAACACCCCGGCATCGGCCGAAGCACGTTATCATGCCGATGTAAGCGTTTACATCCATTGGAGCCATGCATGGCCGATAATCCGGAAGCCTCCCATGCGCCGTTTCCCGCAGGCTTCCTGTGGGGCTGCGCCACGTCGGCCTACCAGATCGAGGGTTCGCCGCTGGCCGATGGCGCGGGCGTGAGCAACTGGCACCGGTTCGTGCACACGCCGGGGCGCGTGCGAGACGGCGATACCGGCGACGTTGCCTGCGATCATTATCGGCGCTGGCGCGAAGACGTCGCGCTGATGCGCACGCTGGGCATGCGCGCGTATCGTTTCAGCATCGCCTGGAACCGGGTGCTGCCGGAAGGTCGCGGCCGCGTGAATCCGGAAGGCCTGGCGTTCTATGACCGGCTCGTGGATGCGCTGCTCGAGAATGGCATCCAGCCGATGGTGACGCTGCACCACTGGGATTTGCCCGCCGCGCTGGACGATCGCGGCGGCTGGTTGAATCCCGACATCATCGGCTGGTTCGCCGATTACGCGCGGGTGATGTTCCGCAAGCTGGACGATCGCGTCGGCCTGTGGACCACGATCAACGAACCCTGGGTGGTGAGCGATGGCGGCTATTTGCACGGGGTGCTCGCGCCCGGGCACCGCAGCCAGTTCGAGCCGCCGATCGCTGCGCACCATCTGCTCCGCGCGCACGGCGCGGCGGTGCAGGCCTACCGTGCGGAGGGGCGCAACAACATCGGCATCGTGGTCAATCTGGAACCGAAGTATCCGGCCAGCCAGGGCGCCGACGATCTCGCCGCCACCCGTCGCGCCGATGCGTACATGAATCGCCAGTTCCTCGATCCGGTGTTCCTGGGGCGTTACCCCGAGGAAATGCGCGAGGTGTTCGGCGACGCGTGGCCCGCGTGGCCCGCCGAGGACATGGCGCAGATCCGGCAGGCGATCGACTTCGTGGGCGTGAACTACTACACGCGCAGCGTGGTGCGGCACGATCCACGCCGCTGGCCGCAGCGCGTGAGCGGCGCTCCGCAAAAACACGCGACCCACACCGAAACCGGCTGGGAGGTTTACCCGCAAGGCCTCACCGACGTGCTGAAGTGGGTCAACGCGCGCTATGGCCGGCCGCCCCTCTACATCACCGAAAACGGCGCGGCCTTCTACGATCCGCCCACCGCCGAGGGCGGACGCGTGGAAGATCCGTTGCGGGTCGGGTACCTGCGCTCGCATCTGCGCGCCGTGCAGGCGGCGGCGCGTCAGGGCGTGGATTTGCGGGGTTATTTCGTGTGGTCGCTGCTGGACAATTTCGAATGGGCGCACGGTTACAGCAAGCGCTTCGGCATCGTGCACGTGGATTACGCGACCCAGCAACGCACCCTGAAGGACAGCGCGCGCTTCTACGCCAAGGTGATCGCCACGCACGGTGCGGCGTTGGGCGTCACCGCGTAGGTTGGCTGATCCCGGACTTTATCCGGGAGAGGCCCAACATCAAGCCATGTTGGGCTTCCGCCGATGAGGCCGGCGTCAGCCCCACCTATGATCTGGTTGCCGAGCATTCCATCCTTGGCGCTGTCGCCGCCCGCACATCCCTGTGCGGGCTTTCGAAGTGGCACTGCGTGCCGCTTCTCAACCTTTCACGCTCCCCAGAAGCAGGCCGCGCAGGTAATAGCGCTGCAAGGCAAGGAACAGCACCAGCACCGGGACCACGGTCACCACCGCGCCGGCCATCATCAAGCCCGAGTCCTGCACGTGTTCGCGCGACAGCGAGGCGAGGCCCACCGGGAGCGTGTAGTGCTGTTGCCCGGTCAATGCGATCAGCGGCCACATGAAATCGTTCCACGCGACCAGGAAGGTGAACACCGCCAGCGTGACCAGGATCGGTTTCAGCAGCGGCAGCACCACCTGGATGAAAATCCGCAGTTCGTCCGCGCCGTCCACCCGCGCCGCTTCCAGCAGTTCGCCGGGAATGCTGCGCGCGTACTGGCGCACCAGGAAGATGCCGAACACCGATGCCATCGCGGGCAGGATCACCGCCCAGTAACTGTTGATCAGCCCCGCGTACTTCAGCAGCAGGAACAGCGGCAGCATCGCGACCTGCGCCGGGATTACCAGCGCGCCGATCAGCACGCCGAACATTCTTTCGCGTCCCGCGAAATGCAGCTTCGCAAATGCATAGCCCGCCAGCGTGTTGCAGGCCAGCGACAGCAGCGTGATCGAGGTCGAAATGATCAGGCTGTTCGCGAAGTAGCGGCCCATGCCCGCGTGCGCGAACAGTTCGCGGTAATTGGCGAGGGTCGGGTGCAGCGGCAGCATCGGCGGCGGCAGGTTGTTGGCTTCGCCCGGTTGCATGAACGACACCGACAGCATCCAGAACAGCGGGAACAACACCACTGCGGTACACGCGACCAGTGCGCCGTTGACGAGCCAGGCGTGCAGGCGCGGCCTCATGTCACATGCTCCCGGCCTTCGCCGAAGCGCCACATCAGCGCCGTCGCCGCGAACATCACCAGAAACAACAGGAACGCCACCGCCGAGGCGGTGCCCATGTTCCACCATTTGAAGCCCTGGTCGTACATCAGGTACAGCACGCTCACCGTGCTTTGCAGCGGGCCGCCTTCGGTGATCACGTAGGGTTCGGCGAACAGCTGGAAGTAGCCCGACACCGTGAGGATGCCGACCATCAGCAGGATGGGGGCCAGCGCCGGCAGCGTGATGTGCCGGAACTGCTGCCACTCGGAGGCGCCGTCGATGCGCGCGGCTTCGTACAGGTCGGCGGGAATCGCCTGCAAGCCGGCCAGCAGGATGATCATGTTGTAGCCGAAGTTCTTCCACACCGCGAACAGGATGATCATCGGCATCGCCCAGTGTGGATCGCCGAGCCAGTCGATCGGCGGCAAGCCAAGGTGCGTCAGCACGAAATTGACGACGCCGTACTGCGTGTTGAAAAGGTAGCGCCAGATCACCGCCACCGCGACCACGGTCGTCACCACGGGCGCGAACAACGCGGTGCGGAAGAACGGCTTGAAGCGTGCGGCGGACGCATTGAGCAGCAACGCGGTGCCCAGCGAACAAAGCATCGACAGCGGCACGCCGAGGATCACGAAATACAGCGTGTGCCCCAGCGCCGCCCAGAACAGCGGGCGGTGCAGCAGGTCCCAGTAATTGGCGAGGCCCACGAAGCGCAGGTTGTGGAAGTCAGCCAGCGCGTACAGGTCGTAATCGGTGAGGCTCAGGGCCAGGCCCGCGAGCACCGGCAACAGGAAGAACACGCCCAGTACCAGCAGCGCGGGTGTGAGGAACAGCCACGCGGCAGCGCTGCGGTTCAAGGCGCCGCCTCGTGCTGCCGCGCCAGCACCCAGCGGCGCTTGGCGAGGATCGCGTCGGCCTGCGCATCCATCTGTGCGGTCGCCTGGTCGATGGTCAATTCTCCCGCGACCGCGCGCGCGGCGACCTGCTGCATCATGTTGACGATCTGCTCCCACTCCGGCACCTGCGGCGCCGGACGCATGTGTTCGAGCTGGGCGCGGAAGGCTCGCAGCTTCGGATCGCCCTTCAGCACGGGGCTTTCCCATGCGGAACGCCGCGCAGGCAGGTCGCCGAGAAGTTCGTAGAAGCGCACTTGTACGTCGGGCCGCGAAAGGTATTCGATCAGTTTCCACGCGGCATCCGGATGCTTCGAATGGCGCGGGATCACCAGGCTCGAACCGTACGCCACCGAGTCGCCGGGACCGTCCGGGCCGGGCAGTTGCGCGGTCGACCATTCGTTCTGTTGCGAGGCCGGCAGGCGCTTGCGGAATTCGCCGATGTTCCACGGCCCGGAAAGGTAGAACACGAACTCCCCGCGCCCGAAGGCCTGCCACGGGTTGCCGACCTGCACGTTGGTCCAGGCCGGCACGTCGCCGCGCTTGAACAGGCCGACATAGAACGCCAGCGTGCGTTTGAAAGCCGCGCTCTGGAAATTGCCGTGGCGGCCGCCGTCGCGCAGCAACGGCACGTGCTGCTGCAAGGCCAGCGCCAGCAACTGGTCGTATTCGTTGGTGGGCAGCAACGCGCCCCAGCGCCTGTCGTGGCTGGTCGCGCGGATCGCATCCATCTGCGCCCGCCATGCGGCCCAGGTGAGCGGCGGCGCATCGAAGCCCGCCTCGCGCAAGAGGTCGGCGCGGTAGAACAGCAGGCGCGTATCGACATACCAGGGGAGGCCGTACAACGTGCCGTCGATCACGTTGGTCGCCCATGCGCTGGCGAAGTAGTCGTCCGCGCGGATCTGCGTCGATTGGGCGACCCGCGGCTGCAGCGGCACCAGTGCGTGCAGCGCCGCGAATTCCGCGATCCAGGTATTGCCGATCTGGGTGAGGTCGGGCAGCGAGTCGCCCGCGTAGGCGGTCAGGAGTTTTTCGTGCGCAGCGGTCAGGGGAATCTGTTGCACGCGCACGTGGATGCCGGGATGCGCCTGCTCGAACGCGGGCAGCAGTTGCGCGACCGCTTCGCCTTCGCGGCCGATGGTCCAGAATTCCAACGTCGTGCCTTGCTGCGCGGACGCGCTGCAACCCGCCAGCAGCAGTGCCGCAAACCCCGCGAGGAGGGCGACAATGCGGACCGGCAGGCGGTGGGTCATTGCTGCATTATGGCAACGGGCGCGCGCGTCGTGGCAGGAGAGGATGCGGTTTGTGTACCTTCGTTCGCGGACTTGTCCAGCCATCCGCCCGTGAAGCCCGCGCGTTCGAGCCCGCGCCGGATGTAGGGGTTGCGGCGCATCACGTCCCACACGAACCCCGAGCGGTAATTCTCGATCATCAGCAGGATCGGTCCCTGGTCGATTCCCAGATACTGGTCATCGAACCAGCCTTCGCCCGGCACCACGCGCCCGCTGCGCAGCGGCGCATCCGTCACCTGGAACGTCGGATTGAAGGCGTCCACGAACCCGAATTTGGAATACAGCCATTTGCCATAGCGGCCGTACATCGCATCGATCGCCGGCAGCACCAGCTCCGGCGCGAACACGATGGAACCGATCGCCGCGGTGGGCGCGATGGTGCCATCGTCGATGATCTCGCCGACATCGGCGCCGCGCGCGAAATAACCGTAGAACTTCAGGCTGGTGCCGTCGGGCCGCTGCCAGGTGGTATCGCCCGGACCATCGCATGCGGTCAGGCCCCAGATGTTTCCGTCGTAGCCCGCGAAGTGTCCGACGGTGGCGATCGCGTAGTCGCGCTGCCCGATCACCGAGCGGCGACCGTTCTCGAAGTAATCCATGCCCTTGGCGCGCATGTATGCGTCGCGGATGCCGCGGAAATCGACCCACGCTTCGCTGTACTGATGGCCGAACAGCGGCGCGAAACCGACATGCGGCTTGCCGCCCATGAAGCTGCCCCAGGTGAGGTGGTAGGTCGACGTCCACGCCTTCCATGCCTCGGGTTTCACCGCGTGGGTGGGCGAGCCGAGCGCGAGGATGTACAGGATCTTCGCTTCGTCGTAGCCCTTCCAGTCGCTGGGAATGAACTTGCCACCCGGCGTCCAGCCCATGCTGACCAGCGGCGGGCGCGCCTGGGCCCAGTTCCAGTCCACGTCGCGGTAGAGCTTGTCGGCGAGTTCGCGGATTTCGCGTTCCTCGGAATTGTCCTGGTCGAAGTAGGTCTGGTCGAACAGCACGCCCGCCATCAGCAGCGTGGTATCGATGGTCGACACCTCGACCCAGCGGCCGTAGCGAAGGCCGGTCTGCATGTTCAGGAAGTGATAGAAGAACCCGTGGTAACCGGCGTCATGGTCCTCGCTGTCGCCCTGCGGCGCGTTGGCGAAGAACTTCAACGTGGCCAGCACCCGCTCGCGCGCCTGTTCGCGCGTGATCCAGCCGCGCTCGACCCCGATCGGGTACGCGGTCAGCGCGAAGCCCACGGCGGCGATGCTGGAGAAGTAATCCCGTTCGGGGTGCGGTGGCCAGTGGTCGGGCACCAGTCCATTCTTCGGATTGGCGGTCTGCCAGAAGAATTCGAACGTGCGGTGCTCGATGTCGTCCAGCGAGGGCGATTGCAGCGCGTTGGTGGCCCCATTGTCCACGGCCAGCAGCGGATCGACCTGCGCCGCGGCATGCACCGGCGCGGCGGTGAACAACGCCAGCAGCAGGAAAAACGTGGTGGTGCCGGTCTTGCGCAGCAGGGCCGCTGCGGTGGAGCGTAGTCTCATTGCATTTCCCATCACGGCCACCGTGCCTCCGCGGGCACGCGACCGGCCGAACGTTGCATCGAATTCCCCATTGGATCACCCCTTGTGCCTGGCGCGCCGCGATCGCCGTCACACGGCGGCGCAATGGCGCGCGATGAATTGCTGGTGCATCGGCATGGCCTCCACGCATGCCGCGATCACGCGCTGGACGCCTTCCATCAGTTGCCGCAGTTCGGCGTCGGAAAGTTGGTCGACCGCCGGGTGGTACGTGCGCGGCAGGATGCGCTGGCCGATCATCACCTCCACCCAGCTGGTCAGCGCGAACATTTCCTCGGCGTTTCGATAGAAGCGCCCGCTGTCGCGGAACAGCCGGATGTTGTCGGCCAGCGGCTCGGGGATGTCCATGGTGCGGCAGTAATCCCAGAACGGCGTGTCGTCGCGTTCGGTCGCGCAGAAGTGCAGGATGATGAAATCGCGGATGCGCTCGATCTCGAACGCCGTCTGCGCGTTGTAGCGGTCGATCACCGGCTGGCTGAAGCCGGCGTCGGGAAACAGGTTCACCAGCCGCGCGATCCCGGACTGGATCAGGTAGATCGCGGTGGACTCCAGGGGTTCCAGGAAACCCGCGGCGAGTCCGAGCGCGACCACGTTCCTGTGCCACGCCTTCCTGCGCTGGCCGGCGGTGAAGCGCAGCACGCGCGGCTCGCCGATCGCGTGACCGTCGATGTGCTTCGACAACTTGGCTGCGGCTTCATCGTCGCCGACGTACCGGCTCGAATAGACATAGCCGTTGCCGGTGCGGTGTTGCAACGGGATCCGCCAGGTCCAGCCCGCCTCGTGCGCGGTGCAGCGCACGAACGGCGTGGGCGGCCCAACGTTTTCGCAGGCGAGCGCAACGGCTCGGTCGCAGGGTAGCCAGTGCGACCAGTCCTCGTAACCGGCGTGCAGGGTCTGTTCGATCAGCAAGCCGCGAAAGCCGGAACAATCGAGGAACAGGTCACCCTCGATGCGCTCGCCGCTTTCGAGCACTACCGCTTCGACGAACCCGTCCTCGCCGCGCAACTGCACGTCCACCACCTTGCCCTCGCTGCGCCGCACCCCGCGCTGTTCGGCATAACGCCGCAGGTATTTCGCGTACAGGCCGGCGTCGAAATGGTAGGCGTAGGCGATGTCAGCCAGCGGCGAATTCCGTGGCACATCGCTGGCAGGCGTCATGAACTTGCCGAGCGGGCCGGCCCTGGTGTGCAGCGAGTATTCGCCAAGCTCGGCCGCGATGCCCTGCTGGCGTGCCTTGAGCCAGTACTGGTGGAAGGGCAGCAGGTCGTAGTCGTGGCCGATGGTGCCGAAGCCGTGGAAGTAGCGGTCGCCGATCCGCGCCCAGTCCACGAATTCGATCCCGAGCTTGAAGGTGCCCTTGACCGTGCGGACGAACTCGGCTTCGTCGATCTGCAGCAACTGGTTGAACGCTTTCAGGTGCGGCACGGTGGCTTCGCCCACGCCGACCGTGCCGATCTGTTCGGATTCGATCAGCCGGATCGAGCGGCTGCCGGGGAACACGCGCGCCAGCGCGGCCGCGGCCATCCAGCCCGCGGTGCCGCCGCCGACGATCACGATCCGCTGGATCGGTGAAGCGTTCATGCCGTCTGCCCGCTGCAGTCGCTGCAAAAAAAGAGGCGGGTCCGTGGAGAGTATCGGACCCGCCTTCCCACGCTGGTGGCTTGCGAGACGGGGGGATGCGGTCCTACCACCTCACCCCCATCGAGAACTTGAACGTGCGCGGATAACCGGTGATGTTGCCGGTGGTGTTGTACGAGATCGGGTAGAAGGTGGGATACGTCGAGGTGACGTCGATCAGATTCTTGTAGTTGAACGCGTTGATCACATCCAGGCGCAGATACCAGACCACGTCGCCGGCGATCGGGACGTTCTTGATCACCGCGAAATCCACGTCGCGGTAGCCGAAGATCGGGCCGCCGATCAGAAAGCGCTTGCCGCCCGAGGGGATGTCGCCGACGGGCAGGTTGTTGGCGCCGTTGGGCGCGGTGGCCGGATAGGCATAGTTGATGAAGCCATCGTAGGGCGTCGGCGTCGCCAAGGTCAGCTTGGCGGAGAACACCGTATCCCACGGACCATCGACCACCGCGGTGGCGACCAGCCGGTGCTTGGGTGCGGCGTTGGACAGGATGAAGGGGTATTGCTGGATGTTCGCCTGGTCGAACGAATAATGCTCGTTGATGTCGCGGTTCTGACTGGCGTTGGTGTAGGTGTAGGCGACCGTGGCGCCCCAATGGGATTCGGGCGTGTAGGGCTTCTCCAGCGATACCAGCACCTGCGTGGTTCGCGTCTCGATGCCGTTGTTCCACAGAATCAGCGACCCAAAGCCCGGCACACCCTGGCCCCAAGGCTGGCCGCCATTCACCCAGAACGAGCCGTCGGCATAGCGATTGCCCAACGTGGCCGCGAGGCCGTCGTAGCTCAGGATGCGTGAAACCGTGACGCTGGTGTTCCAGTCACCCAGCTTGTTGCGCATGCCGAGGCTGAACTGGTCCGAATACGGCACCTTCAGCTTGTTGGTGAACATGTCCACTTCATAGCCGGCGGTGCTGCCGGTGACCAGTGACTGCAGGGCGGACACGCTGCTGAGGTACGACGGATCAAACGGGAAGCAGGGTGTGCCTTCGCAGGGTTGCGTGCCACCCATGAAATACACCGTCGGTTCCTCGAGCGCGAACTTGGTCTGCTCCAGTTGCAGATAGTTATACAGGTCGCGGTCGTAGGCACGCCCGGCGCCGCCGAAGATCACGTGCTTCTGGTCGCCGTTGATGTCGTACGAGAAACCGAGGCGAGGCTGCCATTCGCCCTTGTAGGCGCTGCGGTTATGACCGGTGGCGATGTAGTCGTTGATGTTGATGCCGCCGAGTCGCAGCGCATCGGCATAGGTTTCCCCGGGAGTGGGCTGCGGAACATTGGGGGACTGCGACGGATACGGGGCATTGAGCGCCGCGGCGACGTCGGCGGGCGTCACCCAGTTGAGGTACGAGGGATTCTTTTCGTAATCCCACCGCACGCCGAGGTTGAAGGTCAGGTGGTCGTTGACGTCCCAATCATCCTGGATGTAGGCGCCGAACTGCTGGTCCTTCGAGGTCACGATCGGACTGAAGCCGGGATTGGTGACCGCGAAGGTCGCCTTGTAGGGCGTCGAGTTGGTGCCGGCGAAACCGGGCGGGCAGTTGGGATTGTTGACGGTTGGGTCCGCCGAACACACGTTGTAGAACGCCTGCGCGGTGGCGTTGCCGGCGTCCTGCGAAACGAGTTTCACGTCCTTGTATTTGATGCCCATCTTGACCGTGTGGTCGCCCAGCCAGTGCAGGTCGGTGAAGGTCAGGTCATCCTTCAGGCCGGGACCTTTCTGGCCCTTGTTCTGTTCGGCGCGGGGATCGGGTGCCCCCGTCTGCACGATCATGTCGTTGTTGGGCCCGAACGTGAATGCGGAACCAATGCCGCTGGTGATCTGCTGCGGTACGTAGAACGCGTTCTCGTAGCTCAGCAGGAATTCGTTGAACCAGGAATCAGCGCTGTGCTCCCAGTACAGCTCGTAGCGCCGGTCGGTGTTCTTGGTCTGGATGCCGGCCGATGCCGCGGTCGTGCCGCCGATGTTGCCGATCTGTTTTTCGCGGCGGTCCTGGGCCCGCAGTTCCACCCGGTCGCTGTCGGTGATTTCCCAGTCCAGTTTTCCGAAGAACAGGTTCTCGAAGAACGGCAGGTTGGCCGGGCCCAGTTGTGCTTGCGTGTCGGAGGGCAGCAAGCCGGGAACATTGGTGACGGTGCCGCTGGAACTGGTGGCGCTGGTGACCCCGGGTACCACTGCAATGGGGGTATCGAAGCGCTTCACCGAATTCGTGATGAAGAAGTGCATCTTGTCCTGGATGATCGGGCCGCCGAGTGAGAAGCCGTATTCCTTGCTGACCGACGGCGTCTTCTTGCCCGAAGCCTTCTCCGAGGGCGTCATGTCGCGGTAACTGTCATTTGTGTAATTGCCGTACACCTCGCCGTGGAACTGGTTGGTGCCCGATTTTGTCACCGCCGTCACCGCGGCGCTGGACAACTGGTCGTATTCGGCCTTGTAATTGGACGTGATCACGCGATACTGGCCGATCGCGAGTTCGGGAAAGGGGTTTCCCTGCGTCGCGAATTGACCGCTGATGCCCCCCATCACGTAACTCTTCTGGCCCACGCCATCGATGTAGACATTGACGCCGTTGGTGTTCTGCGCGCCGCCCTGCAACGAGGTGTTGCCCTGCGGGTTAACCGAGAAGATCATGCCCGGCACGATGTCGGCGAACTCGAGGAAGTTGCGCGTGGTCTGCGGCAGGGTCTGGATCTGGTGCAGCGAGACGGTGTTGCCGACCTGCGAGGTCTTGACGTCCAGCAGCGGTGTTGCGGTGACCTGAACGGCCGCCAGGGTTTGCGCGGAGGTAGGCGTCGTTGGTGCGCTTGACGGGCTGAGATTCAAGGTGGCGGTCGAAGCAACCGACAGCGTCACCGTCTGGGCGGTTCCGGGGCCTGCGTCGACGTGATACGTGCCGGGCGGCAGGCCGACCAGCACATATCGTCCCTGGGCGCTGGACTTGGTGACGCGCACCAGACCGGTGGCGACGTTGCGCGCGGTGACTTGCGCGTTCGGCGTCGTGTTTCCCTGCAGGGTGGCATTGGCCGTCTGCGCGAACGAAATGGTTGGCATCGCAAGCGTTGCGGCGACGGAGCTCGTGATCAGCGCCGCCAGCAGCTTTTTCCGCAACATCGTTTGGCGTTTCATGTCCCCTCCTGCGCACATTGGGGTTGTCAGGTTCGTGTAGGAATGTCTTGTTGCCTGCCGGTTGCGTGCACGTGCGACCCGCATGAGGCGCGTACCACCACCTCGCACGCCATGGTCGTCACGTCCGCTTCCGGTGTCTCCAGCGTTTGCATCTGCGCCACCAGCCGCTCCAGCGCGGCGTGTCCCAGTTGCGCGATCCGCACGTGCACGGTGGTGAGCGGCGGATGCGTGTAGCGGGCGATTGGGATGTCATCGAAGCCCGCCAGAGCGATCTCGTCCGGCACCTGCACGCCGGCCTCGTTGAAGGCCGACAGGCAGCCGATCGCCATCATGTCGTTGGCGGCGAACACCGCATCGGGACGCTTGCGCCCCGACAGCAGCGCGCGCCCGGCGCGATGGCCGGATTCTTCGGTGTAGTCGCCTTCGAGGTAGCGCGCCGTCGCGCCTCGCTGTCCGGCGATGGCCTGCTCGAAACCGCGGCGGCGTTCGCGCGCGTCACGGTTGCCTTCGGGCCCTTCGATGAAGGCGAGATGGCGATGGCCCAGCGCCAGCAAATGCCGCGTCATGGCGCAGGCGCCGCCGAAGTTGTCGATGTTCACGTGCGGACGGCGATGTTCGCGCGGGGCGCTGTCGAGCAGCACCGCGGGTACCGCATCGGCAAGGTGCTTGCGCAGGAAGGCGCCATCCACGTGCGGCGACATGATCAGCACACCGTCCACGCGGCCCTGCATCGCGCGCAGGGCCACCGCGGCTTCGTC
>JBQCCP010000143.1:0-11106 GCA_051962095.1 Rhodanobacteraceae bacterium
ACGCTGCCAATCCTGGATGGTCGTTTGGCGTCCGCGCGCGAGGCTCAGCTTGCCGGCCGGAGCATCCGCGGTAATGGTGGAACCCGCGCCGATGGTGGCGCCGTCGCCCACCTTCACCGGCGCGACCAGCGAGGCGTTGGAGCCGATGAACGCGCCATCGCCGATTTCGGTGACGAACTTGTTGACGCCGTCGTAGTTGCAGGTGATGGTGCCGGCGCCGATGTTCACGTTGCTTCCGACCTTGGTGTCACCGAGGTAGGTGAGATGGTTGGCCTTGCTGCCTTCGCCCAGCTTGGTCTTCTTGGTTTCGACGAAGTTGCCGACGTGCACGCCGGCCGCGAGTTCGGTGCCGGGGCGCAGCCGCGCGAACGGCCCGATCCGGCAGGCGCCGTAGGTGGTGACGCCTTCGAGATCGCAGTGCGCCATCACTTCGGTGCCGGCCGCGAGGTTGACGTTGCGCAGCCGGCAGAACGGACCGATTTTCACGCCATCGCCGAAGGTGACGCCGTCCTCCAGGATCACGTCGACGTCGATCTCGACATCGCGTCCATGGCTGAAATGCCCGCGCAAATCGAAGCGCGCGGGATCCGCGATGCGCACGCCCCCCAACATCAGCCGATGTGCGTCGCGGCGGCGCAGGTAGGTGGCGAGTTCGGCGAGCTGCGCCGCATCGTTGGCGCCGAACGCCTCGATAGGGTCGCGCGTCATCACCACGTCGGCCGGCGTGCCGTCGTCGGCGGCCTGCGCGAACACGTCGGTCAGGTACAACTCGCCTTGCTGGTTGTCCGGCACCAGCCGATCGACCCAGCGCCGCAGTTGCGGCGACTCCGCGAACGTGACGCCGGTGTTGACGATGTGCACGCCGCGCTGCCCTTCGTCGGCGTCCTTTTCTTCAACAATCGCGCGCACCCGGCCGAGGCCGTCGCGCAGCACGCGTCCATAGCCGGACGGATCATCCAGTTCCGTCGCCAGCACCGCGAGTTCCGCGTGCGTGCGTACCAGTTCGGTCAGTGTGTCCGCGCGCAGCAGCGGTACATCGCCGTACAGCACCAGGATGCGGCTCGGATCGGGGATGTCGTGCAGCGCCAGTTTCACCGCGTGCCCGGTGCCGCGCTGCTCGGACTGGTGCACCCAGTGGATATCGGTGTCGCGCGCAAACGCCGCGCGCACCTGCTCGCCGCGATGGCCGTACACGACGTGCAAGCCTTCGGGGCGCAGCACGCGCGCGGTATCCAGCACGTGCGCCAGCATCGGCCGGCCCGCCAGCGGCAGCAGCACCTTGGGCAGCATCGACTTCATGCGCTTGCCCTCGCCGGCGGCGAGGACGATCACGTGCAGCGGGTCGGCCATGCTCGGTCTCCAGTGTGGCTCGCAACATTGACGTATTGCGCGGCGTGCGACAAGTGGCAAAGATCACGCGCTGCAACCAATGACGGACGCCGCCATTGCTCCTTGGCGGCAAGGTCTTCCCGGCGCCGACGCGATCATCGCCACCGCGCCTCGAGCGTGTGCCGGCTTCCGGATTTCACCCACGGCGCTCGCGTCCAGACTTTCCCAACCGCGCGTGCACGACGGATCGGCGGCGTGCTCCTACCGCGCGCCGCGCCCGAACAGCACCACTTCGACGGTCTGCACCAGGATGGCCAGATCGAACACGAAGTTGTGGTTCTTCACGTAGAACAGGTCGAACTTCAGTTTCTCCTCGGCATCCTCGAACGAGGACCCGTAGGGATAGCGCAACTGCGCCCAGCCGGTCAGGCCCGGTTTCACGCAATGACGAAGCGAGTAATAGCGGATGCGCGTGTTGAAGTCGTCCACGAATTGCGGGCGTTCGGGACGCGGCCCGATGATGCTCATGTCGCCGCGCAGCACGTTCCAGAGCTGCGGCAGTTCGTCCAGCCGGGCCTTGCGGATGAAGCGACCGACACGGGTCACGCGATCGTCGTTCTTGCTCGCCCAACGCGCGACGCCGTCGCATTCGGCATCGGTGCGCATGCTGCGGAACTTGATCACCGCGAACGCCTGGCCGTTTTCGCCCACGCGCTCCTGCCGATAAAGGATCGGCGCGCCCCGGCCCGATTCCAGGCGGATCGCCAGCGCGGTCAGCAGCATCAGCGGCCAGGTCACCAGCAACACCAGCGAGGCCATTGAAAGATCGAAGGCGCGCTTGATCGTGCGGCGCACGGGCGAGATGTTGAAGCCGTCCGAGAACACCAGCCACGACGGATTGGTCAAGTCCATCTTGATCTTGCCGGCTTCGCGTTCGAAAAACTCTGCGAGCTCGGTGACGGCCATCCCGCGCTGCTTGCATTCCAGCAGGGCATCCACCGGCAGGGTGCCGCGGCGGTCATCGGGACCGACCACGATTTCATCCACGCCCATCCGCTGGGCCCAGCCGTAAAGGTCCTCGTCCGGATGCAACAGGGAAGTTGCAGGAACCGTCACGAGATCATCGCCGATCGGCACGTAGCCCAGGATCTTGAAGCCGCGCTGGTCGGTCTTGCGGCGCATCTTGCGGACGACCTCCGCGGCGCGCTCGCCCGCGCCCAGCATCACCACGCGGCGCTTGAACAGGTCGGCATCGACGAAGCCCAGAAACGTCATGCGCCACAGTGCCACCACCAGGTAGCACAGGACCAGGGCGATGCCGAGCACGCCACGGCCCAGATAGGTCGGGGGGATCACATAGTAGAGGACCGTCAGCGCGACCCAGCCCAGCAGGAACGCCACGCCCTGGCGGCTCAACCGGCCCAGCCAGCCGGCCCGCAGGTGCACCTGGTACAGGCCCAAGGCTGCCATCGACACCACCAGCACCGCCGATACCAACGGTGCGCGCCAGTGCAGGACTTGGCCGAATGCGGCTTGGGTGTTGCGATCACCCCAGTACCGGAAGACGACGGCCGCGTATACGCAGCCCACCATCAGCGCAAATTCGACCATCACCAACAGGAGCTGCCACTTGAGCGCCCGTTGCCGCAACAATCTGAACATGTCGCCACCCCCATCCTTTGGGCCTCTGCACCGACCGCTCCGATCGGCAAGCGGACGGCTTTTATACTACGGAATGAGACCCTGTTCAAAGTTCCAGCAGGTCCGGTGACACCTGCACGAAACGTGCCGAAATTCAGCCGGCCGCTCCAACTTTCTCCCGCAAATCCCTGTATCGTTCGGCTTTTTCGCCCTCCGGAAGGTTCGCGTCCATGTGTGGAATCGTCGCCGCCTGCACCCAGCGCGATGTAGTGCCCATCCTGCTGGCGGGCCTGCATGCCCTCGAATACCGCGGTTATGACTCGGCCGGCCTGGCGGTGCTGGACGGCGGCGGGCTGAGCCGGCTGCGCGCACCTGGCAAGGTCGCGGAGCTGGATACCCTGTGGCGTGCATCGCCGCTGCATGGCTGGACCGGCATCGCCCACACCCGCTGGGCCACCCACGGCGCGCCCAACGAGGCCAACGCGCACCCGCACGTCTCTCGCGACACGGTCGCGGTGGTGCACAACGGCATCATCGAGAACCACGCGGAACTGCGCGGAGAACTCAAGACCTCCGGTTACGCCTTCACTTCGGATACCGATACCGAAGTGATCGCGCATCTGGTGCACAAGCTGATGGCGGAAGGCCGCTCGTTGCGCGAGGCCGTCAGTGATGCCACGCGTCGCCTGCGCGGCGCGTATGCGATCGCGGTGCTGCACCGCGAACATCCTGGCCACGTGGTGGGCGCGCGCCGCGGCAGCCCGCTGTGCGTGGGTATCGGCATCGGCGAGCACTTCCTGGGTTCGGACGTTCAGGCGCTGATCCAGGTGACCAACCGCATCGTGTACCTGGAAGAAGGCGACGTGGTGGAAATCACGCCCGACGCGCTGGTGATCGAAGCAGCCGACGGTTCGCGGGCCACGCGGAAGGTGCGCGAGAGCGACCTTTCGATGGACGCGGTCGAACGCGGCCAGTTCCGCCACTACATGCTGAAGGAAATCTTCGAACAGCCGGGCGCGGTCGCCAATACGCTGGAAGGCCGCATCGCCGACAACCACGTCCTGCCGAACATCTTCGGCGTCGACGCCGACGAACTGCTGGATCGTGTACGCCAGGTGCACATCGTCGCCTGCGGCACCAGCTACCACGCCGGCATGGTCGCGCGTTACTGGCTGGAAGGGATCGCCGGCATCCCATGCAGCGTCGAGGTCGCCAGCGAATATCGCTACCGCAACGTGGTGGTGATGCCCGACACCTTGTTTCTCGCGATTTCGCAATCGGGCGAAACCGCCGACACGCTCGCCGCATTGCGCGACGGCCGCGAGCGTGGCTATCTTGGGTCGTTCGCGATCTGCAACGTGCCGGAATCGAGCCTGGTGCGCGAGTCCGACCTCACGTTGATGACGCGCGCGGGCCCCGAAATCGGCGTCGCGTCGACCAAGGCCTTCACCACGCAATTGACCGCACTGGCGCTGCTGGTGCTGGAACTCGCGCGCCTGCGGGGCATCGACGCGGACAAGCTTGCACAGCTCGTGGCCGAACTCGCGAGCCTGCCGCGCCGTCTGGAAGATGCGCTGAAACTCGCGCCGGCCATCGCGAAACTGTCCGAGGCCTTCGTCGACAAACACCACGCGCTGTTCCTGGGTCGCGGCGCGCAGTACCCCGTCGCGATGGAAGGCGCGCTGAAGTTGAAGGAGATTTCCTACATCCACGCCGAGGCCTATCCCGCGGGCGAACTGAAGCACGGGCCGCTGGCGCTGGTCGATGAGGATATGCCGGTGATCGCGGTCGCACCCAACAACCAGTTGCTGGAAAAACTGAAATCAAACCTGGAGGAAGTCCGCGCGCGCGGCGGTCAGTTGTATGTTTTCGCCGACGATGAAGCAGACCTGTCGTTGAACGGCAACCGCGGTCATCTGATGAAGATCGCCGCCGGCGGCAACTTCATCGCGCCCGCCGTGTTCACCGTGCCGCTGCAGTTGCTGGCCTACCACGTCGCGGTGCTGCGCGGCACCGACGTGGACCAGCCGCGCAACCTCGCCAAGTCGGTGACGGTGGAGTAGCGGCGCATGGAATTCGTGCCTCCCACACTGGTCGACATCCGCGCGGCCGCGGCGCGGATCGCCCCGCATGCGGTGGTGACGCCGGTGCTTTGCAACGAAGTGCTGGATGAGTGGGCCGGCACGTCGCTGCTGTTCAAGTCCGAACACCTGCAGCGCGGCGGCGCATTCAAGTTCCGCGGCGCGTGCAACGCGGTGTGGTTGTTGTCGGATGACGAAGCGCACCGTGGCGTGGTGACGCATTCTTCCGGCAACCACGGCGCGGCGCTGGCCTTGGCCGCGGCGACGCGGGGGATTCCGGCGCACGTCGTGGTGCCGGAAGGCGCGGTCGCGGCCAAGCTCGCCAACATCGAACGCGCGGGCGGCATTCTGCATCGCTGCGCGCCGACCACTGCGGCGCGCGAAGAAGCCTGCGCGCAGGTGCAACGCGAAACCGGCGCGACGCTGGTCCACCCCTACGCGGACGCGCGCGTGATTGCCGGCCAGGGCACAATCGTGCTGGAACTGCTGCAGCAGGCGCCGGACCTCGACATCGTGATCACGCCGGTTGGCGGCGGCGGTTTGATTTCCGGCTGCGCAATCGCGTTGCGCGCGATGGCGCCGCGGGTCGAATTGATCGGCGCGGAACCTGCGGGTGCCGACGATGCATTTCTGTCATTGCAGCGTGGTGAGCGCGTCACCGACGTGGTGCCCGACACGATCTGCGATGGCCTCCGCGCCCTGATCGGCGCGCCGAACTTCGCCTTGCTGCGCGAGCACGGCGTCGAGGTGATCACCGCGAACGATGCGGAAACGCGCAGCGCGATGCGCCGCATCTGGTCCGAACTGAAACAAACGGTCGAGCCATCATCCGCGCTGGTACTGGCGGCCCTGATGAAACACCGCGAACGCTTCCGCGGCAAGCGCGTCGGTCTGGTTGTGACCGGGGGCAACGTGGATCTGGATTCGATCGACCTGCGGACCGCTGCGTAAGCTGGGCTCAAGCCATTACGCGCCGCAATGCCGCGGCCTCGTGCGCGAATCGTTCGATGGCGGCCCAGTCGCCGGCCGCAAGTTTGTCCTTCGGTGTCAGCCACGAGCCGCCCACGCAGACGACGTTCGGCAGCGCGAGAAATTCTGGTGCGTTGGTGAGGCCGACGCCGCCGGTGGGACAGAACCGGATCTGCGGCAGCGGACTCGCCCAGGCAGCGAGCAGCTTGGCGCCGCCCGCAGGCGCGGCGGGGAAGAATTTCAAATGCGAGTAGCCGCGTTCCAGCAGTGTCATGGCCTCGCCGGCCGTGGCGACGCCCGGCAGCAGCGGTAGCTCGTCGGCGTCCGCGGCGTCGAGCAGTTTGGGTGCGGCACCGGGGGATACCGCAAAGCGCGCACCGGCCTTGCGCGCGGCTTCAAGTTGCGTGCCGTCGAGCACGGTACCGACGCCGACCACCGCGCCTTCCACTTCGGCGGCGACCGCGCGGATGGCATCCAGCGCGGCCGGCGTGCGCAACGTCACTTCGACGGCGCGGATACCGCCGGCTACCAGCGCGCGCGCCATCGGCACGGCGTGCGCCGCATCCTCCACGACCACCACCGGCACCACCGGGGCGAGCGCGAGGATTTCGGCGAGTCGATGCTGCTTGGTTTCCTGCGAAGTCATGGCGAGCGCTCGTGCAAGGATAGACGTCAAGCATCGGCCGCATGATGACGGTCATGCTTGCCGAAGATGGTCGCGCCGGCGTCGGCCGAACCGACCGCATTGCGCAGGTTCGCGAACAACTCGCGGCCCATGCCGACGTGGTGCGCGGAAAGATCCGCGTGCGTTTGAGCGCGCGCATCCCATTCCACCGCGTCCACCTTCGCTTCCAGCGTACCGGCGATCGCGTCGAGACGGACCACGTCGCCGTCACGCAAACGGCCGAGCGGGCCGGCGTCGATCGCCTCCGGTGTGACGTGGATCGCCGCCGGCACCTTGCCGGACGCGCCCGACATGCGTCCATCGGTGACCAGCGCGACGCGGTGCCCGCGCGCCTGCAGCACGCTCAAGATCGGCGTGAGCTTGTGGAGCTCCGGCATCCCGATCGCCTTCGGGCCCTGGAAACGCACCACCGCCACGAAATCGCGATCCAGTTCGCCGCGATCGAACGCCCGCTTCACGTCGTCTTGGTCGTGGAAGATCACGGCAGGCGCTTCGATCACCAGGCGGTCGCCCGGCACCGCCGATACCTTGATCACTGCGCGGCCGAGGTTGCCCTGCAGCACGCGCAGGCCGCCGTCGGCGCGGAATGGTTCGTTCGACGGACGCAGCACGTCGAGGTTGCCGCTGCCGGTGACCTCGTGCCACACGAGTTCGCCGGTTTCATCCAGCGCCGGGGTGCGGCGATACGCGCCCAGCCCTTCACCCCATACAGTGCGCACGTCGCCGTGCAGCAGGCCCGCATCGAGCAGGGAGCCGATCAGGAACGGCATGCCGCCGGCGCGATGGAAATGATTCACGTCGGCATGGCCGTTGGGATACACCCGCGCCATCAGCGGCACCGCCCCGGAAATCACGTCGAAATCTTCCAGCGTCAGCACGATGCCCGCGGCTGCCGCGATCGCAACCAGATGCAGCAGATGGTTGGTGGAGCCGCCGGTGGCGTTCAAGCCCACCACGCCGTTGACGATGGTGCGCTCGTCCACGAGCCGTCCGATGGGCGTGTAGTCGTTGCCCAGCGCGGTGATTTCGGTGGCTCGCCGCACCGCCGCGACGGTGAGCGCTTCGCGCAGCGGGGTGTTCGGATTGATGAAGCTGGCGCCAGGCAGATGCAGGCCCATGATCTCCATCAGCATCTGGTTGGAGTTGGCGGTGCCGTAGAACGTGCAGGTACCCGGCGCGTGGTACGACGCCGCTTCCGCGTCCATCAATTCCTCGCGGCTGGCCTTGCCTTCGGCGTAGCGCTGGCGCACCGCCGATTTCTCGTCGTTGGGAATGCCGCTGGGCATCGGGCCCGCGGGGACGAAAATCGTCGGGACGTGCCCGAAGCTTAGTGCGCCGATCAGGAGGCCAGGCACGATCTTGTCGCAGATGCCCAGCATCAGTGCCGCATCGAACATGTCATGCGACAGCGCGACCGCGGCCGCCATCGCGATCACTTCGCGCGAGAACAACGACAGTTCCATGCCGGCGCGGCCTTGCGTAATGCCGTCGCACATCGCGGGCACGCCGCCCGCGACCTGTGCGGTGGCGCCGAGCCTGCGCGCGGTGCGCCGGATCAATTCCGGATAAGGCTCGTACGGCTGGTGGGCCGAGAGCATGTCGTTGTACGCGGTGACGATGCCGAGGTTGGGCGTTGCCTCGCCACGCAGTGCCGCCTTGTCATTCGCGCCGCAGGCCGCGAAGCCGTGCGCGAGATTGCCGCAGGAAAGCTGGCGGCGATGTACGCCCTCGCCGCGTGCGTTGTCGATCCGCGCGAGGTACGCGCTGCGCGTGGCGCGGCTGCGTTCGACAATGCGTGCGGTGACTTCGGCGATGACGGGATGCAGTGGCATGCTCGGCTACCTCGGTGTGTCGGTTCAATCCTCGCCTTCGTGCCAGGTGCGGCCGTCGCGTTCGATCAAGGCGACCGCGGCACTGGGGCCCCAGCTTCCGGCGGTGTACGGGCGCGGAGCGTGGCCGCCCGCAGCCCACGCGGCGAGGATCGGATCGGCCCAGCGCCACGCTGCTTCCACTTCGTCGCGGCGCATGAACAGGGTCGGATTGCCGCGCACCACGTCGAGGATCAGGCGTTCATAGGCGTCGGGCTGGTCGACGCCGAAGGCTTCGGCGAAACTCATGTCCAGCGGCACGTGGCGCAGGCGAAGGCCGCCGGGGCCCGGATCCTTGATGGTCAGCCACAGCTTCACGCCCTCGTCGGGCTGCAGCCGCAACACCAGCTTGTTCTGTGCCAGCGTGCCGGCGCTGCCTTCGAAGATCGAATACGGCACCGGCTTGAACGCCACCACGATTTCGGACATGCGTTCGGGCAGCCGTTTGCCGGTGCGGAGATAAAACGGCACGCCGGCCCAGCGCCAGTTGCCGATCTCGGCCTTGATCGCGACGAAGGTCCCGGTGTCGGATTTCGCGCCGTCGCCCAATTCCTCGAGGTACCCAGGCACGCTTTTGCCTTCGGACGCGCCGGCGCGGTACTGCCCGCGCACGGTGAGCTGCGCCGCGTTGCTCGCATCGATGGGCTTCAGCGCGCGCAGCACCTTCAGTTTCTCGTCGCGCACGGCGTCGGGCGACAGCGACGAGGGCGACTCCATCGCCACCATGCACAGGAGTTGCAGGATGTGGTTCTGCACCATGTCGCGCAATGCACCCGCGCGATCGTAGTAGCCGGCGCGTCGTCCGAGGCCCAGCGTTTCGGCCACGGTGATCTGCACGTGGTCGACGTGGTTCGCGTTCCACAGCGGTTCGAACAGCGCGTTGCCAAAGCGCAGCGCCAGCAGGTTCTGCACCGTTTCCTTGCCGAGGTAGTGGTCGATGCGATAGGTCTGCGACTCGGCGAACACGCGGCCCACGTCGTCGTTGATGCTATTCGCACTGGCAAGATCGCGGCCGATCGGCTTTTCCAGCACCACGCGCGCGGCGCCCCGGTTCAAGCCGTGCTGCGCGAGGCGCTCGCAGATGTCCACGAACAATTCGGGCGAGGTGGAGAGGTAAAAGACCCGGATGTTGTCGGGCCGCCCAGCCAGCAGTTCGGCAAGGCCATCCCAGCCGTCCTCCTTGCGCGCGTCCAGCGCGCGGTAGCCGATCAGGCCGAGGAAGGCGTCGCGTTGTTCCGGCGTGTGATCGCTGGCGTTGCCCAGCGCCACGCTGACGGCCGCGCGGTAACCATCGTCGTTGAGCGGTTCGCGCGCCGCGCCGAGAATGCGGCTACCCACGCGAATCTGTCCGGCCAGGAAGCGATGGAACAGCGCCGGCAACAGCTTGCGCATGGCCAGATCGCCGGTGCCGCCGAAGATCACCAGGTCGAAGGGGTCGACGGGCAGGGAAGCTGGGGTCACATCACACCTCGAACGGGGTCATGCCGGGCTGCCGGAAACAGCATTGCAATACCAGTTTAATACCACATGATACCAGTTCCCGCAACCCTGCGGGTCCAGCTTCGCTTGCCAATAGCTGTCCTCTCCTTCGCGGGATTGTCCCGCTGGTGCGCCATTGGTATGGTGCGCGGCATGCAAAGCGTCCTTGCCGCCGAATACCGCCGCCTCGGCCGTGACCGTTCCGTGCACCAGCCGCTGGCCTACTTGCGCTTGCGCAATGCGATCCGGAACGTGATCGACCGGCGCGCGATCGAACCCGGCCATGCGCTGCCCAGCGAACGCGATCTTGCACAGACCCTGGGCCTGTCGCGCGTCACCGTGCGCAAGGCGATCGCCGGCCTGGTCGAAGAGGGCGTACTGCTCCAGCGTCATGGTGCCGGCACCTTTGTGGCCGAGCGCATCGTCAAACCGATGTCGCGCCTGACCAGCTTCACCGAAGACCTGCGCGCGCGTGGACTCGACGCGCGTTCGGAGTTCTTCGAGCGCGACGTGGGCGAGGTGACGCCGGAGGAATCGATGGCGATGAACCTGTCGCCGGGTTCGCAGGTGGTGCGCCTGCATCGCGTGCGCTACGCAGGCGACGAGCCGATCGCGATCGAGCGCAGCGTGGTGCCGGCCGACGTGCTGCCCGATCCGATGCTGGTGCGCGACTCGCTGTACGAGGCGCTGGAAACCCGGGCTTGCCGTCCGCGCCGCGCGTTGCAACGCTTGCGCGCCGTGCCGCTCTCAGCCCGCCATGCGCGACTGCTGCACGTGCGCGCCGGCAGCGCCGGTCTCAACGTGGAGCGGCGATCGTTTCTCGACGATGGCCGGGTCGTGGAATTCACCACTTCGTGGTATCGCGGCGACATCTACGATTTCGTCGCCGAGCTGCACGCGGATTGATCGGCGTCTCGTCACGCGCACAGCAACAGCTTGTAGGCCGGATTTTCGCTTTCGTCGCAGTGCGGATATCCCAACGTGTCGAGAAACCGGCGCAGCGCAAGCTGCTCGTCCGCGCGTACCTGGATGCCCACCAGGATGCGGCCGTAAT
>JBQCCP010000144.1:0-3171 GCA_051962095.1 Rhodanobacteraceae bacterium
TGAAGGCCAACATCGACACCGGCGACAGGATGCCGACCACGGCCGGTTCGCTGGCGCTGCTGGGTGCGCCGGCGCCGCAAGATGCGACGGTGGCCGCGAAGCTGCGCAAGGCGGGCGCGGTGATCCTGGGCAAGACCAACCGCAGCGAGTGGGCGAACTTTCGTTCGACCCGCGCGACCAGCGGCTGGAGCGGACGCGGCGGCCTGACGCGCAATCCCTACGTGCTGGACCGCAGCGCCTGCGGATCGAGTTCCGGTTCGGGCGCCGCGGTGGCAGCGGGCTTCGTCACGGTCGCGATCGGCACGGAAACCAATGGTTCGATCATCTGCCCCGCGGCCGCGAATGACGTGGTCGGCATCAAGCCGACGGTGGGGCTGGTGAGCCGCGCCGGAATCGTGCCGATCAGTTCGACGCAGGACACCGCGGGGCCGATCGCGCGCGATGTGCGTGACGCGGCGATCGTGCTGTCCGCGATCGCCGGCAGCGATCCGCGCGATCCGGCCACGCGCGAGGCCGACCAGCACGCCACCGACTACACGAAGTTCCTCGACGCCGACGCGTTGAAGGGCAAGCGCATCGGCGTGGCGCGCGAGCTGGCGGGCAGCGACCCGAAGGTGGATGAACTGCTCGACCACGCGATCGCGGTGTTGCGCGCACACGGCGCCACGGTGATCGACCATATGAAGATCCCGCACGTCAACGATTACGGCCATGCGGAAAGCACCGTGCTGCTGTACGAGTTCAAGCACGGCGTCAACGCCTATCTCGACACGCGCAAGGGCCTGAAGGTGCGTTCGCTGGCCGACCTGATTGCCTTCGACAAGTCCCACGCCGCGGAGGAAATGCCGTGGTTCGGGCAGGAACTGTTCGAGCAGGCCGAAGCCAAGGGGCCGCTCACCGACAAGGCGTACCAGGACGCACTGGCGAAGCTGAAGAAACTCGCGGGGCCGGAAGGCATCGATGCGGTGATGAACGCGAAACACCTGGATGCGCTGCTCGCGCCGTCCCAGGATCCGGCCTGGCGCATCGATCTCGTCACCGGCGATCCGGACGGCACGGCCAGCGCCTATGGTCCCGCCGCGGTGGCGGGTTACCCGTCGATCACGGTGCCGGCAGGGTTCGTGCACGGGCTGCCGGTCGGGATGCTGTTCTTCGGACGCAAGTGGAGCGAGCCGACGTTGATCGGGATCGCCTACGCGTTCGAGCAGGCCACGCACGCGCGACGGAACCCGGAATTCCTGGCCACCTTGCCCGTGCCGGCCGGGATCGATCCGTATACCCAGAAATCCGCCGCCTCGTCCGAACCGGCCAAGTCCCCGCCGCCACGGCAGTGACGGCGGCAAAGCTCAGGCTGCCTGCGCGGTGGGCTGCTGCAACTGCTGCAGCACGGCCTTGGCCGCTCCCACCGACGAGGCCGGGTTCTGGCCGGTGATCAGGTTGCCCGAGGTGACGACGTGCGCCTGCCAGTCCTCGGCCTTGGAATACAGGCCGCCGTCGTCCTTCAGCGCGTCTTCCACCAGGAACGGCACAACGTCGGCGAGACCGGCCGCGCGCTCCTCGGAATTGGAGAAGCCGGTGACATCCTTGCCGCGCACCAGTGGCAGGCCGAACGGTCCGCGTGCGTCGCGCAGCGCGGCCGCGCCATGGCAGACCGCGGCGACCGGTTTACCGTCGGCATACATGAGTTCGATCAGGCGCAGTGAATCCTCGTTCTCCACGAGGTCCCACAGCGGCCCGTGACCGCCGGCGTAGAACACCGCATCGAAGGCCGCGGGATCCAGATCCGCGAGCTTGTGGGTGCTGGCCAGCGCCTGCATCGCGTCGGGATCCGACCGGAAGCGCTGGGTGGCTTCGGTCTGTTTGTCGGGCTGTTCGCTGTTCGGATCGATCGGCGCCCGGCCGCCTGCGGGCGATGTCAACGTGACTTCCGCGCCGGCCTGCCTGAACAGGTAATACGGCGTGGCGACTTCCTCCAGCCACAGCCCGGTGGGCTTGCCGGTTTCGCCAAGCCGGCCATGCGAGGTCAGTACCATCAGGATGTTCATCGCGGGCTCCACACTGCGTGCCGCATTCAGGCACCAGATTGCAGTTTGGGGAAGCGCCTGCGTGTTGCAAGGAAAGGATGTGTGAAGCCCGCGTTGTTGTTACGCTGGGCGTAATTTTCATGAGTGGCAATGAAATGAGCCTGATCTCCGCACCCGTTTCCTTCGGCGAACTGATCGACAAGATCACGATCCTGGAAATCAAGTCCGAACGCATGGCCGATGCGGCCAAGCTGGCCAACGTGCGCGATGAATTGCAGTTGCTGAATGCGTTGTGGGCAGGCGATGCCGCATCGCAAACGGACATTGCGGCCGAACGCGCGGAGTTGAAGCGCATCAACGAGGCGCTGTGGGAGATCGAGGATGAAATCCGCCTGAAGGAGCGCGACCATGCCTTCGGTGCGCGCTTCATCGAACTGGCGCGCGCGGTGTACCACACCAACGACCAACGCGCGGCGGTGAAACGCGCGATCAACCTGAAACTCGGTTCCCGGCTGGTGGAAGAGAAGTCGTACCAGGGTTACGGCGCGGGTTGAAGCGCGGCTTCCAGTTTTTCGACGACATCGTCGACCGTCACCAGGTCCATCACGCCCGGATATTCGATCTTGGTGCCCCACGGGACTTCCGCCGCCGGCTTGTGCAGGAACTTGCGCGCGGCGTCGTCGTAGCGGTCCACGCACCAGCGGCGATCCGAATAGGGCCCGGAACGTGCGGGATTGCTGGCGGCATGCAGGCCCAAGACGCGCGCGCCGACCGCATTGGCCATGTGCATTGGGCCGGCGTCGGGTGTCAGCACGATCGAGGACCGCCGGTAAAGCGCGAGCGCGCGCTTCAGGGTGTCGCGGCCAATCAGGTCCAGCGGCCTGGTTTTCATCTGCGCCGCGATCGCATCCCCCAATGTGCGTTCGGCGACGGAAGGGCCGCCGGTCAACACCACCCGCGTCCGCAAGGCTTGTGCCGCGTGATCGGCGACCGCGGCGTAGCGCTCGGCCCGCCAGTTGCGCAGCGCGTGGCTGGACGCCGCGCTGATGACGAGCGTCGGCTGGTCGTCTTCGGGCCATTGTTCGACGGCCCACGCACGCGCCTCGTCCGGAATCGGGATGTCCCAGCGAACCTGGATCTGCTTGAG
>JBQCCP010000145.1:0-2715 GCA_051962095.1 Rhodanobacteraceae bacterium
GGCCACGCTCGTCGGCCGCGCTGACCAGCAGTCCGCGCGGCTTGTTGAACATCAGGTACACCCGCGCGGGCTCGTCGATCGGACGGCCGTCGATGGTGATGCCGCCCTGCCCTTGCGCGACCGGCCGTTCCGGGTCGCGCACCACGCGCCCGTCCAGCGCCACGCGGCCGGCGCGGATCCACTGTTCTGCCTGGCTGCGCGAGCACACGCCGCGCTTGGACAGCACGCGGGCCAGGCCGTGGCGTACGCCATCACGTGCGGGAGTCGGCGAGGGACGGCGCGAAGTAGGCATCAGGAAAGCGTATCGGTCGTACCGGAACCGCGGCAAGGGCGCACTGCCGACGTGCGAGAGGCAGAGCCCGTCCGGCGCGAAATGATCGCATCAGGAGAAAAAAATGCCCGGCCGAAGCCTGGCTTTTTCGTGTTGCCTTGCGGTCCGTTACTGCTGGACCTGCAGCTCGGTACGGCGGTTGCGCGCACGCCCCGAGTCGGTGTCGTTGCTGTCGATCGGGTCGGCTTCGCCGTGGCCGATCGGCCCTTCCAGGCGGCTGGCGTCGATGCCGTGCGAGGTCAGGTAGTCGTACACGATCTTCGCGCGACGCTCGGACAGCGACTGGTTGTAGGCATCGGTGCCCACCGAGTCGGTGTAACCGGCGACCGTCACGTGCACCTGCGGATAACGCTGCAGGGTATCGACGGCCTGGTCGAGGATCGCCACCGAGTCGGAGCTCGGCTCGGCCAGCGACTTGTTGATCTGGCTGGCGTCGACGTGGCCCTTCTTCGGGTAGTCGAACTTGAAGTTCACGCCGCGCAGGTCGATCACCACCTTCTGCGGGCAGCCATCCGGACCGACAATGGTACCGGCGGCGGTGGCCGGGCACTTGTCGTCGCAGTCGTTCACGCCGTCGTTGTCGGAATCCTTGGTCGAGCAATCGTTGACCGGAGCCGGCGGCGGAGCGGCGGCCGGCTGCGGGGCAGCGGCAGGCTCACCGAAGCGCGACACGATGCTGAAACCAAGGAACCAGTCGCCGTAACCGTCCTGCGCCGGCTGGCTCTTGTCGTCCCAGTCGTAGCGGTAGCCGGTCTCGATGCGGATGTCCGAACTCTCGGCGACGGTCTTGGACACGCCCACGCCCAGCTCGGCGGCCGGCGACCAGCCGTGGTCACCCGGGTTCTGGTGGAAGCTGCCCATCACGCCAGCAAGCACGTACGGACGCCAGGCGTTCCAGTCGCCACCGTAGAAACGCGCGGCGACGCCCACGTTGTTGTTCGCCCACTTGCCACCGCCCACCGCGCTGTCGCGGTCGCGCTTGGTGCGATCGACGAACAGGTCGATGGAGGCGTTCGGAGCGACGAAACGGCCAACACCCAGGCCATAGTAGAACTGGCGGCTGTTGGTGTTGCGATCGGTGTCGTTGTAGTAACCGCCGAGGGTCGGGGCGATATACCAGCGGCCATCGTAGTCACCCGTGCTGGGCGTGGTGGCGGCGGCGCCGGCGGCATCGGCGGTATTGTCCTGCGCGTGAACGGCACCTACGCCGCCCAGGGCCAAGGCAATCAGAAAATACAAGCCCTTACGTTTCATCAGGTGTCTCCTTCATTTATTGGTGTTCGCAGCCGTTTCACCTGTACGGACCGCGCGTCCAAACTCACTTTGACTTCCGGAAGCTTGAGCCGCCCCCTCGCTTATGTCCCTACGGGCAAGCGGCACGGAGTGTAGCAAAACCGTTAAGTCGTTCACGCGCGCTTGGGTTCCCCGGTGAGGCCTTGTTCAGCAAAGCCCTTTATCCATTGCCACCCGAATGGCGTGCATGTGGCGTGAATATGAGAAAACCCGGCCATTGCGACCGGGTTTTCCATGGAACGCATTGCAGCGTCAGCCTGATTGCGTATGAACGCAATAGCGCTAATCGTGCTTAAAGCGTGAAGAGTCCAAGGAAACGCTGGATCGGCATCGCGTCGAATGCCGCCGGATCGGCCGTCGCCTCCAGGATCGCCTTGACGCGATGCGCCGGCAGATGACCGCGCAAAGCTGCCTCGAACTTCTTGAGCAGCACCGGAATGCCTTCGGCGCGTCGCTTGCGGTGGCCGATGGGGTAGTCGATGGAGACCGTCTCGCTCGACGAACCGTCCTTGAAGAACACCTGCACCGAGTTGCCGATGTAGCGCTTGTCCGGATCGAAATAGTCCTTGGTGAATTGCGGGTTTTCGCGCACTTCCATTTTCGCCCGCAGGGCATCGATGCGCGGGTCGGCCGCAACATCGTCGTTGTAGTCCGAAGCCTCCAGGCGGCCGAAGATCAGCGGCACCGCCACCATGTACTGGATGCAGTGGTCGCGGTCGGCGTAATTGGCGAGCGGACCGGTCTTGTCGATGATGCGCACGCCCGCTTCCTGCGTTTCGATCACGATCCTTTCGACCTGATCGAGCTTGCCCGCGACCTGGGCGTGCAATTGCATGGCGCACTCCACAGCAGTCTGGGCGTGGAATTCGGCCGGGAAGCTGATCTTGAACAGCACGTTCTCCATCACGTAGCTGCCGAAGGGCCGCTCGAACTCGAACGCGTTGCCCTTGAAGGCGACGTCGTAATAGCCCCAGGTCTTGGCGCTGAGCGCCGACGGGTAACCGACCACACCGCGGTACACCGCGTTGATCGCGTGGGTCACGGCGCGGCGGCAGGCGTCACCCGCGGCCCAGCTCTTGCGCGGTCCGGGG
>JBQCCP010000146.1:0-6774 GCA_051962095.1 Rhodanobacteraceae bacterium
GCCGATTTTCAGCAGCGCCTTGGTGAGCTTGGGATCGGGAGCAAGATGCAGATAGCAGAACAACAGGTGGCGTTTTTCAAGAAGCTTCAGGTCGCCCTCGATCGGCTCCTTCACCTTGACGATCATTTCCGCCTTGCCGTACAGCGCGGTGGCATCCCTGGCGATCTTCACGCCGACCTTGGTATAGCGTTCATCGGCAAAACCACTCTTCTGCCCCGCGCCCGACTGCAGATAGACCTCGTGCCCGTGTCGGATCAGATCCGCGCAGGCCGCGGGAACGAGGGCGACGCGGCCCTCGAGGGTCTTGGTTTCGGAAGGAACGCCGATACGCATGGAAATCAACTCCTCGTCAAAATCCTTGAAATACCGCGGCAAACTCCCCATGCTGCACGACTCGCCACGGCATGCAACCCGAAACCCGGCACGCAACGCACCGGCGTCACGGGACACAACAACCGTCGGGATTCGCCGCTTCGAATGGTTCACCGCGGCGGACGAGAGGAAGTTTCTGCGGACCTTGAAAAAAGCCTGAGGATTATACATGAGCACCCCGAAGCACAGTCGCCTCCTGATCCTCGGCTCCGGTCCCGCGGGCTACACCGCGGCCGTGTATGCGGCGCGCGCGAACCTGCAGCCGATGCTGGTCACGGGGTTGACGCAAGGCGGTCAGTTGACCACCACCACCGAGGTCGACAACTGGCCGGGCGATGCAAAAGGCGTGCAAGGTCCCGAGTTGATGCAGCGCATGGCCGAGCACGCCGAGCGCTTCAACACCAGCATCGTGTTCGATCACATCCACACCGTGGACCTGAAGCAGCGCCCGTTCAAATTGAAGGGCGACAGCGGCGAATACAGTTGCGACGCGCTGATCATCGCCACCGGCGCGGATGCGAAATACCTCGGCATCGCTTCCGAAACCGCGTTCAAGGGCAAGGGCGTGTCCGCCTGCGCGACCTGCGACGGCTTCTTTTTCCGCAACCAGGACGTGGCGGTGATCGGCGGCGGCAACACCGCGGTCGAGGAAGCGCTGTACCTCGCCAACATCTGCCGCAAGGTCACGCTGGTGCACCGCCGCGACAAGCTGCGTGCGGAAAAGATCCTCCAGGACAAATTGTTCGAGAAAGCCAACGCCGGCAAGGTCGAACTGGTGTGGAACCATACCGTCGACGAAGTGCTGGGCGACGACACCGGCGTCACCGGCTTGCGCCTGGTCAGCACGGCGGACGGCAGCAAGCGCGACATCGCGATCACCGGGATGTTCGTCGCGATCGGCCACACGCCTAACACCGGCGTGTTCGAAGGCCAGCTCGACATGCACAACGGCTACATCAGGATCAACAGCGGCCTGGAAGGCAACGCCACCGCGACTTCGGTGCGCGGCGTGTTCGCCGCCGGCGACGTGGCCGATCACGTCTATCGGCAGGCCGTGACCTCGGCCGGCTTCGGCTGCATGGCTGCGCTGGACGCCGAGAAATTCCTGGATTCGATCGGCCTGACGGGCTGACCCCGCCCGGCCTCAGCCCTCCAGCGCGTACAGTTCCCACTTGCCGGCGACGCCGTCCAGTTGGTGCGCGCCCACGCTGCGCAGTTCGATGCCGGACCCCGCGACGAGATCGCGCACCGCCGGCGTGGCCAGGATTTCGCCGGCCTGCGTGGCCTGCAGCACGCCCGCACCGACTTCCACGGCGCTGCCCGCCAGCGTGCCGCCGACGCGCTGGCACTCGCCGATGTGCAGGCCCACGCGGATTTCCAGGCGAAGCTGATCGCGCGCGGCCTGGCGGACCGCCGCGGCAAAACGCAAGGCGCGCGCCGGGCCGTCAAAAGTCACCATGAAGCCGGTGCCGTCGTCCGCCATTTCGCGGCCCTGGAAGCGCGAAAGTTCCTCGCGCACGATCGCGCGAAAGGCATCCTGCGTTTCGTGCCAGCGCCGGCCGCCCAGCGTCGCGGCGGCCAGTTGCGAGCTGGCGACGCGCATCCGCAGCACCGTCGCCAGGGCGCGTTCGCCATCCTCCGCAGGGCGCAGGTTGGCCAGGAACGATTCGATCAGTTCCAGCGGGCGCTCGTCACCGGGCAGCAACACATCCATGTCGGCGCCCGGCAGGATTTCCAGCCGCGAACCCGCGATGTGTTCGGCGAGATAGAACGCGTGCGCCGGCGGGATCACCGCGAACTCGCGCCGGTGCAGGATCAGCGTGGGCGCGCGGATCGAGCCCAGCACCGCGCGCGCATCGAAGTTGATGATGTAGCGGAATTCGGCGCCCGCACGGCGCGGCGAATACGCCACGCGTTGCATGCGCGTCACCCAGCGCACGTATTCGGGATCGGCCGCGAGCGTCGGGCGCGTGCTCGCGACCATCTGCGCGGTGCCCCAGGTCTGATCCCAGGCCTGCGACAACTTCTCGGAACGCTCGTGGTTTTCGCCGCAGGGATAGCCGGGCGCCACGCGGAAGCGCGCGCTGGTATTGCAAAGCAGCAGCGCACGCACGCGCCGCGGATGGCTGCTGGCGAACAGCAGCGCGGCCGCCGCGGCATCGCGTTCGGCCAGCAGCGCTGCGTCGGTGATGCCGACGTGGTCGAACACCGCCAGCATGTCCTCGATCCAGTCTTCCCAGGTCGGCGGAAGGTCGGCCGGCAACGGATCGGAAATGCCGCTGCCGCGGCGGTCGAACACGATCACGCGGCTGAACGTGGCCAGCCGCTCCAGCAGCGCCGCATTGGCCGGAAAATCCCACAGCATTTCGATGCTGCGGCTCATCGGGTTGACGAGCACCAGGTCCAGCGGACCTTCGCCCATCACCCGATAGGCGATGTCGCCGCGCGGGGTGCGTGCGTACTGGATCGGTGGACCTTGCATGCTCATCCTGACGCAGACCATGCGGGCAACCCGGGAGCGGCGATTGTACGCGCGCCGGGGCGTTGGGAAGCACCTCCCGGCACGGCGCGGCGTGCCCGCCGCCCTACAATGCAGCCATGCTGACGCTGCGCACGCACGAAACCCTCGACGACGTCGACGCCGCGGCATGGGATGCGCTGGCCGCGAGCGACAATCCCTTCGTCAGCCATGCGTTCCTGGCCGGGCTGGAACGGACCGGCTGCATCCGCGAAGCCTTCGGCTGGCGCGCGCAGCACCTGACGCTGCATGACGGTGACGCGCTGGTCGGTGCCGCGCCGCTGTACGTCAAGGGCAACTCGCACGGCGAGTACGTGTTCGACTGGGCCTGGGCCGATGCGTGGGAACGCGCGGGCGGCGACTACTACCCGAAGTTCCTGTGCGCGGTGCCCTACTCGCCGGTGACCGGACCGCGGCTGCTGGTCGGCGCCGGCGCCGATGCCGCGCGGCATGCGGCCACCCTGGCGCGCGCCCTGCGCGAGCTGACCGACCAGGCCCGGCTTTCGTCCGTGCACGTCGATTTCCTGCGCGGCGAGGATGCCGCCGGATTCGACCAAGACTGGCTGGCGCGCTCCGACTGGCAGTTCCAGTGGCGCAACCGCGACGGCTGGCGCGATTTCCCCGATTTCCTCGGCGCGCTCACCCACAAGCGGCGCAACGCGATCCGCCGCGAGCGCACCCAGGTCGCCGAAGCCGCGGTCGACTGCGAATTCCGCGACGGCGGCTCGCTCGACGAGGGCGAGTGGCGCGCGATGCATCATCTCTATACCCACACCTTCGATGAAAAGGGCAACACCCCGACGCTGACGCTGGCGTTCTTCCGGCATCTCGGCGCCGCGTTCCCGACCCGCTCGCACGTCGCGTTCGCGCGGCGGGGCCGCGAGATCATCGCGGGCGCGCTGTTCCTGTCCGGCGGCGACACCTTGTACGGCCGCTACTGGGGCGCGCGCGAACAAGTCCCCGGTTTGCATTTCGAGCTGTGCTACTACCAGGGCATCGACCATTGCCTGCGGCGTGGCCTGCACCGTTTCGAGCCCGGTGCGCAGGGCCTGCACAAGCTCGCGCGCGGGTTCCTGCCCACCCGCACGCATTCGCGCCACTACATCGCGAACGCCGCGTTCCGTGCGGTGATCTGCAAGTCGCTGGAACGCGAGGCTGCCCTGCTGGATGCGCGCGGCATCGAGTTGCTGGCGCATTCGCCGTTCGCGCAACGCGACGCGTCGCCGTGATCAGGATCCAGCCGCTCGATGCGCTTGCGCCGGGTGCCTTCCCCGATCCCGAGCTCGCGCTCACCGATCCCAACGGACTGCTGGCGTTCGGCGGCGACCTTTCCCCGCAGCGGCTGATCGCGGCCTACACGCACGGCGTGTTCCCCTGGTATTCGGAAGGCGACCCGCTGCTGTGGTGGTCGCCCGATCCGCGTTGTGTGTTCGCGACGGACGGCGTGCACGTCTCGCACAGCCTTGCGCGCTTCGTGCGCCGCTGTGGCTGGCAATGGAGCATGGACCGCGCGTTCGACGAAGTGACGCGGGCCTGCGCCGCGCCGCGCATGGATGGCGGCGGCACCTGGATCACGCCCGACATGCTGATCGCCTACGGCAACCTGCACGCGCTTGGCTACGCGCATTCGATGGAGGTGTGGGACGGCGAGCAACTGATCGGTGGCGTCTACGGCGTGTCGGTCGGGCGCATGTTCAGCGCGGAATCGATGTTCTCGCGCCGAACCAACGGATCAAAAGTCGCGCTGCTCGCCCTGGCACGCGTGTTGCGCGAACGCGGCTTCCCCTGGATCGACGCGCAGGTGCCCAATCCGCACCTGCTGCGGATGGGCGCACAACTGTTGCCGCGCCGGCGTTTCCTCGAAGTCCTGGCGCAGCTGACCGCGGAACCCGCGCCGCAGGGTTGGCCGCGATCCATGTCGCCGGTGGCCGGCTTGTGCAAGGCATGACGAACCGGCGCGAACACGATCGCGGATCGACCGCGGCACCCGCATGAAATCGATGGCGAGTTGGCGTACATTGGACGCCTGCCCACCGGAGATGCCGCCCATGAACGACACCGACCCCTCCAAACCGGATCCCTACAAGGCCGCGAAAGAGGCCGCCACCTCGGGGCAGCGTTTCAGCCGGGGCGTGATGGATTCCGCGCAGCAAATCTGGCTGGCCGGTTTGGGTGCGCTTGCGCGCACCCAGCAGGAAGGCGGCAAGTTCTTCGACGCGCTGGTGGAAGAAGGCGTGCGCATCCAGGAAAAAACCCACGCCTACACCCAGGAACAGATGAAGCAGGCGCGCGACCAGGCGACACCGTGGGTCGAGGCCGCGCGCAAGCGCACCACCGCCGCGATGGGCAAGCTGGAGCAAGCGTTCGACGAGCGCATCGCGCGCGCTGCCAAGCGCATGAACATGCCCAACCATTCCGACATCCAGGAACTGTCCGCGCGCATCGACGCGCTGGCGCAGGAACTTCGCGCCAGCCGCACGGCCACTGCGAAGCCGCGCGCGCCCAGGAAAACCGCCAAGTCCAAGGCCTGAGGCTTCCCGTGTCCAGCGACCTCGACGCGGACTTCCGGCAGGCCTCCGAAGACGTCAAGCATCTTCCGGCGCGCCCCGACAACGACACCCTGCTGAAGCTGTACGCCCTCTACAAACAGGCCACCGACGGCGACGCCTGCGGCCCCAAGCCCGGCTTCTTCGATTTCGTCAACACCGCGAAATACGAGGCGTGGTCACGCCTGCGCGGCATGCGCACCGACGAGGCGCAGCAGAAGTACATCGAGTTGGTGAGGCAGTTGGGGGCGTGAAGCGCCGCTCCGCGCTCGACCCTTCCTCTTTTTTGCAAATCCGGGAGTCATCTTTGCCGCCGGCGTAAAGCACGATGAAACCTAGGCCTTCATGGTTTCTCATTGTCGCCCTGTGTGCCTTGGGCGCCGTTGCCGTGTATCACCCATGGAACCGCAGCGGCGACCGCCTCGCGCGTCCAGCGGATACGGCGCCATCAAGGGGCAGTGCTTCATCCAGCGGCAATGAAACGTCGCAGAACGAAACCTCGCCCGCGGCAGGGCTCGCCTACGAGGCGGCTGCGACGAACAAGGGGGATATCGAGTCAAACACTCCCCGGGCAGAGGCGCCAAGGCTGTCGCTGAAGCAGGTCGAGAAGATGCGGGAGCTCGCCATTGCGCACAGTACCTGCAAGCCAATACATCAATGCAATGTTCGACGCGAAAAACCCTAGTGCCAACATAACTGCCACCGTGCTCCATGGCGATTTGTCGAAAGGCAAGCCCGATCCGCTCTGGTCAACGACCACCGAACAAACACTGCGCAGCGAAATCATGCAGCTTCCTTTCAATTTCTCCAATCGGCTCGAATTTTCACAGGTGGACTGCGGACCTTCCGTGTGCGAGATACAAGCCGCCATGCGTTTCACGAGTCCCTATCAAACTTCCCAGGACATCCTCGATTGGCAGTCTTACGTGTACGAGATGCTCAAGTCGCCTTCGGCGCAGGCGGATCGATTGACCAAGCCCGTAATGATTCTTTCCACGACCCCGGATGACCGGCCACTGTTTCTGGTGTACTTTCGCCGCGGCCAGGGCGACGGCTCGAGCGGCAGCCATTGAGCAAAGGGGTCTTTCGCGGACCAATGCGCCTTCGCGACTTCAGCGCCCCTGCCGCTCGCGCTGCGTCACGGCAATGGCTTTGGCCACGTCGCGCTCACGCTCGGTAGGCGCGGCCGCAAGTCCCGCACGCGCGCCTTCCTGATCGGCGGCGTTGCGGTTCTGGCTGAGCTTGTAGCGGCCGGTCAGGGATTCGATGCGCAGTTCGATGCCGACAATGTGGCGCATTTCCCTGCGCACGTAGTCGTCGGGCGCGTCGGTGACGCGC
>JBQCCP010000147.1:0-6482 GCA_051962095.1 Rhodanobacteraceae bacterium
CGGCGGCCGTTGTGCGAGAAGTGGTACCAGTACAGCAACATCGAACCGAAGCTCGCCATCAACCGGTCGGCGATGTCGCGCGCGCCAGTGACGTTGTGGTCGTGCGCTTCCGGCAACACGGTGCCGAGCACCGAGCAACCCGTGCGCATCACGTCCATAGGATGCGTGGACGCCGGCAACAGTTCCAGCGCGGCCTTGACCGGTTGTGGCAGGCCGCGCAGGCGCTGCAGCTTGGCGCGGTACGCATTCAGTTCCGCCCAGGTCGGCAGGTGTTCGTGCACCAAGAGGTGCGCGACCTCCTCGAACGTGGCCTTGGTGGCCAGGTCCTTGATGTCGTAACCGCGGTAGTGCAGATCGTTGCCGCTGCGGCCGACCGTGCAAAGCGCGGTGTTGCCGGCCGCGACGCCGGAAAGCGCCACGGATTTCTTGGCCTTGGGAAGGACTTGCGCGTTGTCACTCATGCTTTTCTCCAGTTGAACCCATGCGGTGCGGCAGCGCACCGCGACGCGTGGTGTCTCAGTTGTTGAAAGCTTCGGCCGGAGGCAGGCGCGGACATTGATCGACCGGATCGACCCGCAGTTGCAGCGGCATCGAAGGCAGCCCGATCAGATTCTTGTTGCGGGACATCCAACACTCACCCAGGGTCGAGCAGAAGCAGATATCGATGCTCATCCTGTTCAAGGCAGCATTTTCGAAGCGCTGCCACAACGCCTTTTCGGAAAACCGGATGATCTGCAGTCGCTCGCCCGGACTCAGCACGTAGCGGTTGATGGTCGACTGGAAGAACGAATGCGGCGGCAAACCCATGTTCGCCACGATATGGTTCCAGTCGCTTTGTGGTTTGCCATCCATCCGCACCTGCACGCCGCGCACGATCGCCGGACCAACGCCCTGATTGCTGACGGTCAGTGCAAGGTTCAGGTCGTCGTTGCCGCTGATCACGTACGGCCACACCTGCGCCTGGACTTGCTTGTTCTGGATCTCGGCGGTGTATCGCTGGACATAAGCGGTGTAACCCGCGACGAGCAGCGCGAGGAAGCCGACCAGCGAGGCAATGATCGCGGCGACGGCATCCCACTTGATCTCGCGGCGTTCGGCTGCGGTCGGTGTCGAAGCGTTCGGATGGGAAGGCGGCTCTGGCATTCAATCACTCAGTCCTGGAACTGCTTCGATTGTGGTAACGCAGGACATTTGTCTATCCTGGTTCGCGCGAATTGCCACAGCTCCGTCGTCCAGCATTCACCCAAAGTCGAGCAGTAGCAAGCCACCGCTTTCATGTCCAGGCGCCTCGCTGCGCTTATGAAGGCGTGATAATCCGACTTGTCATTGAACTTGATCCAGCCGATCGTTTCGCCCGGAGACATCACATAGCCGTTCAGCGTGCTTTGCCCGTAAGGAAGCGAAGGAATCCCCAGCGATTGCTCGACGGATCGCCAATCGCGCTGGGATTTGCCTGCCACCGTCACCTCCAGATTCCGCACGATGGCGGGGCCTACGCCTTTGTTCATCCAGATCAACGAGGATTCGCTGCCGCTGTTGCCGCCGATCAGATACGGCCACACCTGCGCGCGCACCTGCTGACGCTGGATGTAGGCGGTGTAGCCCGCAACGAGCAGCGCCAGCAGACCGACCAGCGAAGCGATGATTGCGGCGAGTGCGTCCCAGCGGATGCCGGGTTTCGCAACGCCGGTCGGCGACTCGTCGGGAGGAAGCGGCGTGTCGGACATGAACGATCAATCCTTCCTGCCGCCCGCGAACAGCTCGTCCAGTTTCTGTTCGTAGGCGTGGTAGCCGAGGAAGTCGTACAACTCCTCGCGCGTCTGCATCGCCGGCACCAGCGATTTCTGGGTGCCCTCGCGCCGCACGGTTTCGTAGAAGTTCAGCGCGGCCTTGTTCATCGCGCGATACGCGCCGCAGCAGTACAGCGCGATGTCGACGTTGGCGGAGCGCAATTCGTCCACAGTGAAGAACGGCGTCGAACCGAACTCGGTGAGGTTGGCGAGGATCGGCACCTTCACCGCCTGTTTGAACTTGCGGTAATCGTCCAGCGTCTTCATCGCCTCGGGGAAGACCATGTCCGCGCCCGCTTCGACGTAGGCCGCTGCGCGCTCGATCGCGCTGTCGAGACCTTCCACCGCGGCGGCATCGGTGCGCGCCATCAGGACGAAATCACGATCGGTCCTGGCATCCACCGCCGCCTTCACGCGATCGACCATTTCCTCTTTCGGCACCACTTCCTTGCCGGGTCGGTGGCCGCAGCGCTTTTGTCCGACCTGATCCTCCATGTGCACCGCGGCAACGCCGATGCGTTCGAACGCGCGGATCGTGCGCGCGATATTGAACGCACCGCCCCAGCCGGTATCGATGTCGACCAAGAGCGGCAGTTGCGCGGCATCGACGATGCGGCGCGCATCGGTGAGCACGTCCTCCATCGTCGAGATGCCGAGATCGGGCATCCCAAGCGAATTGGCCGCGACGCCGCCACCGGAGAGGTACAGCGCCTTGTAACCGACGCGCCCGGCCATGAGGCCCGCATAGGCGGTGATCGCGCCCACGACCTGCAGCGGCGATTCGGCGGCGAGCGCAGCGCGAAAGCGGGCGCCCGCGGAATGAGGTTCGCTCATGCAGCCTCCGGCAAAGCCGCTATTTTAACCCATGCCCACGTCCGCTGGCCGCCGTACACGCGGCGATGACACTTCGCAATGGCAGGGATGGCATGCTGTCCGTTCGACAGCTTTGCGCCGGCAGGAAGCATGTTGTTCAGGACGATCTCGAAAGCGACCAGGGCCGTGTTCGCGGAATTCTTCGCGAACAAGCCTTTCCAGCTCGCCGCCGCCTTGAGTTACTACACGCTGCTGTCGATGGCGCCGCTGCTGCTGTTGCTGACCGGGCTTGCCGGCCTGGTATTCGGCCAGGCCGCGGCGCGCGAACACGTGCTGCAGTACGTCGGTTCGATGATGGGCTCGCAGGAATCCGACGTGGTGCGCGCGCTGATGACCCAGGCCGGCAACCATCATGCCGGCGTCATTTCCACGATCATCGGCACCGCCGTGCTGGTGATCGGCGCCACCACGGTGTTCGCGCACCTGCAGACCGCGCTCAACCAGATCTGGGGCGTGCGCGCCACCTCGGACCGCAGCATGATCTGGCGCCTGCTCGGCTCGCGGCTGCTGGCGCTGGCGATCGTGCTGGGGATGGCCTTCGTGCTGCTGGTGTCGATGGCGATCAGCGTCGCGCTCGCGGGTGCGGCGCATTACGTCTCGCACCTTTTTCCCGGCGCGGGCATCGTGCTGCGCGTGGTGTATGCGCTGGTGTCGTTCGCGGTCGTGGTCGGCGTGATCGCGCTGCTGTTCAAGTACGTGCCCGATGCGGAAATCGAGTGGCGCGAGGTGCTGGTCGGTGCACTGATCACGGGTGTGCTGTTCACCATTGGCAAATACGGATTGGGCGTCTATCTTGCGCACCTGCGTTACAGCTCGGCAGGCGCTGCCGGTTCATTGATCCTGATCGTGGTGTGGGTGTACTACAGCGCATTGATCCTGTTCCTCGGTGCCCAGGCGACGCAGGTGTATGCCTGTCGGTTCGGGGAAGGCATCCGGCCCTCCGCGCACGCAGAGCGCGTGGATGGCGGCGATGGGGACGGACACCGGACCGAGGAAAAATCCGGCAGATAACCCGGCGGTGCAGGCGATGCGCCCGATCCCTGACGAAAGGAGCGCGTCGCCATTTGCGGCCGTCCCATCACTTCGCCGCCAGGGCACCCGCTTCGCCCGGCTGCGCGGTAAGGAAGGCGTGCAGCCGCGTGTTGTAGCGGCGCTGCAACCAGACGAGCCGCACCTTCATCTGGACCCGCGCCACGAAGATGCGCGCGCTCGAACCGTCGCGGGCCATCCGCACAGCGCCGCCCTCGCCATCAATGATTGGGGCGACGTGGTGGGCGCTTCGGGCACGCTGCCGTTCGACGATCCACGACGTGATCTGGCGCGGCGGCGGCGCGGCCGCGGACCTCGACGATCTGATCGGAGGATCGACGCCGCTGTACCTGCTGACCGCGATGAACATCGACGACGCAGGCGAGATCGTCGGTTTCGCTGTCGACACCCGGTCGGGAGAAGTGCACGCGTTCCGGGCGACGCCGGTGCGCGGTCGCTGATCCACAACGCGCAATGAGAAGGGCGGCCATGCGGCCGCCCTCTTTGTTCATCGGTGTTGCCGTATCAACCGAGCAACGATTCGACGCTCGCGCGCTCCTCGCGCAGTTCCTTGTCGGTGGCGTCCATGCGCGCACGCGAGAAGGCGTTGATCTCGAGGCCCTGCACGATTTCGTACTTGCCGTCCCTGCAGGTGACGGGATAGCCGTAGATCACGCCGGGCTTGATGCCGTAGGAACCGTCCGACAGAATGCCCATCGACACCCAGTCGCCCTCGGCGGTGCCGAGTGCCCACGAATGCATGTGGTCGATCGCGGCCGACGCGGCGGACGCGGCCGACGACGCACCGCGCGCCTTGATGATCGCAGCGCCGCGCTGCTGCACGGTCGGGATGAATTCCTTCTCGTACCACGCCTGGTCCACCAGCGACATGGCTGGCTTGCCCTTCACCGTCGCATGGTGGAGGTCGGGGTATTGGGTCGACGAATGATTGCCCCAGATGATCATCTTCTGGACATCGGTGTTGTGCGCACCGGCCTTGGCGGCAAGCTGCGCCTTGGCACGGTTGTGGTCGAGACGCACCATTGCGGTGAAACACTTCGGATCGAGGTCGGGCGCGTTGGCCTGCGCGATCAGCGCGTTGGTGTTGGCCGGGTTGCCGACTACCAGCACCTTCACGTCGCGCTTGGCGTGCGCGTTCAGCGCCTTGCCCTGCGGGCCGAAGATCGCGCCGTTGGCGGACAGCAGATCCTTGCGCTCCATGCCGGGGCCGCGCGGACGCGCGCCGACCAGCAGCGCGTAATCGACATCCTTGAAGGCGACGTTGGCGTCGTCGGTCGCGACCACGCCGGCCAGCAGCGGGAATGCGCAGTCGTCGAGTTCCATCACCACGCCGTTCAACGCGGGCAGCGCCGGCGTGATTTCCAGCAGGTGCAGGATCACCGGCTGGTCGGGACCCAGCATGTCGCCGGCGGCGATGCGGAACAGCAGGGCGTAACCGATCTGGCCGGCGGCGCCGGTGACGGCAACGCGAACGGGGGTTTTCATGCGTACGACTCCATCAATGGAACAACGGACAGGCACAATCCATCGCGTGGCGACGCGATGCGCGGCAACGTCGACAATCGCTCAGGCGCCGGCGGCGCGGGCGCGCTCGACTTGCGCGTCGCTCAATTCGGCGAAGAACGACTGGATGCGCGCGAGCCCCTTCTGCAACTGCTCGGGCGCGCAGGTATAGGAAATCCGCAAGGAACGCGGTTCGCCGAATGCCGAACCCGGCACCGTGGCAACGAACTTGTCTTCCAGCAACGACCTGCAGAAATCGATGTCGTTCTCGATCGGCTTGCCGTTGTGCGACTTGCCGAACGCCACCGAAATGTCCGGGAACGCGTAGAACGCGCCCTGCGGACGCGGACACTTCACGCCGGGAATCGCGAGCAGCGCGTTGACGACTTCATCGCGACGCTTGGAAAACTCGTCGCGCTTGGCGGACGGAACGGCTTGGGGGCCGGTCAAGGCCGCGATAGCGGCGACTTCGGTGATTTCCGGCAGGCAGGTGATGTGGTTGGAATTCAGCGTCACCAGTGCTTTCACGCCGGCTTCCGGACCCGCGACGAAACCCACGCGCCAGCCCGGCATGCCGTAGGTCTTGGACAGCGAATCCATGATGAAGGTGCGCTCGCGCAGTTCCGGCTTGAACTGCACGAAGTTGTGGTAGCCGATGCCGTCGAACACCAGCCGGTTGTAGATGTCGTCCGTGATGATCCAGGTTTCCGGATGCTTCACCAGCACCTCGGCCAGTGCTGCGATCTCGTCGCGGCTGTACACCATACCGGTCGGATTGGACGGATTGTTGAACAAGAACACCTTCGGCCTGGAAGCCAGCGCCTTGTCGAGCTGTGCTGGCGTCAGCTTGTAGTTCTGCTCCGGCGGGCATTCCAGGATGCTGATCTTCGCGCCGAGGATTTCGGCGATGTCGACGTAACTGGTCCAGTACGGCGACGGAAACGCGATCTCGTCGCCCTCGTCCAGCAGCGCCTCGCACAGGTTGTACAGCACCTGCTTGGCGCCGATGCCTACCGTGACGTTGTTGCGCGTATAGCCGTCCAGACCGCTCTGCTTGAAATGCGACACGATGGCATCGAGCAGCGCGGGCGCACCGCGGTTGGTGCCGTAAGCGCCGCTGTCCCGCGCTGTCCAGTCGCGCACCGCCTGATACACATGATCGCCCGGAAGGAAATTCGGCACGCCGATCGAGAAGTTGACGACGTCCTTGCCCTCGGCCTTGAGCTGCTTCGCCTTGTCGGCGATGACCATGATCGCGCTGGGCTT
>JBQCCP010000148.1:0-13348 GCA_051962095.1 Rhodanobacteraceae bacterium
CCGCCGCCGCCAACCCGGTTCCGTGGCAGATGAACCTGGACAAGGGCGTGACGCCCGTGTCGCACCAGATCTGGGACTTGCACATGGCCGCGCTGTGGGTATGCGTGGCGCTGGGCGTGCTGGTGTTCGGCGCGATGTTCATCGCGATCATCCGTTTCCGCCGGTCGAAAGGCGCGGTGGCCGAAACCTGGAGCCACAACACGCTGCTGGAAATCGGCTGGACGGTGGTGCCGGTGCTGATCCTGATCGGCCTCGCCGCGCCCGCGACGATCCTGACGCGCGAGATGTACAACGCCACCGAGTCGCAGATGACCGTGAAGGTCACCGGCTACCAGTGGCTGTGGCGCTACGACTACGTGAGCTACGACGGCAAGCCCGTCACCAAGGTGCCGACCATCTATTCGCGCCTTGCATGGGACAGCAACGCCGCGCGCCAGCTCGATTCGGGCATCAGCCCGTACAGCATCAAGGCGCCCGACGGCAGCAACGACTATCTGCTCAACGTGACCCATCCGCTGGTGATCCCGGCCGGCGTCAAGGTGCGTTTCCTGATCACGGGCGGCGACGTGATCCACGGCTGGTGGGTGCCCGATTTCGCGGCCAAGCGCGATGCGATCCCCGGCATCATGAACGACACCTGGGCCAAGGTCGACAAGCCGGGCATCTACCGCGGCCAGTGCTACGTGCTGTGCGGCCAGGACCACAGCGCGATGCCGGTGGTGGTGAAGGTGTTGCCGCGCGAGGAATTCAACGCCTGGCTGACCGCCCAGGAAAACGCAGCGACGCTCGACAAGGCCGCGCGGACCGCGCAGGTGGAACCGCAGCAGCCGGTCCCACCCAAGGGTTGATCCAAGGGTGAACGCAGCCTCAACGCCTCGATTGTTGCTCTTGGCTTCCTTGAGTCAAGGGGGCGGAAACCATTGCAGGCAATGGTTTCAGGGGTTGTGGAAGTATGGCGCTGCAGGCAGAACGAAAATCGATCAGGTTAACTAGGCTTTGCTTAGAGGAATTCGCACCATGTCCAGCACCGCGCAGGCCATCCATCACGAGGAACACCACCAGAGCTTCTTCGAGCGCTGGTTCATGTCCACCAACCACAAGGACATCGGGACGCTGTACCTGTCGTTCTCGTTCCTGATGCTGTTCGTGGGCGGCAGCATGGCGATGCTGATCCGTGCCGAGCTGTTCGAGCCGGGCATGCAGTTGATGCAGCCCTACTTCTTCAACGAACTCACCTCGATGCACGGGCTGGTGATGATCTTCGGCGTGATCATGCCGTCGTTCGTGGGCCTCGCGAACTGGATGATCCCGATGCAGATCGGCGCGCCCGACATGGCGCTGCCGCGACTCAACAACCTGTCGTTCTGGATCCTGCCGTTCGCGTTCGTGCTGCTGCTCTCCACGTTCTTCATGCCGGGCGGCGCACCGGCCGCGGGCTGGACGATGTATCCGCCGCTGGTGCTGCAGGGCGGCGAGTCGATCGCGTTCATGGTCTTCGCGATCCACCTGATGGGCATCTCGTCGATCCTGGGTTCGATCAACATCATCGCGACGATCCTGAACCTGCGCGCGCCGGGCCTCGATCTCCTGAAGATGCCGATGTTCTGCTGGTCGTGGCTGATCACCTCGTTCCTGGTGATCGCGGTGATGCCGGTGCTGGCCGGCGCGGTCACGATGATGCTGTTCGACCGCTACTTCGGCACCAACTTCTTCAACGCCGCGGCGGGCGGCGATCCGGTGATGTACCAGCACGTGTTCTGGTTCTTCGGGCATCCCGAGGTGTACATCATGATCCTGCCGGCGTTCGGGATCATTTCGGAAATCGTGCCTACCTTCTCGCGCAAGCCGCTGTTCGGCTACAAGGCAATGGTGTACGCGATCGCGTGCATCGCGTTCCTGTCGTTCATCGTGTGGTCGCACCACATGTTCACCGTCGGCCTGCCGCTGGGCGCCGAGGTGTTCTTCATGTATTCGACCATGCTGATCGCGGTGCCGACCGGCGTGAAGATCTTCAACTGGGTCACCACGATGTGGAAGGGCTCGCTCAGCTTCGAGGTGCCGATGCTGTGGGCGATCGCCTTCATCGTGCTGTTCTCGATCGGCGGTTTCTCCGGCGTGATGATGGCGCTGGTGCCGGCGGACTTCCAGTACAACCAGACCTACTTCATCGTCGCGCACTTCCATTACGTGCTGGTCGGCGGCGCGCTGTTCTCGATCATCGGCGCGGTGTACTACTGGTTGCCGAAGTGGTCGGGCCACATGTATTCGAACTTCTGGTCCAAGCTGCACTTCTGGTCTTCGGCGATCTCGGTGAACGTGCTGTTCTTTCCGCAGCACTTCCTCGGTCTCGCCGGCATGCCGCGCCGCATCCCCGACTACAACGTGGCGTTCGCCGACTGGAACATGGTGTCCTCGATCGGCGGGTTCTGGTTCGGCGCGACCCAGCTCATTTTCCTGGGCGTGGTGATCCACTGCGTGTTCTTCGCCAAGGCCAAGGCGACCTCGAGGGTCTGGGAACACGCCTACGGTCTGGAGTGGACGCTGCCGTCGCCCGCGCCGCACCACAGCTTCACGGTGCCGCCGGTGATCGATGACAGCCAGCTCGCGCACGGGGACGTCAGTCACTGAGTTTTTGCGGTCATCCATGACCGCTGTTGTAGGCGATGTCGAGGATGGCGACGTGAGCCAAGTCACAAACACTACCCCGGCCATCCATGGCCTGACTTTTCACAACAGCAAACTTCGACGCGGCGAACGAGTGAGCGAACAATCAAAACCGGATATTGATGCTTCGCACGATCGCGTGGTGGCAGCGGCCGAAGCGCATCGCAAGGCCGGTGCGCGCCGCACCGCGTGGATCATCGGCGCGCTCGCGTTCGCGTTCTTCCTCGCCAGCCTGGTGGAAGGGCATCTCTCGCACATTCCGCACTGATCCAATACCGTTACGCAGCCCAACCGGAACCGCCCCATGAGCCAACCCGACGCCAACGTCTACTACGTCCCGCACAAGAGCCGCTGGCCGATCATTGCCACGATCGGCATGTTCCTGTTCATGGTCGGGCTGGCGAACTGGTTGAACGGGCGCGTCACCTCGGGCCAGATCGTCTTCGCGATCGGCGCGATCACGATCATCGGCATGATGTTCGGATGGTTCGGCAGCGTGATCCGCGAGTCGCTGAAGGGCACCTTCAACAACCAGGTGGATACCTCGTTCCGGATGGGGATGATGTGGTTCATCGTCTCCGAAATCTTCTTCTTTGCGGCCTTCTTCGGCGGACTGTTCTACATCCGCACCTTCGTGGTGCCGTGGCTGGGCGGCCTCGGCGACAAGGGCGCGCTGACCAACGGCTACATCTGGCAGGGATTCTCGGCGGCATGGCCGACCAACGGTCCGGAAGCGGTGGGCGGCTCGTTCATTACCGGCTCGCCGTGGGGCATCCCGCTGCTCAACACGCTGCTGTTGTTGTCCTCGTCCGTCACCGTGACGATTGCGCACCATGCCTTGCGCGCAGGCCATCGCCGACGCCTCATTGGCTTTCTCGGCCTGACGATCCTGCTGGGCGCGACCTTCCTGTGCTGCCAGGCGTACGAGTACTGGGAGTCGTACGTGCACCTCAACATGACGCTGCACAGCGGCATCTACGGGGCGACGTTCTACATCCTCACCGGTTTTCACGGGCTGCACGTCACGCTGGGCACCATCATGCTGATCGTGATGTGGTTCCGTTGCGTGCGCGGGCACTTCAGCCGCGAACATCATTTCGGTTTCGAGGCGGTGTCGTGGTACTGGCACTTCGTGGACGTGGTCTGGCTGTGCCTGTTCCTGTTCGTGTACATCCTGTAGTTTCATGCCGCGGTCCGTTTCACCTTCGTGCGGGTCGCTCGGCACGGTGAGATAGTCTCTCGTTGAACCAGGGCACGCCGCCTGCGGCGCGGGGGCTCGATGGAACGCGGAGCGTCACGATGGCTTTGGCTAGGCGCCTGCGCACTGCTCGTGTGCGTGGGTCCCGTGCGAGCCGAGTGCACGCTGGCCAAATACGGCACGCTGTCCGTGGAGATGATGGGCGAGCGGCCGACCACGCTCGTCAAGGTCAACGGCGCGGTGACGCGCTTCGCGATCGACACCGGCGCCTTCTTCAGCTTCATGTCGCACGCCAATGCCGATGCGCTGGGATTGAAGGTTTTCCCCGCGCCATTCGGGTTCCGGATGGGCGGAATCGGCGGCTCGGCCGTGGCGGAAGTGACCCGGATCAAGGATCTCGGCATCCTCGATACGGATTTGCACCGCGTCGACTTCGCGGTCGGCGGGTCGGATGCAGGCCAGGCGTGGCTGGGCGCCAACCTGCTCGATTTCGCGGATCTTGAAATCGACCTCGCGCAAGGCAAGGTGACGCTGTTCAAGCCGGAGGGCTGCCGCAAGTCGGCGCTGGCTTACTGGGTAAAGGGCGGCGGCACCTACAACGTTGCCGACCTGCATCCTTCCGTCAATTTGAACGACCGGCGCAGTTTCGTCGACGTGACGATCGACGGCAAAACGGTCCGCGCCTTGCTGGACAGCGGTGCCGTCGCCACCCTGCTCGACCGGCGGGCCGCCGAACGCGTGGGCATCGACCTGCATGGACCGGGAGTGAAGGCGGGTGGCCCGGTCCACGGCATCGGCGCCAGGACGTACCAATCGTGGATCGTGCCGATCGACACGTTCTCGGTCGGCACCGAAACGATCCAGCACAGCGAGATGCTGGTGATGGACGGCAATTTCGGCGATGGCTCGATCGACATGATCCTGGGCGTCGATTTCATGCTGGCCCATCACATGTACATCGCCAACAACCAGCGCAAGCTCTATTTCACGTACAACGGCGGCCGGGTGTTCTCGCTGGATACCGAATCGATTGGAGCGCATGAGTCGGCCGCTGCCGCGGCGAACGCGGCGGACGAACCGAAGACCGCGGCCGATTATGTGTTGCGCGGCCAGGCGCGTCGGGCTCGCGGCGAACTCGCGAACGCGCTTTCCGATCTGGATGCGGCCATCCGGCTGGATCCGGGCAGTGCAGACGATCATTTGATACGTGCCCGCATCCTGCTCGCCCAGAAAAAGCCCGACGCGGCGTTGGACGACCTGGACAAGGCCTTGGCTCTCGATCCGAAAAATCTCGATGCACGGCTGCTGCGCGCCGAGCTGCGTTACAGGAAAAAGGACGAAGCCGGCGCCGCGGCGGATATCGCCGCGGCGCAAAAGCTCGCGCCGGCCGGTTCGATGCAATCCCGTTCCATTGCTTCGCTGTATATCGCCATCGATCAGCCGGCCAGCGCCGTGCCTTTGCTGGATGCGTGGATTCGCGCACATGAGGACGACGCTTCGCTCGGCAGTGCGCTGAACGAGCGCTGCTGGGCGCGCGTGTTGGACAACCAGGCGCTGAAGGACGCGCTGCATGATTGCCGCGAGGCCATCAAACGCGACGGTGACCGCGCGGCTTATCTGGACAGCCTGGGCATGGTGTACCTGCGGATGGGCAATTACGCGGAATCGACCAGGACCTACCAGCAGGCCCTCGCGAAGTCGCCAGATTCAGCATGGTCGCACTACGGCCTTGGATTGGCGGAATTGCACGGCGGACAGACCGACGCCGGCAACGCCGAGCTGACAACCGCGCGTTCGCTCGACAAGGAGATCGACGCGCGCGCCGCCAAGTTTGGCCTGGTTGCGCCGGAGGGCTCGCCGGCCGACAAGGTGTCCGGGGCCCAGCCTTCCCGGTAGCGGCGCGCAGGGGTGGCCAGAGTTTGCGATAATTCCGGTTTCGGTCCGCGTCCTCAGCGCACGTACACGCCGTGCGGATGCAGCACGCCGGTCACGATGCCGATCACGATCAGCGCGAACAGCAGCAACGAGAACGCGACGCGCCGCGTCAACGCCCATACCGTCCGGTTGCTGCCGGTGCGGTCGGTCATCATGAAATACAACGCCTGGCCCAATTCGAAAATCACCACCAGAAACACGATGACCAGAATGACCTTGTAGATGGTGGTGAATGACATGGGATTCGCGCGGGCGGAAAGATCGAGTATAGCGTTGCGGCGAGCCGGGCCGGCGGGGCGTGCGGCATGATGCGGTTGCGGCGCCCCGGCCCGTTCGCGGTGTTGCTGACCGTCTTTGGCGTGGCGGTGTTCTGCGCGCTGGGCATGTGGCAGCTCCGCCGCGCGGCATACAAGGAAACCGTGCTGGCGCGGTTTCACGATGCCGCGGCCGCGCCGCTGGTGAGCCTCTCCAATGCAGGCGCGGACCACGAGCCAAATGCCTATCCGCATGTTTCGGTCACGGGACGACTGGAAGGCGACCGCGTCTACCTGCTGGACGACCAGATGCGTTCGGGTCGGCTGGGGGTGATGGTGTTCGTGCCATTCCTGCCGGAAGCCTCGGCGCAAACGCTGCTGGTGAACCTCGGGTTCCTGACCAAGATGGGCGCGGACTCGACCACGCTTCCCGACATCCCGCCGATTCCGGATCATCCGGTCACGCTCACCGGCATCTATGCGCCGCCGCCGCTGCCGGGCCTGAAGCTTGGCGGCAATCCGCTGCTGCGCGAGAAGACGTGGCCCAAGCTGGTGACCTGGATCGATCCGCAGCAGATCGCGGCCGACCTGCACACCACGGTTTATCCGCACGTGCTGTTGACCGATCCCGATCCGCACAGCGCCTATATCCGGAGCTGGACGGCCAACGTGATGCTGCCGGCGCGGCATCGTGCCTATGCGCTGCAGTGGTTCAGTTTCGCGATCGCCGCGATCGTGATGTTTTTCGTGCTGCATCGTGTCAGGCACGATGAAGCCGCAACCGACGAGCATTAGCCTCCGATTTCCAAAACCATCGCTGCGCGATGGTGCTCCTCGACGGGGCAGACCTGCTGACTTTCACACACACATCGAGCTTGAGGTTTCATCATGAATTTGCGCAACCGACGCCGCTTGCAGGCCGGACTGATCGTGGCGGTTTTCGTGGTGCCGGTGATCGTGATGCTGGGCCTGGCGTTGGCGGGCTGGGCACCACACGGCCGCAGCTACGGCCAACGTATCCAGCCGGAGCGCGACCTCGCGAGCGTCCCCGTGCAGATCACGGACGGGAAGGCGTATGCCTTCAGCAATCGCGAGGCGGTGTGGACGCTGGTCGCCTTGCCGGGGCCGGACTGCGCCGACCATTGCCTGCGCCAGCTCGACCTGGTCCATCGCGCACAGATCACGCTGGGCCAGCATGCCGACAAGCTGCACCTGCTGTACCTCGGCGCACCGCCCGCCGGTGACGTGGCCAAGGGCTTCGACAATGTATGGACGCTCGCGACCACCGATTCGCACGAGCTGGAGGATTTCCGCGCCAGTGCGCCGGATTCGGTGAGCGCGGTGCTGGTCACGCCGACCGGCATGGCGTTGACTCGTTACGCGGCCAACTTCGATGCGGAAGGCCTGCGCCGGGATCTCAAGAAGGTGGTGCACTGATGCAGGCGTCCTCTTTTTCGCTGCGCACGCTGGCCTGGATCGCGTGCGCGTTCGCGTTCTGCGTGATCGTGTTCGGCGCGTTCGTGCGGCTGTCCAACGCGGGGCTGTCGTGCCCGGACTGGCCGACCTGCTACGGGCGCATCACCTGGCCGGTGAAACCCGCTGCGGTCGCGAAGGCGGACAAGGCCTTCCCGAACCGTCCGGTCGAAACCCACAAGGCCTGGCGCGAGCAGAGCCATCGCTTCCTCGCCGGCACGCTGGGCGTGCTGGTGCTGGTCGAGGCGCTGGTGGCGACGTTCGCGACGAAGCGGCGGCTCGCGCAGGTGATCGCGGCGGTGGTGCTGATAGGCATCGGCATTCCGTTGTACATGGCGAAGGACTACGTTTCATCCAGCGTGGTCGCGGCGCTCGGCGAAGCTTTGCTGCTGGGCGTCGCGATCTTCTGGCGGCACGCGGGCTGGCGGCGCATCGCGGTGCTGGCGTTGGCGGTGGTGTGCTTCCAGGCCTTGCTCGGCATGTGGACCGTGACGTGGCTGTTGAAACCCATCGTGGTGTCGGGGCACCTGCTGGGCGGCATGGCGACCTTCGGCCTGCTGGCGTGGGTGGCGTGCAGGCTTTCACTCGCTTCCAAGGTTGTTGAAGGAGCCTCGACCGGCGAAAGGCGAGGGGCGGGCGATGCACTGCCGATTCATTCGACGTTTTCCAGCCGCGAACGATCGTTGGTCCATGCAGCGGTCGTGGGCCTGGTCCTGCTGGCCTGCCAGATCTTCCTCGGCGGCTGGACCTCGTCGAATTACGCGGCGCTATCCTGCGGGATCGGCGGCTCGGCATTCCCGACCTGCCTCGGGCAGTGGTGGCCCGCGATGGATTTCCACCAGGGCTTCATCCTGTGGCGCGGGATCGGCGTGGATTACCAGGGTGGCATCCTGGACGCCGCCGCGCGCACCGCGATCCAGATGGTGCATCGGTTCGGCGCCGTGGTGGTGTTCGTATACCTGCTGTGGCTGGCGCATCGCGCGGGTCGCGCGGGGTTGCGCTGGCACGGGATCCTGCTGGCGTTGTTGCTGTTGCTGCAGGTGGCGCTGGGAATCAGCAATGTGACGCTGGGACTGCCGCTGCCGATTGCGGTCGCGCACACCGGCGGGGCTGCGCTACTGCTGTTCGTGCTGGTGGCGACGCTTGTGCGTGCGCAATCCGTGCGCTCGTCCTTAATCGCTACACCGCCGGAAGTCGCGGCGACCGCGAATGTCTTCGGGTCATGAACACCAGAAGGGATTCCCTGGCCTGATTTTCCACGATGGCCGCTTCGGGCGGGAAGCATCGGCAGCCGCTGCGGGCGGAACCTTTACAATGTCATGATGGATACCAGCATCAACCAGGCAGGGCGGACGGCGCCCCTCGCCGCGGGGACCGCCCGCCGTGTGGCGCCGCGCCGGCCTTCGCTCGCCGGCCAATACCTCGCCGCCACCAAGCCGCGCATCGTCGCGCTGTTGGTGTTCACGGCGTTGATCGGCATGTTCCTCGCCGCGCCGGGCATTCCGCCGTGGCGGGCATTGGTATTCGGCACGCTGGGGATCTGGATGGCATCGTCTTCGGCGGCGGCGCTGAACCAGTTGATCGACCAGCGCATCGACCGGGTGATGGCGCGCACCGCGCACCGCCCGCTGGTCACCGGCACCCTCACCACCCGGCAGGTGCTGGGCTTTGCGCTGGTGCTGGGCGTGGCCTCGATGCTTGTCCTGGGCCTGCTGGTGAATGGGCTGACCGCGCTGCTTACCTTCATCGGCCTGATCGGCTACGCGGTGATCTACACCGCGTTCCTGAAGCGCGCGACGCCGCAGAACATCGTGATCGGCGGGCTGGCCGGCGCGATCCCGCCGCTGCTCGGCTGGGCCGCGGTCACCGGCATGCAGTTGCCCAGCGACTGGGCGTACGGCCTGCTGCTGGTGCTGATCGTGTTCGCCTGGACGCCGCCGCACTTCTGGTCGCTGGCGATCTTCCGCCGCGAGGATTACCGCCGCGCCTGCATTCCGATGCTGCCGGTGGTGTACGGCGTCGAATACACGCGCTGGCACGTGTTGTTCTACACGATCCTGCTGGTGCTGGTCAGCCTGTTGCCGTACCTCACCGGCATGAGCGGGCTGGTGTATCTCGGCGGCGCGGCCGTGCTGGGCATCGCCTATCTCTATTACGCGATCCGGTTGATGCGGCCGCCGGACGAACGCTTCGCGATGAGCGCGTTCGGCTACTCCATCGTGTACCTGATCGCACTGTTCGGTTTTCTTCTGGCGGACCACTGGCTGGCCGCCCCGGTGGTCCATGTCGGCGGTTACGTGCTCGAACGAATCGGGTAAGCTGGACGACGCGCGCAGGGGTAGGGTGCGTGTCGGCGGGCAGCCAGAATCGGGTCCGTCGCGGCCGTGGCTCGCAAGAGGGCGTGGCAGCGTGTGAACGGGATTCTGCTTGTCATCGCGATCCTCGCGGCATTGACCAGCGTCGTGCTCGCCGCGGTTTTGCTGCGCCGCCAGCGCCGTATCACGCGCGAACTGCAGACCAGCCGCGAGCGCTACCGGCTGGTAGCCGAGGGCGCCAACGACGGCATCTTCGATTTCGACATCTCCAACGGCAAGATCTTCTTCTCGCCGCGTGTTTACCAGATGCTGGGCTACGACGACACCGAGTTGAACAGCCCGGCGGACCTCGAACGCATCATGCTGCCCGAGGACCATTCGGGCGCGCGCGCGGCCCTGTACGAACACATGCAGGCGCACCGCACCGACCAGTTGCGCCGGGTGATGCGCATGCGCACGCGCGATGGCCGGGTGCTGACGATCCTCGCGCGCAGCGTGGCCAGCTATGCCCCGGACGGCACGCCGGTGCGGATGGCCGGTTCGTATACCGACATCACTGAGCAGATCGGCAACGAGCGTCAGCTGCAGATCGCCGCCAGCGTCTTCGAGTCCGGCAGCGACGGCATCGTGATCAGCGATGCGCACGACCGGATACTGTCGGTGAACCGCGCCTTCCTCGGCATGACCGGCTACACCCAGGAAGAACTGACCGGACGCCTGCTGCGCGACGTGCAGATCGATTCCGACGCGGTGCGCGCGCGCGAGCAGGCGCTGCGCGACGGCGGTTCGTGGAGCGGCGAGGTGGCGTGGCGGCTGCACAACGGCGAGGCCAGGGCGCTTGAGACTTCCACCGAAGCGGTGCGCGACGCCGCGGGCGAGGTGCTGTTCCGCATCCACGTCTGCATCGATACCGCGGAACTCCGGTATGCGCAGGCGCGCATCCGCCACCTCGCGTATTTCGATTCGCTGACCGGGCTGCCCAACCGCACGCACCTGCGCGGCCAGTTCGAGCAGGCGCTGGCGAAGGCGCGCTACGCCGGGCAGCCGGTCGCGGTGGTGTTCTTCGATCTCGACAATTTCAAGGAGATCAACGACACCGCCGGCCACAGTGTGGGCGACGACGTGATCTGCGCGGCGGCGCAGCGGCTCGGCCAGCACATGCGCGAGGACGACATCCTGTGCCGTTTCGGCGGCGACGAATTCCTGCTGCTGATGCCCAACACCGACGCCGCCGCCGCCGAGGTGCTGACGGGGCAGTTGATGGAGCAGCTCTGCAGGCCGGTCGAGATCGAAGGCCGGCTGCTGGACATCGCGGCCAGCGCAGGCTTCAGCATGTTTCCCGACGATGCGCAGGACGCCGAAAACCTGGTGCGCGAGGCGGATACCGCGCTGTTCCGCGCCAAGGAGGAGGGCGGCAATGCCGTAATGCGCTTCCAGCCATGGATGGGCGAAGCGGTGAGCTGGCGCCACGACATGCAGGCGGCGCTCAGGGTCGCGATCGTGCGTTCGCAGTTCACGTTGCGCTTCCAGCCGATCGTGGACGTGCGCGCGTGGCGCGTGTCCGGTTTCGAGGCGCTGCTGTACTGGAACCGGCCCGGCATGGGCGTGGTGGGGCCGTCCACCTTCATCAGCCTGGCCGAGGAGTCGCGGCTGATCGAACCGATCGGCGCGTGGGTGGTCAACGAAGTGTGCCGGCAGGTGGCGGCGTGGAAGCGCGGGGACCTGCCGCCGTTCTACGTGGCGATCAACGTGTCCGGCCTGCAGTTGCGGGTGGCGGGCAAGTTCCAGCAGCACCTGACTGGCGCGATGAAGAAACACGGCGTGGTCAACGACGACCTGGTGCTGGAAATCACCGAGCGGCACCTGGTGCAGGACGTGAAAGGCGGCTTGCCGGTGCTGGAAGGCCTGACCGCCAGCGGGATCCGGGTGTCGGTGGACGATTTCGGCACCGGCTATTCCAATCTCGAATCGCTGAAGAACCTGACCGTCGACCAGATCAAGATCGACCGCACCTTCGTCCGCAACCTGATGACAGAGGTCGGCGATCGCGCGATCGTGCGGTCGATCATCGCGTTGGGGCGCAGCCTCGGGCTGCAGGTGGTAGCCGAAGGCGTCGAAAGCCTGGAACAGCAGCAGCTGCTGCGGGAATTCGGCTGCGACCTGCTGCAGGGTTACCTGTATGCGCGGCCGCTGCCGGCCGCCGACGTCCCGTCGTTCGTGGATGCGATGACCGGCCGCGAAGCGGAGCGGCAGGCTGGCGGGTGACGGCGGGTTGTGTTGAGATAAGCGGTTGCCGCGGAAGCTTGCGCGGCAGGTTTCGGTGCGGCAGGTGATGGCGTGAACGCGTTGCAGGCATTCTTGCGCTGGTGGATTCCCTGGGAACCCTCGGCGGTCGCGGTCGCGGCTTTTGCCGCCGCCGTGTGGCTGTACTGGCGCGGCGCGCGGCGTTCACCCGCGGCGGCGCCGTGGTTTCGGCAACTGCTGTTCTGGCTGGGCCTGCTGATCATCTACGTCGGCCTGCATACCCACCTCGACTACTACGCCGAGCACGAGTTCTTCGTGAACCGCCTGCAGCAGTTCGGCCTGCAGCACCTCGGCCCGTTCCTGGTGGTGCTGGCGTTTCCCGGCCCGGTCTTGCGCCGCGGCCTGCCGTTCTCCTGGCGGTTGCGCTGGCTGCGTCCGCTTGGTCACAGCGCGCCGTGGCGCGGGCTGGGCAATTTCTTTCTCAATCCGTGGATCGCGTCGTTGCTGTTCGTGGGCGCGATGCTGTTCTGGCTGTGGCCGCCGGTGGTGTTCTACACGATGCTGGACTGGCGGCTTTACCGCGTGATGAACTGGAGCATGATCGTGGCCGGGCTGCTGTACTGGTGGCTGATCCTCGACAGCCGACCGAAGCCGCCCGCGCGACTCTCGCCCGGTATGCGGATCCTGGTCGAAATGCTGGTGATGGTGCCGTTGATCCTGGCGGGCGCCTACATCACCTTCACCGGCAAGGACCTGTATCCGATCTTCAGCCTGTGCGGGCGCGCGTTCAACGGCATCACGCCAGCCACCGACCAGTATCTCGGCGGCCTGATCCTGTGGATACCGGGCGCGATGATGAGCGTGTGGGCTGCGATCATCGCGTTCGGCCACTGGCTGTCGCTCGATGCCCGCGGCCGGCTGCCGGGGCGCAAGGCGCGGCGCGAGGCGTGGCGTGCCCGCGTGGTGTCGCGCACTCAGGGTCCGGAGGCGTTCGCCGGCCGCACCGAAAAATCCGCCTGAAGCTTTTCGCCGCCGGCGAATTCCAGCGTCACCTTCACGCGGTCGCCCGGTTCGATCTTGCGGGTCGGCTGCGACAACATCAGGTGATAACCGCCCGGCGCGAACGTGACGCTGCCGTGCGCGGGAATGTCGAGGTGGTCGACCATTTCCATCGTGCTGTCGCCGTGCGCAAGGCGCGAGTGGTGCAGCATCACCATGCCGTAATCGGGGCTGCTGGCGCCGGTGAGGCGCACGCTGCCGTCGCC